>JBGTKO010000001.1:0-2516 GCA_041744595.1 Pirellulales bacterium
GCACCGCCGAGGCACTCGAGTTGCTCCCCGGACTCAACCCCGATGTCCTCATCAGCGACATTGGCATGCCCGGGATGGATGGTTTGGATCTCATCCGCGAAGTACGACACCTCGACATGGGCGATCTACCCACCATCGCCCTGACCGCCTTAGCGCACCGCGACGACGTACGCCGCATCCTCGCCGCCGGCTATGATGTCCACGTCGCCAAGCCCGTCGATGCCGTCCAACTGACGACCACGATCGCCCGACTCGCCCGCGAAAAGCGTCGCGCCCATCCCCGCCCAGACTGTTGATACCGCAGTCACCTCTACGCCTCGGCGGTGAAGGGGTCCAGAACTGCCGTCATCCCACGTGTGGAGACTCAAAAACGACCCGTCTATCGCGACCGGCGACAAAAAAATTGTCTGCGGCAATGGAGGCATCATCACGATTCCGGCCGTCGCTCATTCGCGATGTCCGCTGCCCTGGGGCCTACCGAAAGTTTGGCAGGGTCCGGCCCACAGCCTTGGCGTGCGCCTCGAGTGCCGCGTCGAATCGCTCAGCAAGTTCTCGGCGGTCCTTCTCCGCCTGCGTGCCGGGATCGGGGATCGGGCGGTGGCGGGTCGAAGGCATAGCAGGCAAATAGCGGTGTCAGGTGCCCTCACCGTCGGCACCGTCCACGGCGGTTGGATCCATCCCGTCACCGATGACCGCGTACCGCAGGAGCACCTCCCGGTCGGTGTCGGCCGCGATTGGTTCGACGTGGGCGTCGAGGAACACAAACTGGACGATGTCGCCATGACGGCTACCGAACTTGCGGGTGCTGCGGTCATCGGGGGCGGCGGCCAGGCCACGGTAGACATCGCGGAGGTGCGGCAGAAAGCGGACGAATTGCCGCGTGTCGCCCAGCCCCTGCTCGGCATCGCTACGGCCGCCGCAGCGTTTCTTGAAACTCGTTCAAGCGACCGGAGTTTCGGCGTCGGGAGAGGTCGTTGGTTTGCAGCAATTCCGCGTGCGTGGCTTAGAGAGGTCTCCGGCGCTGGGATCCCCCAAAGCATGGCACGAACTCAAAGCGACGAACACGACTTTTCAGTACCTGACACGACGATGGTAAAACAAGGGATGAAAAGGCTCCTGCAATCCTTGTGGAACATCTCATGACCACGGTTGTGGCTCTTGAAACCGACACGCACCTGCCGCAGCTCGTCGAACGAGTCGCACAGGGTGAGTCCATCACCATTACGCAACACGGTCGGCCCGTCGCCGTGCTTGTTCCGCCCCCGACCGAGAAGCCCGATGTCGATGCAACCATTCAAAAGATTCTGGACTTCGGGAAAGGTCGTTCGCTCGGTGGCTTTTCCATCCGTAATCTGGTCGAAGAAGGTCGTCGTTTTTGATCATGGCTGCCGGCGAATGAGGGCCCATCGTTGATCGACATCCGCGAAGGGTTTGTTTTGGACAACTCGGTCACCATGACATGGTGTTTTCCGGATGAGGCTTCTCCTTCAGGCGAAAGTATCCTGAGATCGCTGGCTCGGACAACAGCACTGGTGCCAACGCTGTGGCCGCTTGAAGTAGCCAATGCCCTCGTGATGGGCGAGCGCCGTGAACGAAATCACGCCGGCAGACAGCGAAACGTTTGTGGAACTGCTCCAAGGCTTGCCCATTCGGGTTGACGACGAGACCTCGGCCCATGCGATGAAGGAGACGCTCGCCCTTGCTCGCGTGCATCGCCTCTCTGTCTACGACGCAGCGTACTTGGAACTGGCGCTGCGCCGTGGGCTTCCGCTCGCCACCTTGGACAAGAAGTTGCAAGGCGCCGCGGAAGCCGCAGGTGTCACCGCGTATGCAACTCGATGATAGAAGCCCGCCACGCGAAGGGTTGCTCGTGTCCTCAAAGCCATCACGCTCACGGGCTGTTGGTAAGTGGACGGCCGATGATGCCGGCGTCGGTGGCCTGCGCCACGACATAGGTGTTGCGTCCGTCGAGCACGGTCACCGTTTGCTGGATGGCTGTTCCCATCGGCTGGCCGTTGCGGTTGACCGGCCGGAGGGCGAGCGTGTGCTGGCCCACGGGTAGTTCGAGCCGCAGCACCTGAATCGTGTCGGGTAAGAGGCCCCAGCACCGCGTGTCGGCATTCTCAGTTGCCTCCCAGGCCACGCCCGCCACGTCGAGCGCGACCGCCGGCAGGCCGCTTCGCTCGAGACCAAGCCCCTGCTTGGCCCCAAAGATCGCTGCCTTCTTGAGCGACCGCCGCGCGACGGCTCGGCCCACCGTCTGCGGCAAGAGAGCCTCGTGCTGACGTATCGCCATCTGCGAGACGTTCGTGATCGTTTCGGTGCGGCCCGCCACCCAGTCGCCCACGCCCACATCGAGGCCGCCGATGCTTCCCGGCAGCGCGACGATCCGCGGCACCTTGATCGGGGCGATCGTCGGCGGCAGCGTCTGGCTCATCCTCGCGCTCATGATCTCGGCGGCGACCAGCAGCGACGTGCTCGACGGCCTCTCCACGGCCTCCACCTTGAAAGGGCCA
>JBGTKO010000002.1:0-4160 GCA_041744595.1 Pirellulales bacterium
ATCCCCCGGCTCAGTCGCCGGGGGCTTTATTTGGAGGAGTCACCGTTTCTCGCCGAAACGTTCGATCTTTTGATCGCTCAAATCCGGGAGGCTCAGGGCGGCCCGTGCCGGAGGCGACGGCGTAGAAATCCGAGCGGAGCCTGGAGGGCGAAGCTCGGATTTCTCCGAGTAAGCGAAGGGCACGAGGCCCGTAGCGAACGTCCGGCGACCCGGCATGGGCCGGCCTGAGCCGGCGCGTCACCGAGCGACCCGTCATCGTGCTGTGTCGTCCGAAGACTCCAGCGTGACTTTGATTTCGCCGCGAACCATGACTCGTGGGTCGCCACGCTCCGCGAGACTGGCGGCCATCGTGGCGATCGTCCGATTGACACGTCCGGAGAACAGTGTCTTTCCCGCCAAGGTTACGGTCACAGGCTTGTCCAGATCCATCAGTTGATCGTGGAGCAGGATCACCAGCCGTGAGACATCCTTTGTCTCAACGACGATCACTTGGCCGTCCACACTGGCCGTGATTTCCGTGCGTTCGCGACGCTGCTCGTCCGGCACACCCAGCCAATAAAAGCGGGACTCCGTCACGTCGTCCTGCTTCCAGACGACCCGCCGCGGAAAAGGCTGCCGTGAGAACTTGGCCATCCAGCCGATCGCGGCGGCGTCTTCCCGGTCGAGCCAATGGCCCTTGTCCTCGTAGATCTTCACCCAGTGTTCGTAACCCTGCGGATCAGCCTCTCGAAGGCTTCGCAACTTTTCGCCCCATTGCCGCGCGATCTCGTTGCGGTCATAGGCCGCGTCCTTGCCCCCCACATGAATCGTGAATGGCAGATTCCGAAGCCCGAGCGGCGACGTTTCGTTCGGATGCCCGGCCATCATTGCGGCGGCGGCGAAGCGATCGGCCATGCGAGGCGCGACCTGATAGACGCCATCGCCGCCGGCCGAGTATCCCATCAGATAGACGCGGTCTGGGTGTACTCCCTCGAACACGATGAAGTTCTCGATCAGGCGATCGAAAAACGCGTCAATATGCGACTGATGCCAGAGGTCCCAGGTATCGGTTGGCGCTCGCGGTGCGACATACACGCCCTCGGTCAACTCGTAGAGTCGCTTCTGGTTCTCCCACTGCCGGTCGTTCACCCCCTTCGGTGCCCCGCCACCGCCATGCAGTGAGATATAGAGACTCCGCCCACCAGCCGGCGGTTCGCCAAAAACGCGGTAGTCGAAGGGCATTTCGAGCTCGCCCAGTTTCAAACGCTTTCCCGCCATTTCGTCCTTCCGAGTGGCCTTCACACGTTGCGAGTGATCATCCCAAAGGAGTTTCTCAGCCTCGTCGGCTTCGGCCCGCGTGAGCGGCTCACGGGCAAATTCCTGCTGTGCGAGCTCAGGACGTTCCTTCTCGTCCCGAGCGAGATACGCCTCGAGTGCCGTGAGCGCTGTCGTCGTGGTCGCTTGCGCTTCGCTCGGATCAACGACCTCGAGGCGGAGCGACACGAGTTGATCGTCCTGGCCGACGGTGAATCGCCGTCGCCCGCGACAGTCCGCTGCCCGCGCTTCGACGTCATACGAGACTCCCTCCCGCAGCCGCGCGAAGACGTGGTCGTTGGCGTCGAACCGTTCGTCCTTACTCGTCCCCTCGAAGACGATCGTGCCCTCGGCGTCACGCACGATCAGGTTCGCGGCGCATCGTTGGGTGGCGGTGGCATCGAGCGCGCGGAACCGAATCGTTCGCTGGCCCACGGGAGGCGGCACTGCGTTTTCCGTGTACCGGTCGGTCACGTTCACGGCCCAGACGTCGTTGACGGCCGGGGCCCAGACCAGCGGAAAACACAGCGGCGTGCGTTTGAAGCTGGTGGCGTAGATCGCGTGCCGCGGTTCGTCCCGCTTGGCGGTTAATGCGCGATCGATGAACCAGGCGACATTCAGCTTGTCACCAGCCGGCTCGGCAGCACCCGTGAAATGCCAGCCGTCATCCCACACCTCGACCCACGAGTGGTTGCCGCTGCGGTCGGTCCACAGGGGCGTGCCGACGAACCGAGCGGGAACGCCGACGGCTCGGCAGGCGTCGATCAAGAGAACCGACAGGCCCGAACACGACGCGAGCCCCGATTCGATGGATTCATACGGGCTCTGATCCGCCTTGCGACGAGCGGTCGAGTAACGGACGTTGAGGATTGTGAAGAGTTTTTGATTCAGCAGCGTCGCGGCCTGACTTGGTGTTTGCGCATCGGCGACGAGCGGACGGAACCGTTCATAAAAATTCTTTCGCCAATTGTCGCGTCGTTCGTTGATGCAGGCGTAGGGAAGGATGTTGTTGAGAAACTCAGACTCCGGCACTCGCGGCTTCCACGGCGATTCTCGCCACGCGCGGTAGGCATACTCGACGTTCTCCAGCAAAAACTCGGCCGACAAGTCGCGGGCGTCGCGATCCGGCATGTGAGCAATCAGGAACTCGAGCCCCGCCCGCTCGGAGTCGGGAACGCGTTCGAGGGCCGTTTCGAGTTGCACACGATTCGCGCCGGCTCGATCGAGAGTCGCCAGGACCTCGGCAGGCAGTTCGCTTCCTGCGGCGCTCGGCAAGCCAAGTATCAGCGAGGCGCCGACAACGAGCGTCAGTTGGCACACCCGTCTTCCGATTTTCATTCTCTGGACCCTCGCATCCATTTCCCTGGCTTGTTCGCCTCGTGGCGTCGATTCAGTATTTGATCCGACTGGAAAGGGTGGGGGAAACACCGATGATTCGCTCGCCAGGAGCGCGACGGGTGGCACCGGCATGATTAGCGGTGAAGCAGCGTCGCTCGCCACATCGCATGGCAACGAGTGCAGGCTCGTTCGATTCGCCAATCCCCTGGGTCATTCGCCGGGGGATTTTATTGGGGGTGGCACCGATTGCCTTTGGACCTTTCGACCGCACGAATCCGGGAGGCTCAGGGCGGCCCGTGCCGGGGCGACGGCGTAGGAAACGAGCGCAGCCTGGAGGGTGGAGCGAAGTTTCCTCCGAGTGAGCGAAGGGCATGGAAGCGAGGCCGCCTGAGGCCGAGCGATGCCCGTAGCGAACGTCCGGCGACCCGGCACGGGCCGCCCTGAGCCGGCGCGTCACATGAAGGCTCGCCAGGATAGAATCCTGAAATGATCACGGACCCCATTCTCTACCGGCGGCTAGAAGCACTCGACCAAGACGAGTCACTTCGGCGGATGACCCCCGCGGAATCGATCGCGATTGGCGAGGCCCTGTTGACGAGCGAGCTCATGACGCTGGCCGAGTTTTCAGATGACGACCATCCCCAAAGCTTGGCGATCGCTCTCGGCATCGTAGGCCGCGTCCCTCGGAGCGTCCGCAATGGCTCCGAACGAGTTTGATGCCTTTTGCCGATTCGCCTTCGGATTTCTCGAAGACCAGAAGGTCCGGTTTCTCGTCATCGGTGGCCTGGCGGTCATCGTCATCGGCGAGCCACGGTTGACAGCCGATGCTGACGTGATCGTTTTCATGTCACCCCCGGAGGCCGAAGCACTCATCACGAAGGGAACAGAGGCCGGCTTTGATGTACGTCAAGACGTTGAACGCGAGCGGCTCGCGACGACCGGCACGATGCGGCTACGGCGTGGCCTCTTTCAGCTCGACCTCATCACGGCCTCATTGCCATTTGAAGATGTGGCCTACGACCGTGCCAGCGTGCATCGTGTCTTCGGCATGAGCCTCCGGTTCCCCTCACCGGAAGACATGATCCTTTTCAAGGTCCTGGCCGGTAGGGACAAAGACATGCTCGACGCGGCGGGAATCGTGCGTCGCCACCGCGATCACCTCGACATCACGTACATCGAAAAGACGCTCCTCCCGATCTGCGATACCGCTGAAGACATGACGCCCTGGAACCGGCTGAACCGAATCCTGCCCGCTACACAGGGAATCGAAGATTCGTAGGCGGCACGGCAGCCTTGAAGCGTGGCTGGCCACACTCCGCCACATCCCACGTGCAAGCACGTGGGCTTTTATAGATCCGGAGGGGCGGGCAAGCTCGTTCGGGTCGCCCATCCCCCGGCTCAGTCGCCGGGGGCTTTATTTGGAGGAGTCACCGTTTCTCGCCGAAACGTTCGATCTTTTGATCGCTCAAATCCGGGAGGCTCAGGGCGGCCCGTGCCGGAGGCGACGGCGTAGAAATCCGAGCGGAGCC
>JBGTKO010000003.1:0-2078 GCA_041744595.1 Pirellulales bacterium
TGGCCGGTACACGCAAGCGTTTTCCTCTCAGCTTCTCGACGTCGATGCGGCGGGAGCGAGGGCATCATCGCCCTTTGATCGTCGAGAGGCCGCCGTCGATGCCGATGGTCTGGCCCGTGACCCACGAGCCGTCGTCGGTCAGGAGCCATTCGAGCGCGCGAGCGATGTCGTCGGGCTGGCCAAGTCGGCCCAGGGGATGCATGGCGACCGAGGCGTTGCGGGTGGATTCGGAAGAGGTGAGCCGCGATGCCATCGGCGTGTCGGTGAGGCCAGGGGCGACGCAGTTGACCCGCACGCCTGAGCCCGCGAGCGACGCTGCGGCGGACTGGGTCAGGCCGATGACGCCAGCCTTCGCGGCGGCGATCGCCTCGTGGTGTATCAGCCCAATGCGAGCTGCGCAGGAAGCCATCAAAACGATCGAGCCTCGCCCTGCCTTCTGCATCGGTCGCGCGGCAGCACGGACGGTCGCGAAGGCGGTCGTGAGGTTCTGATGAATCGTCTCGTGAAACTCGGCTTCGGAGACTGAGGCTACAGGCTTGATGAGGATTGAGCCGGCGAGATTGGCGACGCCATCAAGGCGGCCATGCTGTTCGACAACGCGAGCGACAAGGTCTTGAACTGCTTGGAATGAGGTTGCATCAACCGTCTCGGGGAAGCCGCCGAATTCAGCGGCACGGGCACTGGTACGCGGAGTGTCTCGTCCGGCGAGGATGACAGTTGCCCCACGGTCTACGAGTCGGCGGGCGAGAGCCGTACCAATACCGCCAGATCCGCCAATGAGGAGATAGACAAGCTTGTTGTGCATGAACGGAAAGAGTCCGTACGGAACATTGCCCGGTGAAGGATAGGCAGGGAACGAGGACGGGCAACCACTCGGTGACCGCGGCGCTATACTGCTCCCAGGCGGGTTCGGTCGTCGTGCGGGCTGTGGCCGTGTCGAAACGAGGAGTGGTGGCGGCCATGGCTGTACCGACGTCGATCAGCGGGAATGCCTCAGGTTGGTGGGCGTTTCCGGCGGACCGCCAGCCAGAGTTGATGGATGATCCGGCACTTTCGGAGGCCGAGCATCTCGAGGCTCTTACGGCCCTCGGGCGGATCAACGCCCTGTCGTGCACGGCGACACAGCTTGCGGTGGCCGTTGCCGACATCAGCCAAGGGCACATGCCGCTCACCGTCGTGGACGTGGCCTGCGGCGGTGGCGATGTCACGCTCGACCTCGCGGGTCGGCTCGCCCGCGGCATGCAGGAGGACGGTGAACTCAACGTGGTCGGCATCGACATCAGCGAGCGTGCCATCGATCGGGCCCGTGCCGTCGCTGCCTCTCGCGACGTGTCTGCGGAATTCATCGTGCGAGACATTGGGGCGACCGGATGCCCGCCGTGTGATGTCGCTGTCAGCTCGCTTTTTCTCCACCACCTCGACGATGGCCAGGCCGTAGCGGTGCTCAAGAGCATGGCCGGGGCCGCCCGCTTCGGCATCGTCGTCTCGGACCTCATCCGTAGCCGCCTCGGACTCGCGATGGCCATGCTCGGCACGACTCTTCTTGCCCGCTCGAGGGTTGCCCGCGTCGATGGACCCATGTCGGTCCGCGCCGCACGAACTCCGCAGGAATATCGTCACCTGCTTGATGCCGCTGGCCTTCCCGCCGCAACCGTCCGCCGAACGTGGCCCGAGCGGGTGATCCTCGCCTGGTCACGGTTCGATCACCCGGAAAGGCCGACATGATGATCGAGACCTGCCCACATGCAACGGCTGTCGCGACCGCTTGGGATGCGATCATCGTGGGTGCTGGCCCTGCCGGTTCGGCCGTCGCCCACCGGCTGGCAAAGGCAGGGCGTCGGGTGCTGATCATCGATCGCGAGCACATGCCCCGAGGCAAGGTTTGCGGCTGCTGCCTTTCGTCGGCTGCTGTCGAGGAGCTTCGCGACCTCGACGCGATCAAGCCCGAGACCTTGGCCGATGTCATTGCTGATGCCATACCGTTTACGTGCGTCCGCCTGACCGCTTGGAAGCGCACGGCCAGGATTCCGCTCGAAGGTGGCCGCGTGCTTTCACGGGAAGCACTCGACACGGCTCTT
>JBGTKO010000004.1:0-2320 GCA_041744595.1 Pirellulales bacterium
CGGCATTCTCCGCGTTGGCGCGGGCGGTGTTGGCCAGTGAGTCCTCACCAAATGCCGCCCCGATCTTGTTCTGCAGGTCCCGGCGGCTCTGCGGGTCGAACATGGCCTTCGTGAACGCCAGGCCGAACTCGCCCCAGTGGCGAACGCCATCGTCAATCGCGTCGGCCCACTGGTAGAGGTAGGCGGTGAGCAGATCATCCTTGAAATCCGATGTGATGGGATCGCCTTGGACGATCTTGTCGACCAGTGACGACACCATCGCTCCGAAGTCTTCGCCGCGCTCGCCACGTTCGACGGCCTCGGTGTAAAGCTTGTCGCGCAGGAGGAAGAAGGCATTGAGAATGGGGCCGCGATCGCCCTGCACGACCAGTTGCTCATCGCCGTTGCCCGTCTCGTCCGCGTTGAGCTTGCCGACCACGGTGAGCGTGTTTGCAGTGACGGTCTTGACGATGAAGTTGTCGTGATGCTCATTGAACCCGAAAGCCGAGAAGCGCTGCCCGGCCACGAACCCGTCGGCGAGGAAGCTGCCGGTAGCGCGCGTGAAGGTGCCGGCATCGGCGTCCGCGCTGATCTCGGTGACCGTTGTCTTGGGGACATACACCTTGATGCTGGCGTCGCCGTTGGGGAGTTCGGAAACCAGCGCGCGATCCACCGTCAGGAACAGTGGATCGACCGCCGTCACGATAAACTCGCCGTTGTTCGCGGGATTGCTGAAGCCCGTCACAGTGATCTTGTGGCCGACCTCGAACCCGTCGCCCAGAGGTCCCGCGAGGGTCTCAAAGCTGCCGAAGGTGCGGACGAATTTGTTGACGCCCAATTCGTTGACCGCGGCGATCTTGCCGTTCTCCGTCTCGACGAGCGGTGTCGGATCGCCGGGGAACGCCCGGACCAAGGCCTCGTAGATGAAGCGGATCGGCGCGTCGTAGGCGATGCCGGGCGTGCTGTCGTCGCTGAAGTCGCCGTCGCTCAGTTCGGTGCGATCGGGATTGGTGTCGACGCCTTCAAGCGCGTTGGCGATATACGCCTCGGTCATGAAGTGCCGGATCATGTTGCCCAGGTCGCGCTGATCGGTGGGCGCCGAGATGGCGGCATTGATGAAGCCGGGCGCGACGCCCTCGGTGAACTCGTTGACCAGGGTGTGGGCCCAGAGGTCGCCTGTGGAATGCGTGAGGTAGCCGTAGGTGAATGCGAGGATCTGTGATTTCTCGATATCGGTGAATGTCGGATCGCTCTGCGCCTGCCAGGCCATATCGAGCATGCGGGTCAGCCAGACGGCATGATTTTCCGCGTGGAGCACGAACTGCCCCATGATCGAGTCGGGGAATCCGTCGGGACCGACCACGCCGGCGTTGTAAAACGCACGGTGATTCTGCAGGGCCGCGACGATCTTCGGGTGGACGGCGTATTCCACGCCGGCGATGGTCACCATTCCGTCATCGAGCACATCCGCCACCGCATCATCACCAACGGACACGTGCACCTTGGGGTCAAACGCCACCTCGGCGAGCGGCTCATCGTGGTGATCGTCGTGATCGTTGTGATCATCGTCATGCGCTTCGCCCAGGAGGTGGCCCGCTTCGTGCGCAACGACCTGGGCCAGAAGCTGGCCATAGGCACGGGCCGTCATTCCCGCCGCCTCGATCTTGCCGGGGAAAACGAACGCCGAGTCGTTTCGATCCTGGTTGCCCGTGTCGACCTGCTCGGCGAGGCCGTAATAATCACCCCAGGCCGAGAATGGATCGCCATTGCCGCCGATGTAAATCGTGGAAAAGTCGCCCGCCTCTGGCCGATCGGTAGTGAAGGTAACTTTTGATGTCGGATAGGCATCACTGAGCGCGCTGAGCATCGACCCCAAAATGGCGGCCTCCTGGCCCTGGAGCCCGGCAGGGGCGGCGAACACGGGAACGTCGATGCCCTCGATGGTCACCGGTCCTTGGTAATGGACGCCCACCGACCCGGTCGTCACCAGATAGAACACCTGGTTGGACATCAGCTCTGTGTCGGCCGGATCCACGCCGGCATTGATCAGATCGGTGCTCAGCGGTTGAGAACCCGAAAGCAGAGTCCTCGCCTCGAGCGACTCCACGACGCCCGAAGGCTGGTCGCTCTTTCGCGTCATGCCATTGGCACCGCAATCGGCGCCCATGGATGCCAGGAAGTTCAACCTTCGTGCTCTGCTGAGAACGAACCCGTATTGACGGGAGAGCCATTTCGCGACCCGAGAGGATAGAGACATCATGATCGCTTCCTTCACAAGAGATGCATGTCATCGACGACGTACCGCCATCGCACGCGTAACTTCGATCCGACCTCAAGATAA
>JBGTKO010000005.1:0-11185 GCA_041744595.1 Pirellulales bacterium
GACGGAGTGGGAGCCGGGCTTCGCACGGCGACCTCAAGCCGGAGACGACGCCGGGACGGCGGCGACGGCGCGACAGCATCCCGTCCGGCGACATGGCACGGGCAATCCCGAAGCTGTTGCTACCGCAGCTCGATCGCGGGAAGGTCGAGCTGGCCGACGCGCTCGGGGGCACGGCCCTGGGGGGCCGACGGAGTGCCGACGGCCGTGGATTCGGCGAGCTGCCGCTGGTTCCTCGGCGCCGGTTCAAGTGACTGTATCATCGCGGACACGCGGCCGCGGATCGCCACTGGTACACGGGTGAGACCGGACGGCCCGTCGATCGCTCCGTTGAACACGATCTGCCCTGTGAGATCGCTCACCGTCAGCCGCGTCTCGTCGCCGCGAGTGAGCTGAATGCGGAAGTCGCCGTCTTCGCGAAGCAGCGTCTCATCCGAGAGGCGACGGAGGCGACCGGCCGGATCAGGCTGAGGCTTCGGCGGCTTCACCAGCGCCAGCGAAGAGGCGGTCGGGCGGAGGACACGGGCCTGTGGTGTGTGGCGAGCAATCTTGCCGGCCAGTGAGATCGACACCTCGCGGCCACCTCGGAGCACGGTGCATTCGAGCGGGTCGGCAGGCTCGGCCCATTCGAGCAGGGTATCGAGTTGTTCCGGCAGGACAAGAATCTGATCGTCGAGTCGCACCACCACGTCATGTGGCTCGAATCCCGCGCGGGCCGCGGCAGATCCTGGTGTCACTGAATCGACGACGAGCCCGGCGCCACGCGTGAGGGCAAGCTGCCGCCGGAGGACTGGCGACGCACGGGAGAGCGTCATGCCGAGACCCTGTGCAGGCGACGGTGTGCGGGCAGCCTCGGAGACGGGCACGAGGTGGGATCGAGTCGGCGCAGCCACGTCGGCCGCAAGCGCTGCGACCGACATCCAGCCGCTCACCGCTACCGCGAGGCTCGCGGCACGGTACAAGACAATGGCTTTCGAAGTCCGTGCAGAACGGCTTCTGCCGCAGGATGCGGCGTTCGCCGAACGCGGTAGACCTCGGCCTTGCCACCGATCAGCCAAGTGGACAAAGGCCAGGGAGGGCTTTGTCCACGGAAAGTGCGTCAAGCTCATGGTCGATTCCGCAATCGGCAGGTGACGGGGTGTCCGTGAAACGCGAGAAGCCCGAAACGAAAGCCGCCCGCTGAGCGGGTATGTGACGTTTTTCTCCGGACTGTGCCAGTGGACTCCGGAGAGATTTTTCCATTTCCGCGAAACATGGGTAAGCCGCGGTAGCAGCAGAAGCCTGGACGACCTCGGTCCGAGGGCAGGGGGTAGAAGCACGGGGGGGAGAACGGATCGGGCTAGGCCCCTCTGGCGCCGATGAACCGGCAAGGTCGATACCCCTGATGTCGGTCGGGGCCGCCCGTGTCGCCCCTGGACCCACGGTCAAAATTTCAACGAGGGAGAACGTGGACATGTCGGCTCGCATGGCAGTCAGTGCAGGGGTACTCGTGGCGTGCGGATGGCTGGCCGCCGCCGACGCGGCTCCCGGTCGTGGCTTCTTCGCTGGAATGAACAGAAGCAGCCGATCTGGCCAGCCTTCTGGCAAGGTCAGCGGCGACGTGCCCGACCGCCCTCCGCTCGTTCCTGGCACGGGCAGCCTCGTCAAGAACGTCGTCGATGACTTCGAGGACGAGAGCTGGAAGTGGTTCTACAACCACCCCAAGAGCTCGGAAGAGCAGGACAAGCGGATGCGGAGCCCCCTCGGCAAGAGCGCCAACGGTCGCTGGTTTGAAGGCCCCAAGCGAGGCACGCCCGATGTCGTGAAACGGGTCGAGCTTCCGGCGCCGGGCATCCCGGGGAGCGAACACGGCCTCCTCATCGCCACGCTCAACGCAGGTGTCCCTGGTCGCGCCAGCTACAAGATGCAGCAGGATGATCTGATCTACAACCTCGGCAAGTTCACCAGCGGCCGCGGCATGTCGGTGGCCGACAGTCCGAGCATCGTGGTCCGTGTCTATCTCCCACCGTTTGACCAGTGGGAGAAGCGATCAGGCGCGACCTTCGGCTTTCGCACCGGCTGCACCACCCACGCGGTCATTACGGGCGAGGACAATCCGAACCGGGGTAAGTATGGCGTCGAAGAGTATTGGCCCGGTATGTTCATCAACTTCGAGAGCAGCACCGACGCCAAGTTCAAGGAGGACGGTGCCTACATCCGCATCCGTTGCGGTCGCAACGGCGGCGAGATCACAGGCAAACGGATCGAACAGCTCGGCTGGTGGACGCTCGGCATGTCGTTCACGCCCGATGGTGTCGTGCACTACTTCGCGAAGCCCGGCGTCGAGGACCTCACACCCGAGGACCACATGACCTCGCAGTATCCGTACTCCTACCGCACGGAGTGGGTGAAGACCTTCTTCTTCAACGTCTGCACATTCGACGACGGCAAGACCTGGAGCACGCCGTGGGTCATTGACGACCCGCAGGTGTTCTTCGTGAAGAAGCAGCAGATGGCAGCTCAGCCCGCGACGAAGAAGTAACTTCCGCTACCGCGAGGTCCGGGTAAAACCGCAGGCCGGGGGCACGAGGCTTTCCAAGCCCGTGCCCTTGCAGCGGATATCGATCGCATCGGCGCCACCCCGCACGATCGTGCAGGTAGCCGAGCGGCCGGTGTCGAGGCCACGGCCTTCGGCGTGAACCGTCCAGGTCTCCCCATCCCGCTGCCACGTGGCTTCCGCGAACCGCCCGTCGGAACTGAATATCCACGAGCGGATCTCCTGCCGCTCTGGATCCCATCCGATGATCTCGGTCAGCTCGCGAGCTGATGCCGCACCCGTCGGCAGGAGGCTCGGGATTGACTCATCTCCCGAACGGGGGCGTTCGGCCGAAGCTGAGTCGGGAGTGATCGAGAGCGTGCGAACGAGGTAGCTTCGGCCCGACCACCAATCACACCGGCCTCCGGCAATCACACCGGGGCCGACGTTCTCCCACGAGCCGACGAGCCAGGCGAGCTCGTCGAGTGGCCGAGGAGCCGATGCCACCTTTGTCGCACCCGCCTCCCGGACACTTTCAAGGAGCCACTTGCCTTCATGCCTGACGGCGACCGCCGAGAACCGGCTGCCGATGACTTCGCCATCCTCGTAGCCTACTCGTGAGACGCCGTCGATCAGGGCCACGTCGTCGCGGATCGACCGGATCGATGCCACGTCGATGTCGATCGTGGCGGTCGAGTCCACGTCGAAGAGCGCCGCGAAAACGGACTGCACGGCCTCACGACCGGCAGTCACTTCGCCGCTATCGAGGTTCACATTCTCGGCGGAGGGAGCCCAGTGGGACGCTACCGCAAGGGCATCGTGGCGGTTGAACGAACGCAAATAGCCGCTGAGCATGTCGCGGATCTCGGCGACGAGTGGAGAGTCTGCGGGAGCTTCCAGGTGCCGCGGCTCCTGGGCCGACGTGAGCTGCACGGTCCCTCCGGTGCCCGTTGCGATCATGGTCGGCAGGGCGTCACCGGTACCAGGCAGACCCGCCGGAGGGGACATCGAACGAGCCGCTGCGAGGTCTGCCACTCGAAATGGTTTCGGTGGCCGGGTCACGTTCGGCACGAAGCTCGCCGGTCGCTTGGCAATCGGTGCGGTCGAGACCGGAAGCTCCGGCTCGGCAGCAAGCGAGTCGAGCCGTGGGCGAGGATTGGTCCGGCCGTCCGAGCAGCCGGCTGCCAGGCTCATCGCGAAGCCGAATGCCACGAGGCATGAGGCCGGCAGCGACGTGAACATGACTCGAGATCCAGAAGCGGCGTCGTGCAACACAGAACAAACCCTCCGTAGTTCGTGGCGGTCGAGTCCGGCCTCCGATGGCCGGTCATCCCGCGAGCGTGCGATCCTACCCGAGGGCGGCTCGAGCGCACAGTCAGGGAACCACTCGCTCACTGATTGTTGACAGTGATTCCCGGGAGGTCGTCCGTGCGAAACGGTGTGAGCGGCAAACCCGCCCCGGAATACATGTTGCAGACAGGATTGTCTGCCCAGGCGTAACGGACCGCCACGGGCTCGGAGGTAGCCTCGCTCCAAACCGTGATCCGGCCATCCTTCTCGATGGTTGCATTGGCCGGCACAAACTTGTGATCGGCCCCTGCGATCGTGAAGCCCCGGGGCTCGGATACATCAAAAGGCCGCCAGCCACCGGTCACGTCGGAGAATGACAGCACGATCTTGTTGCCATCCTTTTCGAGCGAGGCGAAGCGGGGGCTTCGGGGGGCGATGCCAGGCCGCTGGTAGGTTTCAGCGAGGGCGAGGCGGGCGAGGCGCTTGGCCACGTCCTGCTTGTTCTTCGGATGAATGTCCTTCCCCTCGCCGAGATCGATGATCACGGCCTGGCCGGTGGCGGGGAGCGCGTCGAGCGTCATCGTTTGCGCTTCACGGAGCTCGGCCCAGTCGCTCTCACCAGGCTCTGCCTTCTCCTGCTTGTAGTCGGCGAGCTGCACCCAATAGAAGGGAAAGTCCTTGTTGCCTGGCATCGCCCACTCCTCCCGCCACGAATGGATCATGAACGGAAAAAGTGTTCGGTACTGGAAGGCCCGGCTCGTATTTGATTCCCCCTGGTACCAGATGACGCCGCGTATCCCAAAGCCGATCGACGGAGAAAGCACGCCCGCATGGATATTGCCTGGCCGCTGATTGCCCTTCAACTGTTTGGTGTCATTCGGCTTCTCGACTTCGCGCTTCTTCCATCGCTCGTGGATCGCTTTTAGTGTCTCGTGCGATGCGAGCTTGTCTCGGGCGACCCAGGCGTCGGCGGCGCTGCCACCCCATGCGTTGTTGATGAGCCCCACGGGCACCCCGAGCGTCTGATGCAGTTGGCGGCCAAAGAAGTAACCGACGGCGGAAAAGCTGCCGACCGTTTCGGGAGAGCAGAGTTTCCATCTGCCGTTGAAGTTTTCCTGCGGTTCTTGTGTGCCCACGTTTGGGACGGTGAGCAGGCGCATCTCGGAAAAGGAAGCGGTAGCCTTCTCGAGGTCAGCGTCGTTGGCCGCGTTGACCGTCCACTGCATATTGGATTGCCCGGAGCAGATCCAGACTTCGCCAATGAGCACGTCTTTGAACTCGACCGTGTTCGTTCCTTTGACCGTGAGCGTGTGCGGGCCGCCGTATTCAGTGATCGGATCGAGACGCACCGCCCAGCGGCCGTCTGCGTCGGCGGTGGTCGTGTGCGATTGACTGGTGATCGCCACAGGCCCGACGACGCTCAGTGCAGTGTTGCCTGATTCGGCATTGGTCACCTCGAAGTTCGATGGCGACACATCACGGACGATCGACACGGTGACGTTCTCTTTGGGCGCGGCCCGCCCCCAGATGCGGTTGGCGAGGCCCTGCTGAAGGACCATGTGGTCGCCGAACATGTTGTTGAGCGAGACTTCCGCGCCAGCGGTTGCCGAGAAGATAACGGCGAGGCAAAAGAAAAACGGCCGGACAAGACGCATGGCAGGAAAAACTCCGCGTGAGGAAACGGCTGTCGAGGCAATCGCTCAATGGCCATCCGCAGAGAATAGTCCTGTGACAGGCCGCCGCAAAGCAGACCGTCAGGCACGGCCCATGATGTAGGCCTGCACCTGCACGAGCTCTGTCGCACATGCTGCGAACCGCCGTGCATTAATGTCGCCAATCGACACGACGCCCACGAGTTTCTCCTCGCGATCGACAATGGGCACGTGCCGGATGCGACGGCGGCGCATGAGGTCGGCCACTTCTTCAACAGGCGCCTCGGGCGAGCAGCAGACGACTTCGCTGGTCATCACATCGCTGATCAGCGTCGTCTCGGGCGAGCGACCCTCCGCAACGACGCGGCGAAGCACGTCTCGTTCAGTGAAGATTCCCACGAGCCGATCGGATACCGTCACCAAAAGCGAGCCGATTGAGTGCTCGTTCATGAGCAACGTGGCTTGCCGCACCGTAGCCGATGGTGAAGTGAAAAGGATCGACCGTGGCTTCGCCGCCAACAAATCAGCAACGGTTTCCATGGATGCAACCTTCCCAAGTGTCACTCATTTAAAACAAACAAAAAAATTAAACAAACGAATCAAAACAGACTCCGGCATTATGAATCACAGGACCGGTCGTTTGCAACCTGCCAGTTGCCGGTTTTCCTCGGAAAACGGAGGCCCGCTTCCATTTCAAGTCACCTGAATTTTTGCAACCCGACCAAGGAATGGCGGGCGAATTACCCCCACAAACGGGGCCCTTCTCGATAGAGTCAGCCCGAATTTCCTGACCCGACCCTTGAACGCCGTTTCAGCCCACGTATCCTATCCACATTACCAGGCGGCCGGTGTTCGGTCGTCGCAGAGAGAGGTCTCTTCGGCGGACCGAGTACCAGGCGAGTTTGAAAACAAACCTGTTCGGTTCTTCCTGTTGTTCTACTTTTTGGAGGTTAGCGTGATTCGAAAGATTTTGGCTTGCATGATGCCAGCCGTCGCCGTCGTCGCCATGTGCACCAGCACGTGGGCGAAGGACTGCGGTGGCTGTGAAGCCGCTGTCAGCAGTGGCTGTGGTGATTGTGGTAGTGCGAGTGCCAACTGCGGCACCCGCACGGTGTACAAGAAGCAGATGGTGACCGAGATGAAGACGGTCAACTGCACCGAGTACACCACCGAGACCCGCGAGAAGACCGTCACGGTCATGAAGCGGGTTCCGAAGACCGAGGAGAAGACCCGGACGGTCACCGTCTGTGTTCCCGAGACGAAGACGAAGACCGTGAACTACACGGTCAACAAGAACGTCACGGAGACCAAGACGGCTGAGTACACCGTGCAGGTTCCTTACACCGAAGAGGTTGAGCAGACCTACACGGTGATGACTCCGGTCAAGGAGACCAAGACCGCCACCTACACCGTCATGGTGCCGGTGAAGGAAGAGAAGACCGCCACCTACACAGTGAAGGTTCCCTACACCGAGCAGGTCGAGCAGACCTACACGGTGATGGTTCCCTACACCGAGGAAGTGACCAAGACTCGGAAAGTGACCAAGCGGATCCCTGTGCACTCCACCAAGACTGTTCAGGTCCGTGGCGGCCACTGGGCCACCGAAATGGTCGAGGTGCCCTCGAGTGGTACCGACAAATGTGGCTGCCCATGCCCACCGAAGCAGTGCTGCAAGCGGGTTTGGGTGCCGACGTGCGAGACGAAGGAATGCCCGGTCACGACGTACGAGTGCGTCACCGAGGAAGTTCCGTACACCTGCACGGTCAGCAAGTGCCGCCCTGAGCAGCGGACCCGGACGGTCTGCGTCAGCAAGTGCCGTGATGAGGAGCGGACCCGCAACTACACCGTCACCAAGTGCGTGCCGGAAGAGCGGACCCGTGAGTACACGGTCACCAAGTGCGTGCCTGAGCAGAAGACCCGCACGGTCAGCGTGACCAAGTGCAAGACCGAGACTCGCACCCGCGAGTACACGGTTTGCAAGTGCGTGCCAGAGACGATGACCAAGGAAGTCTCCTACACGGTGATGGTGCCCACTCAGAAGGAAGAGACCTACAAGGTTTGCTCCTACGAGTGCGTGCCAGAGACCAAGACGGTTTCCTACACGGTCCGCGTCCCGGTCCAGGTCACGAAGGAAGTTCCGGTCACCAAGTGCGTCACGGTCGCCGTCGAGGTGCCTTGTGAGTCGGGCTGTGGTGCCTCCAACGACTGCTGTGGCTCGTCGAGCGACTGCTGTGGTGCCTCCTCGAGCGACTGCTGTGCCTCCTCGACCGCTTGCTGCGAGAGCAGCCGCGGTCGTGGCTGCCGTCGCGGCCGCTGACTGTCCGTGGGAGAAGCCAGCCGTGGCCTTATCCCACTGAACTGACCGCCGCCTCGTGCGGCTCAAAACCGAGGGCCGGGTGAGCAATCACCCGGCCCTCGCTGTTTTGTAGCGTCTTCACGCCGAAAGCTCGGGGCTGCCCACGCCATGCCGCGGGACGTTCGCGGTGGCCATCGTGGCCACCGCTTCACTCGGAGAAAATCGAGCTTCGCCATCCAGGCTGCGCTCGATTTTCTACGCCCGCTCCATGGCGTGGGCAGCCCCGAGCGACCAACTGGATGAACGGCCGGCGGGCATTCCCATCGCCCAAAACGGTTTCATAGACGGGACAAAACGGTTGAATCGCAAGGCTCTGGGTGACGCGTGTCACAGAGACGGCGTAGGAGCCTGAGCGCAGCCTGGATGGCAAAGCGAAGAGTCCTCCGAGCGACCGGAGGGCAGGAAGCCCGAAGGAAGCGTCCGGCGAAGTGACACGGGTCGCCCAGAGCAACCAGCGAGCGTCGTGCAAGGACCCTTCGCACAAGCCCGGCTACCACGCGCGCTCCAACCCCAAGCTTGCGCCGAACAAGAACATGCTCCCGGCGCCGTTGATGCCCGTGCCGCTCGAGGTGGTATCGGTGAAGTCGAATTGGTTTGGAGCGAGGGCCAAGCCGCTGAGCCATGCGAGGTTGTAGCCGGCGCGGAGCGACCAGTGTTCGCCGAGTGATCGCACCGCAGTGACATTCATGCTCGAGAGAAACCCTGTGTTGGTCGTCTGCGCTTCACGTCCCCGGCGATACTCGAAGTCGGGCACGAGCCCTGTCGTGATCGGGCTCGTCGATTGGTGGAGCCACGAGCCGCCGAGGCCAACTTTCAAAAAGCCTTCGAGTGCCCAAACATCCCATTGGCGGCGCGCACGAACCCCTGTTTGGGCGCCGACCATGTTCGAACTCGCCGCAACGCGGTAGGCGGTTGTCGGCACGGTCGGGTCGGTCGTAACTCGCAGAAACGCTGTCTCATCCACGCCCGCCCAGAACACGCCACCGATCCAGTCGACCGTGGTCGTGCGATGAACCTTGTGACATGGATTTCTCGGATTGCATGTCGTAGTCGACCAGCCATCGGCCAGGAAGAAATTCAATTCCGCGACGTTGACCGCGGACGTGTAGCCGGCCTGGATCGAATTGGCCGTTTGCCACCCGGGTACGGCAAGGCCGAGGTCGCCTGGAACGGCCAGGCCATCGGGCAGGTCGGCACGGTGATCCCCATCCATGCCGAAGAGTCCCCAATAGCCGATCTCCCAGCCGTCGCCGTCACAATCCCGTCGCGTGTGGAAGAGCCGCATGCCCGGCGTCGTCTCGAACACCATCCCCTGAGTGGTGAAGACCGTGCTGCCGGGGTTTGGTCCCAGTGGACCGTCCAGGACGAGCGGCTGGCCATTCGTACCGTTGTCCCTGCCGAGAAAAAGCAGGTCAAACCGGGTTTCGGAGGTCCAGGCCGGTCGCTCTCGGCAGCAGCGACAACGCCGTCGCGACGCCACGTAGGCCGCGTCAGGGTGGCCCTCCTCCTCGAGCCACTCCGAGTCGTCAGGAGTCAGAACCTCGATCTCCGGGAGCTCGAGATCCGCAGGCTCATCGGCCAGCGCGGTCGCCCCCAGAAACAGCATCACGGCGGTCCAACCTGAGCGCGCGATCATCTGGCGTCCCCCTTCATTCGGCCCCCGGCCAACCGTTCGCACCGTTACGACTGGCACGACCCTCCCGATCCCACCATCGGCCGATCCCGGCAGAATCATGAAAATGGTCAGATTCAAGGCTGCCAGGACGTTAATCGGGTAAGCCTGGCGAAATATCCGGCCCTTCCGACCCAGGCCACCAACGCTGGCGAC
Source organism: Pirellulales bacterium (assembly GCA_041744595.1). GTDB lineage: Bacteria > Planctomycetota > Planctomycetia > Pirellulales > UBA1268 > QWPN01. Next base: position 9,639 of record JBGTKO010000005.1, read on the forward strand.
CTGGGCAGCAAAGCGGTACCATTTGCCTGAATCACAGAATGTGCCGCGGAGCCCGCGGCCGAGATGAAACCCTCCCAGGATGACGCATGGACCAGTTTCGCAAGATCCAGACGGGCAAGAAGGGGGATATCTTCATGATCCTGTTCAAGGACAAGAAGATCCTCGACGACACCGTGCTCGACGAAATTCGCTCGGAAGTCAATCAGTTTCTCGGGAAAGCATCTGGCCCTGACGTGCTGCTCGATTTTTCGGAAGTTGACTTCATGTCAAGTGCCATGCTCGGCCTGCTCGGCCAGCTCCACCGAAAGGTTGCGGGCGGCCAAGGACGGCTCCGGATGTGCGGTATCAAGCCGGCAATCTTCCAGGTCTTCAAGCTTACAAACCTCGACAAACTTTTCAGCATCCACAAGGATGCCCCGGCCGCGCTGGCGACGTTCACCTGACACAGGGTTCACGTGACAAAAGGGTTCACCTGACACAGGGGGGCAACGTGGCTGACCCGACCACGGGAGCGACCGGCGGCATCGATGTCCTCATTGCCGAGGACAGCCGGATGCAGGCGAAGATCCTGCAGAAGCGGCTCACCGATGCGGGTCATTCTGTCCGCTGGGCGGAAAACGGGGCGCTCGCCCTCGACATGGCCCGCGAGCGGCGGCCCGACATCATCATCTCGGATATCGAGATGCCGGTCGCGACCGGGTACGACTTCTGCAAGGCGGCAAAGTCGGATCCGGTGCTTCGGAGCGTGCCATTCATTCTCCTTTCCACGCTCGCCGATCCGGTCGATATCATCCGCGGCCTGGATGCGGGGGCAGACAACTACGTCACCAAACCGTACGAGCCTGAGTATCTCCTAGGACGCATGGCGGCGCTCCTGGCCACGCCGCTCGGCGATGAAGACGAGTCGGCGAGTACCACGCTCGAAGTCTCGCTTGCCGGACAGACGTTCAAGGTCAAGGCAGGACGGCAGCAGGTCTTGAATCTCCTCGTTTCGACGTTCGAGAACGCCGTCACGAAAAACAAGGAGCTCGTGGTCGCCAACCAGGAACTTTCGGTAGCCCGAGACAGCCTTCAGAGGACGAATCAGGAGCTCGTGAATCTCAATGCCGAGATCTCACGGATCAATGCCCACATGGTCCGCGACCTCGAGGCAGCGGCGAAGGTGCAGCGATCACTCCTCCCGGCTGATAACGTCGCCCTCGAGTCCCTTGACGTGGCCTGGCGGTACGTGCCGTGCCAAGGTCTCGCCGGTGATTTCCTGAATATCTTTCAACTCGATGACGAGCGGGTTGGCCTCTTCGTCGTGGATGTGAGCGGCCACGGCGTCCCCTCCTCGCTCATGGCCGTGACGGTGGGCCGGTTCCTCACCCCGAAGGTGTCGGAGTCGTCGATCCTCGTGCGGCAGGGGACCGATGGCCGGGTCGTCGTTGCCTCACCGGCAGAAGTGGCGACGAAGCTCAACCAACTCTTCCAGGCCGACGAGTTCTCAGGGCTCTATTTCACGATTCTGTATGGCGTGCTCCACGTGCCGAGCGGTCGGCTCAGAT
>JBGTKO010000006.1:0-2684 GCA_041744595.1 Pirellulales bacterium
ATTGCCGGGTCCAGGGACTCCGGCGCCGGTACACCCGTGACCCGGCTGACCAGGCACGCGGCGATGGGAGCCAAATCCTCCAACCTGTCCCGAAGTGGAGGCAGGGTCCACCGCAAGACGCCAATTCGATAATAGAGATCCCGGCGGAACCGTCCGTTCGTGACCGCAGTCTCAAGGTCCACGTTCGTCGCCAATATCAGTCGGACATCAACAGGCACATCGGAGCTTGAGCCAAGGCGCCGAATCCGTCCGGTCTCCACCGACATCAGAATCTTCGCTTGTGCCGCCAGCGGCAGTTCTCCAATTTCATCCAGGAACAGCGTGCCCCCACTCGCGGCTTCAAACAGTCCGCCCGTGGAGTGCCGCGCATCAGTGAAGGCACCGGCCACATGGCCAAACAGTTCCCGTTCGATGAGGCCATCCGGCAACGATGCGCAATTGACGGCGACAAACGGCTTTCGCGATCGCGGGCTGGCGTTGTGAATTTCGCGAGCGAGCACAGACTTGCCCGTGCCTGTCTCGCCAAGCAGGAGCACTGCTTCATCCGTCGCGGCCGAGACATCAACGATTTCTCGGAACTGGCGCGGCAAGACGAACTGGTTCAGACTCATCCCATTCCCAAACAGGCGACACGGCGACGTAATCGGATGTGAGGGATATAGCACAGGAGACCCGTTTCCCAAAATCCAAGCAGCCCATCAACGCGTGACGAACAAAACGGAACTGTTCAAACAGTCGTCCAAACTGCCTCAAACCATCGCTGAGTCACAGCCTGTGCGAATGCATCCCGGCACACTTCTTGCTCCCCCGTCGTACGGCAAAGCGAATAAAGGAGACCAAATGGGTGCACAAGCAGTAGTGACGAGACGGACGAACGAGTGGTGGAGGTCGATCCTGAGATTGGGCGGGGGCCTGTTGTTCGCTGGCCTGTTGGTGGCCCTCGCGCCTGCCAACGCCCAGGCCGACGGCCTATATTGCGAGGTCGAGTGTACTTGCGCGACGATCGCTTGTGGGGGAGGGTCGTGCGATGGCTACTGCGACGAGCCGAATGGAACTTGCCACCGGATCTGCGGTGTGGAGGATGACTTCATGTATTGTCACATGTTCTGCCCGGAAGGCTAGTCACAGCGGAGCCGAGCGGGCCCGGCCGTCTTCGTTCCGGCCGGGCCCACTCGGGTGATTCGTGAACCCCTCGAGGCCAGAAGAACCCAGTGACGGACAATCATCGATATATTCGGTCGCTCTCCCTCGCCTTGTGTGTGGCTGTACTCGTCGGCCTCGCGGCGGTTGCGTACGCCTTCCTGGCGCCCCAATACTCAACCGCCCCGACGGCCTATCGGCCCACCGCCACCGCGGCGACTGACTCCCAACCATCCCCCGCTACGAACACCCAGGCAACACTGGAATCAGATCGGCTCGCACCCATTGACACGCGCGTCAGGCTCAAGCTGTGGGGTTGGAAGCTGGACGTCTATGCCCTGGGGTGGTTCATGGCCACACTCGCCCTCATTGCGATCCAGAATCGGGTCGCGCAACCCCTGGCGCGTCGATTGACCGGTTACCTGTTCGCCCTTGCAACCGTGGGTTTGGCCGGTGCCATCTGGGCTCTCTATGCGGTTGGATTCAATGGTCGTCTTGTGGCCTTCGAGTACCGTGTTGCAATCGTCTCTGTCGGAGTCACGTTCGTCCTGGCGGGCCTGTTGCCCAACGCGGGCTTTCGAGCGATTCTGCCGAATCTTGCGGGCGATACCACTCGCATCCTGACGAGCAGGATTGCCTGGGTGGCGGTCGTCGGGTTCGCCACACTGCTCGTGCTTGAGCCTCAACCAGGCAGCGCAACGAGTGCCCTGACGGGTCGAGCATTCGACCAATGGCTGGCCTCCCAGGAGCGCGCGCTTGAATTGCGTCCGGATGACGGTGTGCCGGAGGTCACGATACTGAAGTTCAACGACTACCAGTGCCCGCCGTGCCAGCGAGCATGGCTGGAGCACAGTGAGATGATCAGCAACATGGTGCGTACTCATCAAGACATCGTGACGTTTCGGGCGGTGGACCTGCCGTGGGAGACGGAGTGCAATCGATACGTTTCGCTCGATCGCCATGACGCTGCATGCGAAGCGGCTGCAGCCATGCGGATGGCAGCATCCACAGGGAAGGCTTCTCAACTCGAAGCGTGGTTGTGGGAGAATCAGACGTCACTCAGTCGTGAACGCGTAGCAGAGGCCGCCGCGTCAATAGCTGGCGTGCACAATTTTTGGCAGGAGTACGAAGGGACGCTTGAACTGGTGCGCCAAGATGTGGAGCTGGGCCGTCGACTTGGTGTCCTGGGCACTCCAACGTACTTTGTGAATGGTATTCGACTTCCGCCGGGCGTGTCCTCGTCTGACTTCCAGAGGGCGATTGAGGCAGAGGTTCAGCGCGTACGGATGGTCACGCATGACGAAAGGAAACCCTGAGCGATGCGATGCAGCCGCGGCACCGTCGGAGCCGTTTGCCTCTTGACAAGCGTTGCGCTACTGAGCGGGGCGACCCGGCAGGATGCGGCTGCGCCTGCATCGTGGCTGACCTCGAGGCAGGCGATCGGTGACGTCTCGAGTCTCAAGGCCCTGACCCTGCGCGGGCGGGAAGTCTCGGGCTTCAACGCCATCACGGGCGAGTTCGGTGAGGGGCGAGGCCCGGTGGAG
>JBGTKO010000007.1:0-43910 GCA_041744595.1 Pirellulales bacterium
GACGATCGTGGCGTTGGCACGTCGGGCGGCCTCGATGCGGGCGATTTCCTCCGACTGTTCCCGCACGCCGCGAAGCCGCGCCCGGCGGATGATCTCGCTGCGTTCGTCCTGAGGCATTCCCGAGGTCGCCAGGTCGGCGGCCAGCCGACGGAGGCGCTCATCCAGAAGGCTCCCATGTTCGAGGTGCCGCTGCCGCGCTGCGTTGAGCTGATCCTCGGCGGCCCGTTGCTCCTGAAGGAGCAACGGCAGTTCGCTGCCAGCCACGAGCAGCCGCCGCTGCGAGAGGTAGAAGGCGGGGTTTTCGAGCCGAAGCCCAGCTTCTTCCTGGACCCCGCGGTACTCGGCGAGCGAGCCACACAGCCGCACTGTCAGCAGCTCGCTCGGCTTCGCAACTGGAGGCACGAGCGACTCGAGCGCGTCGAACGTCAACTGGAGGCGGACAACGGCCTCGCGGGTGAGTGAAGCGTCGGCCGTGCTCGAGAGCATGAAGGCCGGGTCTTCGAAACGCCATGGGCTATCCTCGCCTTGGCGCGAGAGTCGCACGGTGGCAGCGTCATCCTGACGCCGCCGCTCCTGACGAAACGCATCGACTCGTTCGCGAAGTCGGTCCCGTTCGGCCGGCAAAAGCCGTTCTACAAACCGCACCTGTGTCGCCGGAAACGGGGGCCATGCCACGAGGTGCATCGGCCGCCCGGGGTGCCTGACGATCTGGAAGAATTCGATATCTTCGGCGTCGTGGCCCGGGGTGCCGGCCACGTCAGCCGGCGCGATCACGAGCCCTTCGAGCCGTCGTCCGTCTGCCAACTCAATCGCCTCGAGTTGCCATGGAGTCGTGGCCAAGCCCTGCCGCGGCTGGGCGGCCGCAGGACTGATACCGATCAGCACAACGACCGCGACCAGGAGTCCGAGCCGAAGAACGGCGGAAAACAGCGTCACGATGTTCACGGGAAACTACAAATACGTGTTGATCACGTTCTCAAATAGCTCTTGCCGGCCGCTGCGGCAGCGTTCGGCTTCTCCCTTCGCCAGCATCTCGCGTTCGAGCGAGGCAAGCGATTCCTTGCCCGACTCGATCCGCTGGCCGAGTGGCCCGGCCCAGGAGGCATACCGCTCCTCGACCAGTTTCTGAATGGCCCCATCGGCCCGCATGGCCGCAGCGATCTTCAGACCTCGGGCAAAGGCATCCATGCCGCCGATGTGGGCGTGAAAAAGATCGACCGGCTCAAAACTCTCGCGTCGAACCTTCGCATCAAAGTTGATGCCGCCGGGCGCAAGGCCACCGTACTTCAGAATCGAGTACATCACCTGCGTCGTGAGGTAGATGTTCGTGGGGAACTGGTCGGTGTCCCAGCCTACGAGCGTGTCGCCGGTGTTGGCGTCGATCGAACCGAGAAAGCCTTGAAGGCCAGCGTACTCGAGCTCGTGCTGCATCTCGTGGCCGGCAAGCGTGGCGTGGTTCGTCTCGATGTTCATCTTGACGTGTTTTTCGAGGCCATAGGTCCGCAGGAAGTTGATGCAGGTGGCCACGTCGAAATCGTACTGATGCTTCATCGGCTCGCGGGGCTTCGGCTCGAAGTAGAACGGGCCGGTGTAGCCGATGGCCTTGGCGTGATCGACGGCCATGTGAATGAAGGCGGCGAGGTGGTCGAGCTCCCGCTTCATGTCGGTGTTCCAAAGGCACTGGTAGCCTTCACGACCGCCCCAGAACACATAGCCCGCGCCGCTGAGACGGTGGGTGACTTCGAGGGCCTTTTTCACCTGGGCCGCGGCGTACGCGAACGACTCGACGTTGGGGCTCGTGGCCGCGCCGTGGACATACCGCGGGTTCGAGAAGAGGTTGGCCGTGCCCCAGAGGAGCTTGATGCCCGTCCGCTGCTGGTGGGCGAGGAGCCGGTCGGCGACGGCGTCGAGGTTCTTGTTGCTCTCGGCGAGGTTGGCTCCCTCGGGAGCGACGTCGCGATCATGAAAGCAATAAAACTCGACGCCGAGCTTCTCGAGGAACTCGAAGGCGACATCAACCCGTCGCAGGGCCACGTCGAGTGAGTCCCCGCCGGTTTCCCAGGGGCGGACCATCGTGCCAGGGCCGAACGGGTCGGCGCCGGTGCCGCGGAAGGTGTGCCAATAGGAGACGGCGAACCGCAGATGATCCCGCATGGGCCGCCCTTCCACGAGCGCATCGGCATCGTAGTGGCGAAACGCCAGCATGCTTTTTGTTGACGGGCCCTCGTACTTGATTCGCGAAATCTCGGGGAACGCCTCACTCGCCTGCGGCATCGTCATCCTCCAAATTGTCGTCGTTCGGTTCCGCGACAGGCCGCGAAACCGGGTCAAGACTACCAGACTCCTTGCGGTCGAATAGTTCCGCAGGGTTGACTTTGAACTGAAGCATTTTTGCAGACTCGCGGCCGCCGTCGCCCCCTTTCCGCTGCATCGTGATGCGGCCGATGCGGAGGCTTCCCTGTGGCGTGATCGTCACGTCGCCGCGGCCGAAGAACTCGGCAGCCTCGGTCGTGGGGAGGAGTACCGAGCGGATCGACTCGGGCGTGTCGCCACGAAGATTCACCATGAGCCAATCGGCGGCATGGGCACCCTCCCCTGCAAACAGAAAGAGCGCAATCGCATCGCGTCGGTCCTTGAAAAACTCGACGACCCGCCGCTGGACTTCTGGCGACAGTTCATCCAGGAACATGCGTCGTTCGTCTCGACCTGGCGATGTCGGCGGCACTTCACCCACAAAGAGCTCGAGCGCCGTGTGGACATCCGGCGGCATGTCCCACATGGCGGCGTAGTTCTTGACCCAGCGTTTGTCGATCTGGTTGAACCCTCTTGGGTTACTCACGAGTTTGATCGAGATGCCGTAGCGTTTCTCGCCATCCGCCGTCGTGACGTAAACCTCAACATCGGTCTTTGCTTTCTCGCCACGCGGGATCGAGGCAGTGACATCTTGGATGTCGTCGAGCCGGCCGTGCAGGACCTCGAGCCACTCCTTCGCATCGCCATCGATCTGCCAGCGGTTGAGCTTGTCCCGCACCTCGTCTTCATTTTGAAACCCACCCTTGGCCGTCTGTGAGCCAAGCTCGATCGCCGCCGCCCGAGATTCATCATCGGCCCACGCTGGGGCAGTCACGGCAAATGTGATCGCAAGGAATGTCGCAGCGGTGGAACGAAACGGCCTATGATTCTGCAACATCGGTGAAGTGTCCTTTGATTGCAAAGAATTGATTGCTCGTGGGCACTTTTTGCAGCGGCGGACGGTCGATGGTCCGATCGGGTACGATGCAGTGAACGCTGCGCACGATCGAGTTCAAGTGTACTCGGCACGCCAACAGCCGTTCCTGGCAGAAGGGCGCGCCCTTGTGGGAGAGTTTCAGTTCTCGGAGTGGTTTTTAACGCGATCGGCTCGGCGATCCTCCACGGGGCGAAGAGCGTCGCGGGCGAATCCCCCTGCCGAGCTTCCGTTGCGGGCAGAGCTCTTCAGCATTGAGCAGCTCGAGCGGCATGCAGCTACGATTGCCGCATCGCATGCGCTGGCACTTGGTCCTGGACGCGACAGTCTGCTGTCGCGACTCGCCGAGAACGAGCGAGTTTTGGTTGACACGTACGACCTGGTGTCTGCCGCCGCAAATCAGGACCGCAGCATTGAGCCAGCCGCCGAATGGTTGCTCGATAACTTTTATTTGATTGAAGAGCAGATTCGTGCGATTCGGCGGCTTCTGCCTCCTGCGTACTGTCGGGCTCTTCCCCACTTGGCAGGCAGTTCACCTGCCAATATTCCGCGAGTCTATGCCATCGCACTCGAACTGATCGCGCACGTCGATGGCCGCATCGAGATGGCCAGTCTCCAGGGATTTATCACCTCCTATCAGTCGGTCAAATCGCTCACGCTGGGAGAGTTGTGGGCCTTGCCGCTGATGCTTCGGCTGGGGCTGATCGAGAATCTGCGTCGCGTTGCCCTCAGGATTGCCGCCGCTCGCGATCAACGGGATCTGGCTGCCGCGTGGGCGGATCGCATGGTCAGCATCGTGGAGCAACGACCAACGGATCTGGTTCTGATTTTGGCAGACATGGCTCGTGCGAATCCGCCGCTTGCTGGGGCGTTTGTCGCCGAGCTCACCCGACACCTTCAGGGACAGAATCCCAACTTCGCGCTGGCCAGTGGCTGGCTTGAGCATCGTCTGGCGGACGAGGGATTGACGATCGAACAGCTCGTGCGGGGTGAAGGGCAGGCCCAGGCGGCCGACCAGGTGTCGATGGGAAACAGCATCGGCAGCCTGCGGTTCCTGATCTCTCACGACTGGCGGCAATTCGTCAGCGAGCAAAGCGTCGTCGAAAAGACGTTGGCCAGAGATCCATCAGACGTCTATTCGAGCATGGATTTTGCCACCCGTGATCGATACCGACATGCGGTCGAGGGGATCGCTCGGCGGAGTCGGAAGGATGAAGTCGATGTGGCGCTCGAGGCGATCTGCCTGACCGAGACGCATGCGCGGCAGCACCCTGACGACCGCCGGGCACACGTTGGCTATTTTCTCGTCGATCGAGGGCGGTCGATACTCGAACGGGCCGTCCGCATGCGGCTGACTCCTGCGGTGGTGATCGACAAGCTTCGACGCCGTTGGCCGCTCGCGTGTTTCCTCTCCGTCGTGGGCAGTGTCACGATCGCCACGACCCTTCTTGCGGTTCTTTGGATGATCCGGCGCGGCCCAGATTGGGTGACGCTGCTGATGGCCGTGCCCGTCTTGATTTGTGCGTCACAACTGGGAGTTGGCATCGCGAACTGGCTGGTGGCACGGCTCGTCACTCCGCAATCACTGCCTCGGCTCGACTTTGAAAGTGGCATTCCGCCGGCCCATCGCACGGTCGTGGCGGTGCCGACGATGCTGACGACTGCTGCCGCCATCGAGAATCTCCTTGAAGGACTCGAAGTTCGCTATCTCGCGAATCGTGATCCGTCATTGCATTTTGCGCTGGTGACAGACTTCACGGACGCCCTTTCGGAAACGCTCCCTGAAGACGCAGAACTCATTCGCGTGGCAGGTGAAGGCATCACGCGGCTGAATGACAAATACGCGTGCGAGCGAACAGACGCTTTTCATCTCTTTCATCGCCCGCGGCGTTGGAACGCCCAGGAAGGCGTCTGGATGGGGTATGAGCGGAAACGCGGCAAGCTCTCGGACTTAAACGCGACGCTCCGCGGTGAGGCAGGCCGATTTTCTGAGGTCGTCGGTGAAACGGCGATGCTGTCAGGAACGAGGTATGTCGTGACCCTCGACACCGACACGCAATTGCCGCGAGATGCAGCCCGCCAGTTGGTCGGTACGCTCGCGCATCCGCTCAACCAGGCAGTCTTCGATGCCGTTCGCTGCCGCGTCGTGGACGGCTACTCCATTCTTCAGCCCCGTGTTGCCGTCAGCCTCCCGAGCGCGATGCGTTCGCGATTCGTGCAACTGTACGGGACTGATCCCGGGGTCGATCCATACACCAGGGTCGTATCGGACGTGTATCAGGATCTCTCCGGAGATGGATCCTTCATCGGCAAGGCGATCTACGACATCGACTCGTTTGAAGCTCGCTGCAGCGACTTTCCTGAGAATGCGATTCTCAGTCACGACCTGATCGAGGGCGCCTACGGGCGGTCGGGCCTCGTCAGTGATGTCACATTGTATGAGGATTTTCCGTCGCGGTATTCAGTGGATGTTGCCCGGCGGCATCGCTGGATGCGTGGAGACTGGCAGATCACGCCCTGGTTGTTGCCCTGGGTGCGCGGGCGGTCCGGCCGATGGGTTCGCAATCCGATGTCGGCGCTCTCGGCCTGGAAGATTTTCGACAATCTTCGCCGAAGCCTCGTGCCGATCGCGATGATGGCGGTGCTGCTCCTATCCTGGATGGCCTCGCCAGTGATCGCGGGGGCCGCACTCATTTTTCTAGGAAGCGTCACGGTCCTCCCGACGCTCCTGTCGATCATGACGGAGTTGGTGCAGAAGCCAATCGCATTGCCGATGGCGACGCACGCCCGCATGACCCTGCAGACCGCGGGGCCGCCTCTGGCCCAGCAGATGCTTGCGTTCGTCTTCCTGCCGTATGAGGCATGCGTCTCGGCCGACGCGATCGTTCGCACCCTCGTTCGGGTCTGGTGGACGAAACGGCGGATGCTCGAGTGGAAGACCGCCTGTGACTCAGAGCAGCGGATCGATGGGGGTCTGTGGGACACCTTCATTCGCATGCGGATCGCCCCTGTCGTGGCCATGACATGTGGAACCATTCTGGCGGTCGCACATCGCGACACATTGCCGTTTGCCTTGCCACTCATCATCGCATGGTCGGTGTCTCCGCTGGTCGTGTGGTGGCTGAGCCGACCGATCCACGCCCGCGAGGTTCGGCTGACAGATGATCAGCATCGCTTTCTCGAGATGCTCTCGCGGAGAACATGGCGGTACTTCGAGGAGTTTGTCACGGCCGAAGACCATTGGCTGCCACCCGACAACATCCAACTGAATCCGAATCTCATCGTCGCGTCGCGAACGAGTCCGACGAACATCGGCATGGCGCTCCTGGCAGACCTTGCGGCCTACGACTTTGGCTACTGCTCCGGCATGCGTCTTTTGGAACGCACGTGCCGCACGCTCGGAACACTCTCGCAGTTGGAGCGGTACCGAGGCCATTTCTACAACTGGTACGACACTCGCACATTGACGCCACTCCATCCGCGTTATGTGTCGACGGTCGATAGCGGCAATCTGGTGGCCAATCTCCTCGTCCTCGGGAACGGGTATGAGGAGCTCGCCAAGGCTTCTATCCTTTCGCCACGTATCTTCGGGGGCCTGCGTGACACGTTGAATGTGTTGGGTGAGACGGCGAAGGGAATCGAGGGCGTCGGCCCCGTTGTGGGCGGCACGATGCTGCGATTGATTGCTCGTCAGATCGAGGAGGTGAGCCAGGTGGCGTCCACAGTGTCTGCCACCGCACGCCTTCTCAAGCGACTGATGACGGATGCCAAGCAACTGACTCTGTCTGGCGCGAGCAATGCGGAGCTCACGTGGTGGGCGAGTGCCTACGAGCGAGCCTGCAACGATCACCATGCCGATCTCGTGCATCTGGCTCCGTGGCTTTGCCTGCCGGAGGCTCCGCAGGGCATGTGGGACGACATCGCCCGCGAGCCGGATGGACCGCTTGCGCAGCTTCGCGACGCACTCCATGACCTGAATGGATCTCCGACCTTGCCGGAGATCGCAGAATTGCCCGATACGCTCCTCCTGCTTCTCGATGTGGTGATCGCGCACCCTCCTCAGGGTGCGGAAGCGTGGTTGAGGCAATGGCGCGAGGCGATGCTGGTGGCCTCGGACCGTGCGAGCGCTCGCATCCAACGGTATGAAGGCGTTGCCAAGTCGTGCCGCCAGGACGCCGACATGGATTTCAGCCTTTTGTACAACGCGTGTCGCGACCTCTTCACGATTGGTTACAACGTGGACGAGCGGCGGATTGACAACAGCGCCTACGACCTGTTGGCCTCCGAGGCTCGCCTGGCCAGCTTTATCGTCATCGCCCAGGGCCAATGCGGCCAGGAACATTGGTTTGCCCTCGGGCGGCTGCTTACCAAGGCTGGCAACGAGCCGGCGCTTTTGAGCTGGAGCGGCTCAATGTTCGAATACCTGATGCCGCTCTTGGTCATGCCGAGCTATGAAAATACGCTCTTGGATCGCACGTATCATGCGGTCGTGCGGCGGCAGATTCAGTATGGACGTCAACGTGGCGTGCCGTGGGGGATTTCAGAGTCTGGCTATGCCACCATCGATCAGCATCGCACCTATCAATACCGGGCGTTTGGCGTGCCTGGGCTGGGGCTGAAGCGAGGGTTGGTCGAGGATCTCGTGATTGCTCCCTATGCAAGCGTCCTGGCGTTGATGGTGGCACCGGACGCCGCGTGCAAGAACCTCGAGCGACTTGCGGCTGAGGGGCACCGCGGGCCGTATGGCTTCTTCGAGGCCATCGATTACACCCCCTCCCGCTTGCCCCCTGGTGCCGGAAGTGTCACGGTGCGGCAGTTCATGGCGCACCATGAGGGAATGAGCCTGTTGTCGCTGGCCTATCACCTGCTCGACAAGCCGATGCAGCGCCGTTTCTTGGCCGATCCGATGCTCCGTTCGGCCGACCTGCTCTTGCAGGAACGGGTTCCCAGGGCCACCGCGCCGGTGTTTCCACACGCGAGTGAAACGAGCGTCACTCGCCCGGCTCGAACGGACGACATGGGCAACATGCGGGTCTTTACCGACCCGAATACCGCAGCCGTCGAGGCCCATCTTCTGTCCAACGGCAGTTATCATGTCGCCGTCACGAGTGCGGGCGGTGGCTATAGCCGATGGCGGGATATTGCAGTGACCCGTTGGCGCGAGGATGCCACCCGCGATTGTCATGGTAGTTTTTGCTATGTGCGAGATCTCGAGAGCGGCGACATGTGGTCCACCGCGTGGCAGCCGACAAAGAGACCGACGAAGGGATACGAGGCGATCTTCACGCAGGCGCGGGCTGAGTTTCGCCGGATCGATGAAGAGATTGAGACGTACACCCAGATCAGTGTGTCACCCGAGGATGATATCGAGGTGCGTCGGGTGACGCTCATCAACCGGTCTGATTTGCCCCGCACCATCGAGGTGACCAGCTACGCGGAGGTGGTCCTGGCCTCCCAGGCGCAGGACGAGGCCCATCCGGCGTTCAGTAATCTCTTCGTTCAGACTGAAGTGATCCTTGGCCGTAACGCGATCTATTGCACGCGTCGTCCGCGCTCGGCGGAGGAGGAGCCACCCTGGATGATGCATATGATGGCAGTACGAGGGGGGGCGGTTCAGAAACCCTCCTTCGAAACGGATCGCATGAGGTTTGTCGGTCGGCAGCGGACCCTCGAGGCACCTGTCGCGTTTGATACGAGAGGGCCACTCTCAAACACCGAGGGACCTGTTCTGGATCCGATCGTGAGTATTCGTCAGTCGGTTCTGCTCCAGCCAAGTGAATCGGTCGCGGTCGACATCATTACCGGTGCAGCGCCATCCCGCGTGGCCGTGGAAGGGCTGACCGAAAAATATGCCGACTCGAGCATGACCGACCGCGTCTTTGATCTCGCCTGGACACACAGTCACGTGCTCTTGCAGCAGTTGGGCGCTTCAGAAGTCGAGGCACAGCTCTATGGACGGATGGCGGGCTCGATCCTCTACACATCCGCGCTCCGCCGGGCGAAGGCGAACGTGCTCAGCCGGAATCAGCATGGTCAGTCGCGTCTGTGGGGATATGGCATTTCGGGAGACCTCCCGATCGTGCTGGTGCGGATTCAGGATCACGAGCGGCTCGCGCTGGTACGGGACGCCCTCATCGCCCATTCCTATTGGAGGCAAAAGGGTCTCGCTGTGGATCTTGTCATTTGGAACGAAGACGACTCGGTCTATCGACAGGATCTCCAAGAGGCGATCATTGACCTCGCCGCAGCCAGTCCGGAGGGATCACTCATCGACCGCCCGGGCGGCATTTTTGTCCGCCGTGGCGAGCAGATGTCGGACGAGGACCGCACGCTGCTCCAGACGGTGGCCCGTATCGTTCTGAGCGATGATGCCGGCACGCTGGCCGAGCAGGTGGACCGCCGCGCGAGGGCCGAGCTCGCAATTCCAAGGCTTGAGCCGATCCGTCGCATCGATCCGCCGCAGCCTGCCGCGATACCCCATCGAGAGTTGGCCTACTTCAATGGACTGGGGGGATTCAGTCAGGACGGCCGTGAGTACGTGACGATTCTGGCTCCCGGCCAAACGACGCCAGCCCCGTGGGTCAATGTGATCGCCAACCCTCAGTTTGGCACGGTCGTTTCCGAGGGGGGCAGCGGCTACACCTGGGCAGAGAACAGCCACGAATACCGTCTTACTCCGTGGAACAACGACCCCGTGTCAGACACGAGCGGTGAGGCGCTGTACCTACGTGACGAGGAGTCGGGGCGGTACTGGTCACCTTCCCCGTCACCGGCACGCGGAAGCAATCACTACGTGTCCCGTCACGGATTCGGATACAGCATTTTTGACTACACCGAGGACGGCATCACGACCGAGCTCTGCGTGTATGTCGCCACCGATGCCTCGGTGAAGTTCTGCAAGCTCCGGGTCACGAACCACTCGAAACGTCAGCGAACCCTGTCGGCGACGGCCTATTGGGAACTGGTGCTGGGGGATTCTCGAAGCAAATCGCTGCCGCATATCGTGACCGAGAATGACGCAACCAGCGGAGCACTTTTCGCCCGCAATGTGTACAGCCCCGAGTTTGGAGACCGGGTCGCGTTCTTCAACTGTAGCGAAGCCACTCGCACGATTACCGGCGACCGCACGGAGTTCATTGGTCGCAATGGCAACCTGGCAAGGCCATCAGCGATGCACCGGGTACGACTCTCTGGTCGTGTCGGCGCTGGGTACGACCCGTGCGCCGCCATACAGGCGCCGTTCACGCTCGCTGACGGCCAGGAGCGAACGATCACCTTCACCATCGGCGCCGCTCGCAGTCCCGCCGACGCCCGATCGCTCGCCCAGCGATTCCGGAGTGTCGATAGCGCCAACCGTGCCATTCACGCCGTGTGGGACTATTGGAGCCACACGCTCGGCGTGGTGCATGTCGAGACGCCCGATGCCTCGGTGAACTTTTTGACGAACGGTTGGCTTGTCTACCAGACACTCTCGAGCCGCATGTGGGGCCGCTCCGGCTTCTATCAGTCGGGAGGAGCGTTTGGGTTCCGGGATCAACTCCAGGATGCCATGGCCCTGGTGCATGCGCAACCGCTGGTTCTTCGCGATCATCTCGTCCGGGCCGCAGGTCGGCAGTTTCGCGAAGGCGACGTGCAGCACTGGTGGCATCCGCCGGGGGGCCGCGGCGTACGCACCCATTTTTCCGACGACTACCTCTGGCTGCCGCTGGCGATATGCCGGTATGTGAGCATGACAGGTGATACCGGCGTACTGAATGAGCAGATTCCATTTCTCACCTCGCGCCTCCTGCGGGACGACGAGGAGTCGGCCTACGACCTGCCGCACGTCTCCGACGATGTGGGAACGCTCTACGAACATGGTGTTCGAGCGGTCGAACGTGGCCTGCGGTTCGGCGAGCATGGCCTGCCACTGATGGGATGTGGCGACTGGAACGACGGCATGAATCTCGTCGGGCAGCATGGCCGCGGCGAAAGCGTGTGGCTGGCGTTTTTCTTGTTTCATGTCCTCACGCAGTTCGGTGACTTGGCGAGGCGAAAGGGAGATTCGGACCTGGCTGACAAGCTTGCCATCGAAGCCGGACGGCTGCGGGGAAATATCGAAGAGCACGGCTGGGACGGCGATTGGTATCGCCGGGCCTATTTCGACGACGGCACGCCGCTCGGCTCAGCCGAGAACGAGGAGTGCCAGATCGATGCCATCTCACAGAGCTGGTCGGTGCTCTCGGGTGCAAGCCCCTTGGAACGCAGCACGGTCGCGATGAAAAGCGTCGATACGCGACTGGTCCGCATGGCCGATCGGTTGATCCTCCTCTTGGATCCGCCGTTTGACACATCAGACCTCAATCCGGGGTACATCAAGGGGTATGTGCCGGGCGTGCGAGAGAACGGCGGGCAATACACGCACAGCGCCATCTGGACCGTGATGGCCAGGGCGGCGCTCGGAAATTGCGACCGGGCCTGGGAACTGCTTGCGTTGATCAACCCCGTGTCGCATGGAGCCACGCCCGCCGGCATCGCGAAGTATCGGGTCGAGCCCTATGTGATTGCCGCCGATGTCTACGGCGTTGAGCCGCATACGGGCCGTGGCGGCTGGACGTGGTACACCGGATCGGCCGGCTGGATGTACCGTCTGATCGTGGAGTCCTTGCTCGGCCTGCGGCTGGAAATCGACAGGCTCTCCATCACGCCCTGCCTTCCTTCAGAGTGGACCGATGTCAAAATCCACTACCGTTACCGTGGAACGTTCTATCACGTCACGATTCACCGCGCGGCCGATCTCGCCACTCCCTGCCGAATGCGGCTTGATGGCGTCGAGCAATCCGGCACGTCGGTGACCCTGATTGATGACCACCAGGACCACCACGTCTTGATCGAAATCGCTCCCTGAGATAGCCGCAAAGCTCCTCTGCATTCTCGATTCTTCCGGCATTTCAGGAGCTGTGCAGGCGTGGACGAGGGCCGAGAGCTTACGGGTCAATTATTGCTCAGCAGCGGCAAGCGCGACGGCCGGCGTCGCACCGTGCTTGCCCTGAAGTGAATGCTTGAAATCGCCGCGCAGCGCTTTTAAGGCATATCGCTCGTAGTCGATTTCGTAGGAGGTGCGAATTCCGTGGTGGCGAAACACAGTCAACGGCGGGCACCAACCCTGCAAGGCGTGTTGTAAAAGAAAGCCGGAGATGACGGCGGGAAACAAGTACCAGCGACGGTCGACCGTGGCACCCAAAGCGAGGCCAATGAGCGAGGCCGTCGCGGCATTCGCCTCAAGCGTTCGCTCAATATCCCACTCCGCATCCAGTTCCTGAAGGCGTCGATTAATGGCGGCCGCCCCCGCATGTTGGTATCGAGCGAGGTTCTCCTCGGTTTGTTTCCGAATGGACTCGTTTGCCGAGGCATTCGTATGGGCGGGCACTCGGTCAACGGTGGAGGGAAACATGCTGCGGTCCTTTGTATGCAATCGTGTGACGGAACCACGCAACCAACTGAGCAAAGGCTGTGCCAATCATCAGCGAGCGGCAGCCACCCACCGAGTGAGCGCGGCGGCGTGCTCTTGGCTGTTGGCTGTTTGCATCCTACGCCGTGGTACGTGAAAGCGAACTTCGTCGTAACGGCTCACGACACAATACGTCGGTCAAAGTGGGCATTCTGAGGTGGACGACAAAAATTTGGACAGTTGGTGGGCCCAAGCAGGCGGGCATAATGGGGTTGAAAGGGTGTCGATGCGGACACTCGACGGTATCGCAGCCCCGAGTCCGACGGGGGAGTACCACGAAACTCTCGGAAGAACCGGCACGAGAGCGCAACGTCCATTGGCCACTCGTTATGAACACCGCGCAGCTTAAGGAACAGTTCACCGAAGCGTTTACAGCCGGCGGGCGAATCCGCATTATCCGCGCGCCCGGTCGCGTCAATCTGATCGGCGAACACACCGACTATAGCGACGGCTTTGTCTTCCCCATGGCGATCGAGCCGAGCGTGCTTTTCGTCTGCCGCGCACGCGCCGATCGCACGGTGAACGTGCGATCGGCGCTTTTCCCCGGCCCAGCACTCGAGTTGTCGCTCAGTGAAGCGATCACGAAGGGCGACCCAGAATGGGGAAACTACGTACGCGGGCCCGTCGCGTTGCTCCTCGCCAAGGGCGTGCCGCTGGTGGGCATGGATTGCCTGATCATCAACACCCTCCCCATGGGCGGCGGACTCTCCAGCAGCGCCGCGATGGAGGTCGGAACCGCCCTCGCGATGCTCACGCTCGCGGGCGAAGAACTCGACCGGTCGGCCATCGCATTGCTCTGCCAGAAAGCCGAGCACGAGTACGCCAATGTCCCGTGCGGCATGATGGACCAGACGATCGTCGCCTCTGGCAGGGCCGGGCACGCCATGCTGCTCGACTGCCGGGATTCTTCGAAGCGATTCGTGCCGATCGACCCGAGCGAACTCAGCGTTGTCGTCGTCAACTCAATGGTGAGGCACGATCTCTCCGGTGGCGAGTACGCCGAGCGCCGACGCCAGTGTGAAGAAGGCGTGGCGCACTTCCAAAAGTCCAATTCGTCGGTCAAGGCCCTTCGCGACGTGACGGCCGAACAGGTGGACGACGCACGCACGGCGCTGAGCGACCAAGTCTTTCGTCGCTGTCGCCATGTGGTTCGTGAAAACGCGAGATGCCTGGCGTTCGCGGAAATGCTCACGTCGCAACGCTACGAGGAGGCCGGCGTAGCGATGGTCGCCAGCCACAACTCGCTCCGTGACGACTACGAAGTCAGCACGCCCGAACTCGACTACCTTGTCGAGCAGGCGATGCAGATCAACGGCGTCTTCGGCTCCCGCATGACAGGCGGCGGATTCGGCGGGTGTACTGTCACGCTCGTCCAGCCGCGCTACGCCGATTCATTCATAGAGGGAATCCAGATGGTCTACAGGTCTCGGTTCAAGATCAACGCCCTCGCCTTCGCAACAAACGCCACCGACGGTGCGAGCGTGGTGGAGTAGCGGTAGGAATCATCTCTTGTTTCGAGACCTTTCGTTTCCGTTTCGCTGTGTGGGGGCGTGGCCGCATCGAATTCGTTTTCCTGTGGGGCCACCCACGTGTCCCCTCCACTTCAAACGAATGCGGTGGCCGTCACTTGCAAAAGCCTCGAAAATCTTTGGGATTTCGTGAGGGGCCCGCGGAAGATGCAAGCGGCCTGACTTGGATTCAACGCGGCTCCACGCCTGGAAAGTGGTGCCCTCGTCGCGTCTCGATGCTCCAGAGGATTCCTAATGAAAATTCTTGTGACCGGCGGAGCCGGGTACATTGGCAGTCACACGGTCAAGCTGCTCCTTTCTCGAGGACATGATGTCACCGTGTTCGACAACTTGTCCGCGGGACACCGCGGCGCCGTTCCTGGCGGCCGCCTTGTCGTGGGCGACCTGCGAGACGGCGAGCTTCTCAACCACACGCTGGTGACCAACCAGATCGAAGCAGTGGTCCACTTCGCTGCGTCAACGGATGTCGGCGAATCGGTCGCCAACCCGACGAAATACTACGCGAACAACCTCGTGTGCTCACTGAACCTGCTCGACCAGTGCTGCCGCCACGGCATCGCCAAACTTGTCTTCTCGAGCACCTGTGCCACCTACGGCGTCCCCACTGCGGTGCCGATCACGGAGGCCGAGAAACAGTCTCCCATCAACCCCTACGGGAACACCAAACTCGCGTTTGAACGCGCCTTGGCAGACTACGCTGCTGCATACCCGTTTGGCTTTTGTGCCCTCCGATACTTCAATGCCGCGGGCGCCGCCGCGGACGGCACGATCGGTGAGGACCACGAGCCCGAGACGCATTTGATTCCCCTTGTCTTCCAAGCCGCCACGGGGAAGCGATCGCATATCGAGATCTTCGGTACGGACTACCCGACGCCGGACGGAACGTGCGTCCGAGACTACATTCATGTGGATGACCTCTCCCAGGCCCACATCCTCGCGCTCCAGAAGATCGGGCCGGGGTCAAATCTCGCATATAACGTTGGCATTGGCCGTGGGTACAGTGTCAAGGACGTCATTCGTGAGGCCGAGGAACTTACCGGTCAGAAGGTGATGGTCAAGGAGGGGCCACGACGGGCCGGCGACCCGCCCGCGCTCGTTGCAAATGCGGCCAAAATCCGAGCCGAACTCGGGTGGGCACCGAAGTACACCGATCTCAGCGGGATCATGCTGACGGCCTGGGAATGGCACAAAAACCATCCGAAAGGCTATGGCGATCGCGACCCCAGCGACCTAGCCCGCTCTGTTGCCTCCGCTAGTGAGGTCCGCCTGGCTGTGGCGTGTGCCCAAGCCGCAGGCACTCAGAAATAAACTGAGGGTCAGTGAGCAGCCCAGCGACGTGACTGGCTAAGTCGGCAAAGATCGGCGAGGAATCCGTCTGAGCTTCAGCGTTCGTCCACCCTGCAAGGGGTGTCCGCGCAGGAATTCGTTGGCGCCAGCGAAGGTCATCAAGCAGCCGCGTCCGTAAGCAATCAAAGACACGGAGCGCCGTTGGCGACGAAACGCCGACCGAAAGGCTGATCGACTCCGCTCCGGCCTTCGTGGCGTGCCAATACCCATTGGGTACGTACAACCAGCCGCCCGCCTCCAGCAAATAGCTGGTTACGGGCATCTGTTCGCGTTCAAAGCGGAGGTCCTCCGGCATCTGTTCCAGAAGCGGCCAGGGATTCACGGTGTTTTTGCGGAGGAGCCAGGTCTTGCTTCCGGCCAACTGCAGGACGAAGACATCTTCGACGTCGTAGTGCCAATGCAGGCTCGTCGCTTCGCTTGCTGTGGCATACAAGTGAACGTCAATCGGAGCGCCGAAAATCTGAGCAAAGTCATCCGCCAGCGCCTGGACGGCCGGGTCTGCCCGTTCTGCGTGACGGACGCGCACAGTACATCCCATTCGCAGCCAATCGTGCCAGTCACCTTCCGGCGGCACCGGCAGGGGACGACCATCACGGATTACCAGTTGGTCAATGCCTGGCGTTACGAGGATGCGGTCGCAGAGCGCTGTGGGTGTGACCGACAAGAGATCGTGGCAGCCCTCTGCGCGGGCGTACGGAATCTGGTGGAAGTACCGCTCGATAAAATGCCGGACTGTCATTCCTGACAAAAGCCGTTGAAGATGCATGGTATTTGGAGCGATAGGAAGGGTCAAAGGCGTTTCGGTGACCGTAGGGCTCTCGACGGCCATTGCCTGATCGTAGTCGAATTTGTCTTGCGGCGAGACCGACGGCTATGGAGTCCTCGGCTAGCGGGCGGCCCGCTTGCAGGCTCGTCAGAGTCGTCCTCGCGGCCTTCAGTGATGATTCGAGAAATCGAACGTGTTTACCTGGACTGGGAAGCCGAGGTGAACCACCTCTGACCACCCCTCTCTCCAGATGAACGGTTGCCTTATCCGATCAACCTGCATAGAATGCGTTGAAATCACGGAAAAGTGGATGCAAGTCCACGGTTTTAGTCAAATCAGCGGAAGACAAGAGAGTGTGCAGTCCGGCTGTGGCCGGAAGGTCTGCTTTCTGTAAGCCGATGTGGCAAGCCCCTCTGAAAAAGAGGCTCGCCACATCGGCTTTTTTCGTTGTTAGACAAGCCGCGCATTGCGACGTTCTGCGTCTGCAATCCAGCGGTGTCGAAGAACGAAGCCGAGCGCGGGTTTCCGCCACAGCCAGGCGCTTCTCATTCGAAGTGTCCCGCTGTGGGTGGACACGGGAATGATTATCGGTCCGACGTACACGCCCATCCATTACGACCCTTTACTGCGAGGACCATCCATGAAGACCGACATCTGCCCAACCCTCATCGTGTTCTCGCATCTCCGGTGGAATTTTGTCTTTCAGCGTCCCCAGCATTTGATGACTCGTTTTAGTCGTAGGCAGCCGGTTTGGTTCGTCGAAGAGCCGGTTCACCAACCTGGTGCCGAGCCGCACTGGGAAGCAGAGCACGTCAGTTCCAGTCTGACGGTCTGGCGTTTTCATAGTCCCCTCCCGTCGGTGGGCTTCGCAGACGATCAATTGGAGTTGATGCGGCCCCACCTTGAAACATTGATCCAGCGTGAGGGAATCGACGCGTACGTCCTCTGGTTCTATTCACCCATGGCTCTCCCCTTGACGGACGGCCTTCAGCCGCAAGCGGTCGTCTATGACTGCATGGACGAGCTGACCGCCTTCCTCAACGCGCCTCCTGAGCTCAAAGCTCGGGAAACGCAACTCCTGACTCAAGCTAATGTCGTTTTCACTGGCGGTCCAAGTCTGTACCGAGCGAAAAGGGACAAGCATGCCAACGTGCATTGTTTCTCCAGTAGCGTGGATGTCGCACACTTCGCATCTGCAGAAGTGCCTGCTGATCCTGAGGACCAGCAGGGAATACCTTTCCCGCGACTGGGCTATGTCGGAGTCATTGATGAGCGGTTTGATCTGGGGCTTCTCGATGCCGTCAGCCGGGCCCGCCCGGACTGGCAATTGGTGATGGTCGGTCCGGTCGTAAAAATTGATCCCGCGACGTTGCCCCAACGAGCGAACATCCACTACCTCGGCGGACGCCAGTATGCTGATTTGCCGGCGTATCTCTCCGGCTGGGACGTCTGCCTCATGCCGTTTGCACGGAATGCATCGACGAAACACATCAGCCCCACAAAAGTCCTGGAGTATATGGCGGCTGATAGGGCGATTGTCAGCACCTCTATCGCCGACGTCGCCGATATCTACAGCGAGATCGTGTATCTGGGCGACACGCCCGGCGAGTTTCTTGCGGCATGTGATCGCGCTCTGCACGATCCACAAAAGGAATCGGAATCCCGGCGTCAGAAAGCGATGGCCGTTTTGGCAAGCACGTCGTGGGAAAAGACGGTGAGTGCGATGGCCGATCTGATTGATCAAGCCGTCCGTCTCCGCGACGTTCATGAAGACCTTCCGTCAGGCACGCCCGCCGCTTCGTCGACCGGAGCATCGGCAGTTCCAGTCGTCATCATCGGAGCCGGTCCGACGGGTTTAAGCGCAAGTCATCATCTCGGCGAGGACTCGGTTGTGCTGGAGCAGAACGACCACGTCGGCGGATGGTGCCGATCCGTTGTCGCCAATGGCTTCACGTTCGACTACGCGGGGCACATCATGTTTTCAAACGATCCCTACGTGCACGAACTTTACGAGCAACTGTTGGGCGACAACGTGCATTGGCAACATCGCGAGGCCTGGGTCTACAGCAAAAACGTCCATACGCGGTACCCCTTTCAGGGATCCCTTTATGGACTACCAGCCGATGTCATCAAGGAATGCCTGTTAGGCGCGGTCGAAGCCCATCACGGGCCGATGGCATCGGCGCCACCGAAAAAACCGACGACATCGTCTTCTGCCAACGGTTCAAACAATGGCGCAGCCACCAATGGCACACCTTACAAGAGAAACAATGCAATCGGCTGCAATGGGTCGGGTGCCAAGGCGTCAGAGCAGCGTCTGAACCCGATTCGCCGTCCATTGAATACCTGCGAGGATAAAGAACTCCTTTCGGACTGCTGTGCCGACGGAATCCTGGAAAGTACGGCCGCGCTCGTCGAAGGAATGGGGGCACGTACCCTCCAGAGCAGCAACGGCAAACCGCCTCCGACTTCGAACGGGCATGCAGATCACAACGGGCACTCGGATGACTCCGTCGATGCTCCAAGGCCTTCCGACGGATCTCCCGCGAACTTCGAAGAGTTCATCTATAAAGTCTGGGGCAGCGGCATCGCGAAGCACTTCGCGATTCCCTACAACCGCAAACTGTGGGCCGTCCCGCTGGATGAGATGGAAACGTCGTGGCTTGGCGGCCGCGTCCCCATGCCTGATCTCGGCGAGATGATCGAAGGGGCGTTGAAGCCATCGACGACACCGATGGGGCCCAATGCCCGTTTTGGCTATCCGTTACGCGGCGGCTTCCAAGCTCTGATGGATGCCTTCGTTCCGATACTCAAGGGCGAACTGCGTACGAATACGCGCGTGACTGCCGTCGATCCTGAGGCACACCGTGTCACACTCAACGATGGGACCTCGATTGAGTATGACCACCTCATCAGCACGATGCCGCTTCCGGTGCTCGTCCGCAGTCTAGGGGATTCCGTTCCCGAAAAGGTGCGTGAGGCTGCTACCAAGCTGCGGTATGTCTCCGTACGGTGCGTGCATATCGGCGTCGGGCTGGAGAACCTGACCGAGAAGCATTGGATCTATTATCCGGAAGACACCGTCTTCCATAGGGTCTTTGTGCAAGGAAACGCCAGCCCTCACTGCAACCCGCCTGGCGGCTTCGGTCTGACCTGCGAGATGACCTATTCGCCGCACAAGCCGCTCCCTTGTGACGGTGAAGCCCTCAGCCAGCGATGTATCGACGAATGCATTCGCGTGGGAATGATTCCCGATGGGGCGCCGATTTGGACGACCCTTCAGTGCGATCTCCCTTACGCGTATGTCGTCTATGATCACGCCCGGGCCACGCTGGTGTCCATCATTCGTACGTGGCTAGACCAACACGATATTCTGCTCGCTGGTCGCTACAGCGAATGGGAATACTACAACTCGGACCACGCTTTCCTTGCCGGCAAGAAGGTGGCGGATACTGTTCGGCAACGCCAGAACGCTCGCTACACCACAATGAAGGAAGAACGTCATGCGTCTCTCATCGCAGACTGAAGCCTTGCGGCACCCACGAGCTGTTTTTCGTTCCGACCGGTGGAGCCTGGTTCGCAACGCGTTTCTGCATTGTGTTGATGGGGAAATACGTCCGACTGTAGCGTTTGTGCTCGGCCATCCGCAGGTTGGTGGTCGCGGACTCCGGCTTTGGTTGCACCGCTTGGAAGTCGATTACCGTCCTTTACCTCACCGTCTGCCGTGTGACTTGGTGCAAGTCTATCTCGACTGCAATGAGGCCGAGCCCCTGCATGATTGCGCCGGATGCGGTATCGCAATCCCCGTGAATCCGAATCTGTTCAGCATTGATGGCGATCCCGATCGCGTCTATTTCTCGGAATGCCCCAGTTGCGGAAGCGCGACGGGTCTCCACGCCTATTGGACACACTCCGCGGGTGCGACGTTCTCAGAATCCTTCTTGGCTCGGGCCATTTAGCCGCGCGGGACGCGTAAAGACTTCTGACTTCACGCGATCTCTGAAGGGCTGACAATGTCACCGGCAATCGTACCGCATCCCCGTCCACAGTTGGAGCGGGCGGGATTTCAGATTCTTGATGGCGATTGGGATTTCGCTATTGATCCGAGCGGGCAATGGAGATCTCCCTGCGAGGTGGAATGGACGCACCAGATCCGCGTCCCCTTCGCACCGGAAACAACTGCCAGCGGCATCCGGCGAACAGACTTCTATTCTGCATGCTGGTATCGGCGGAACATTTCCATCCCCGCTGTCACCGACGGCGGCCGAGTGCTGGTGCATTTCGGGGCGGTGGATTACTCCGCAACGGTGTGGGTCAACGACCACCTGGTCGCTACGCACCAGGGAGGCTACACACCGTTTACGGCCGATATCACCGAAGTGGCTCGCGTTGGCGCTGAGGCCGTTCTCATTGTTCGCGCAGAGGACGACCCACAGGATCTGGCAAAGCCCCGTGGCAAGCAGGATTGGCAGCTCCAGCCGCACTCCATTTGGTATCCGCGAACAACGGGCATCTGGCAGACGGTGTGGCTGGAAGTGGTTCCAGAATCCTGGATTGAATACCTCCGCTGGACACCCTCACTCGATCGGTGGGAGGTGGGCCTGGAAGCTCGGATTGCGGGACCACGGACTTTTGGGTTACGGCTACGGATGTTTCTTCACGTCGGCGATGTCGTGCTGGCCGACGATCACTACTCCGTGACTTCGGGCGAGGTGCAACGCCGCATCGCGCTATCCGATCCTGGGATCGACGATTTTCGCAACGAGCTGCTGTGGAGTCCGGCAACGCCGACATTGATTTATGCGCACATTGACCTGTGTGATGAGAACGATCAGATCCTCGATTCGGTCGATAGCTACACGGCTTTGCGATCGATTGCCGTCCAGGGGGATCGCTTTGTTCTCAACGGCCGCCCCTATCCGCTCCGATTCGTACTCGACCAAGGCTACTGGCCGGAGACCGGGCTCACGGCGCCCGATGATGCGGCGCTGCGACGCGATGTTGAGCTCACGAAAGCCATGGGCTTCAATGGAGCACGGAAGCATCAGAAAATTGAGAATCCACGCTATCTTTATTGGGCGGACGCTTTGGGACTCCTTGTGTGGGAGGAAATGCCAAGTGCGTACCGTTTTTCGAAACGCTCCATCGAGCATTTGACACGAGAATGGGTCGATGTTATCAGCCGCGATGTGAGTCACCCGTGCATCGTCGCCTGGGTGCCCTTCAATGAGTCGTGGGGAGTTCCCGACCTGCCTGATAGCCCGGCCCAACGCCATTATGTACAAGCTCTCTATCATTTGACGCGGACGCTGGATCCCACGCGCCCGGTCATTGGGAATGATGGCTGGGAGAGTGTCGCCACAGACATCATTGGCATCCATGATTATGACAATGATCCTCAACGATTAGCGCGGCGGTATGGGGCATACGAGGCACTTCCAGGCCTGTTTCAACGTGAACGGCCCGGCGGGCGCCTCTTGGTCTTGGAAAGTGCCGGCCATCCCTCGCAGCCCATCATGCTGACGGAGTTTGGCGGAATAGCGTGTTCCGTGGATGCTCATTCTTGGGGCTACAGCCGGGCCAGCGACCCAGAGACATTCGCTCAGCGATACGCCGCGCTCTTGCAGGTTGTCCATGAGATGCCGGTACTTGCGGGCTTCTGTTACACGCAATTCTCGGACACCTATCAGGAAGCGAATGGCCTGCTCTATGCCGATCGAACGCCGAAATTCCCGCTCGAGGAAATTGCACGCGCCACGCGCGGCCCGAGTGCGCATCGCGACCTGCAACTTGAATTTGAATGGCGAGAGCGGCTCATGAATGTCCAACGCCAACTCTATTCGGTTCCGCCGGAAGACCATCACATGCAGGACGATCGCTGACGTGTCTTGCTCCCGTCGTTCTCTTTGAAGATCCCGGAAGGACTCAATGTTGTGGCAGCGGGAGCGTGGTTGCGAGCAGAACCCAAAGCAACACAAGGCGAAGCTATGGCGACAATCGGGCGACGACTATGGCGGGCGACCCAGAAATGGATGGATGACGATGGCAGTCTGATGGCGGCAAGCGTCGGCTACTACACGGCGCTTGCATTTTTTCCGCTCTTGCTGGTGCTCATGGCCGGCCTGGGCGTTTTTCTGGAGGTGACTCCAACTGGCCGGGATGCCGAACAGCATCTCATCACCGCGATCTCTGGATATGCCTCGCCATCGGTCGGCGAGGATGTCCGAGAGATGCTGGCGGGAGTGCGGGAGCAGGCGGGCGTCAGCGGTCGCCTGGGGCTTGCCGTCCTTCTGTTCACCTCGATCACAATGTTTGCCAACTTCGACTACGCGTTTGGCCGTATCTGGAACTACCCCAACGAGACACGCGGCCTTTTGGGGACCGTGCGGAACGTGTTGCTGGTCCGTTTCAGAGCGTTTCTGTTGCTGTTGGGCGTCGGCGTGCTGGTGGTGGTGGTATTTGTCGCAGGGCTGACCATGTCGACGCTGCGGGTTTTTGGCGAATACATCATCCCAATTCCAGATCTCGCTTGGCAAATGCTTCAACTCGGCGTCAGTATCGTGCTCAACACCTTGGTCTTCACGCTTCTGTATCGTTTCCTGCCACGCCGTGAAGTCTTCTGGGGCGACGCTGCACAGGGGGGCTTGCTGGCCGCCGTTGCTTGGGAAATCGGCAGAGCTGCCCTCACCATGTTCCTCGTCGGCGGTGCCTACAGCCCCTATGGGCTGGTCGGCTCGTTTATCGCGATCATGCTGTGGATCTACTACGCCGCGTGCGTGATCTTCCTGGGCGCCGAGTACGTTCAGGTCGTGTACGGGGATCGCCAGCCTCTTCGATGACGCTGGACTGCACTGTCCATCAGTATTGGAGGATCACCCGGGGTAGCGAATCGAAATAAACCGCATGACCAGCACGTGAATCAAGTGTTCCTGACTCGTGCTCAAAGAAGACATTTGCCTTTTCAAACTCACCTGCCGAAACTGCTTTCACACGCGGAGCGAGAACACACATCGGCTCCGCGACGGATGACCAAATAAAGGGCAGGTCGCCAAGGCGACAGGTCCGTTAGTAGGTAAGCCGACTTGGTTCAGCACTCGATGGGTGCCGAACGAGGTCGGCTTTTTTCGTGCGCTCGTGCGTGTCTCAACCTCATATACAGGATTCCATGCACACGAATCTGAACCAACAGTGCGCTTCCTCGGCCGCAGACCGAACGCCCCGTCGCGGCAAGGTTCCCATGATCCTCATGTGGGCCCTGGGCGTACCGATCCCAATCCTCTTGATCATTTTCCTTTTCCGCGGCTGCGCGGGTTAGTCGGACCCTCAGCCAGAAACCTCATGTGTCCCTTTCCCTTTGTCGTTCTAACCCTCCTGGCCGCAGTTCAAAGAGCAAATGCGGTAGAAAAGAGACCCCCTTCCATGAACACCAAATGTTTCACCGCCGTCTTGGGCCTTGGCGCCCTTGTGTCCCTTACCGGTTGCGAGCAAATGAACGAGCCAAGGGGCACGCAACCGCCCTCAGCGGTTCGCACTGACGTCACGCAGCAGGGTACAAATCCCGGCAGCACGCATACGGTCAGGAAGCCCGTCACAACACCTGCGGGTACGGATTCCGGCAACACACGTGCGGACACGAAACCTGACAATACGGCAGAGAACACGGTCGATCGCTTGGGCGACACGAAGACCCCGTTCGATCAGTCGGAGTCCAGCGATGATATCAAGATCACCGCGGAGATTCGCCGGGCCATCATGAACGACGACAGTATGTCCATGAACGCCCAGAACTCCAAGATCGTTACCGATCGGTCGGGCGTCGTCACGCTGCGAGGCGTCGTGGACAGCCAGGCGGAAAAGGATTCGATTGACGCCAAGGCCAATGCTGTGGTCGGCGTGACCCGCGTCGTAAATCAGTTGGACGTCAAAACCAACTGAACAGTGTTCGTGCATCGTGATTGTGAGTCACGATGCTCTGTTTGATACCATCCTGTTATGGAGTCTCCTATGAGCAGCTCAGTATTCTGTATCGCAAAAGCCCATTCGATCGCCGACAATATCGTGACACGTCTCAAAAACGAGGGTTTTTCGGATAACGATATTTCGGTTCTGTTTCCCGACAAGTCCAGCACCCATGATTTTGCTCACGAGAAGAACACCAAGGCCCCCGAAGGGGCGACCGTAGGTGCCGGCGCCGGCGGCGTCGTGGGCGGGACGTTGGGATTGCTGGCTGGAATCGGTCTGCTTGCGATTCCGGGGGTTGGCCCGTTCATCGCGGCGGGCCCGATCATGGCGTCGCTCGGCGGCATCGCCGTGGGGGCCACTGTTGGCGGGCTCACGGGCGCGCTGGTCGGTATGGGTATCCCCGAGCTCGAGGCCAAGCGCTACGCAGGAAAGATCAAGGATGGGAACATTCTCATTTCGGTTCTTACCGAGAACCGAGATGAAGCGTCTGATGCGAGGGCCATCTTCGAGAGCGAGCAAGCAACCGATGTGACGACCGGCGCCGAAACGAGTGACGCAGTGGCTGCAGGTCAGGATGCTCAGCCGTTTGCGAAGCGCGAAGGGCCGGTGCGAAGCAGTCGTACCGGTGACTATTCCAATCGCTAACGTACCCCAGACTGGTCGCCACACTGGGCGCTCCTCACGTGAGGAGCGCCCAGAGGTTTCGAGGTCTCAGGAATCGGACAAACACGGTCGGGAATCTCTCAGTGCGGTCATGCAATTGTTGCTGGCCCTAGGAACACCGCATCAATGAATCAGGAGTCATGAAATGGCCAAATGCACCAATGAATCGAAAGCCACTCGGATGACGATTCTCTTTGGGACAGGCGCGATTGTCGGCGCCGGTGTCGCACTCTTGTTCGCCCCCCAGTCCGGCAGGAAGACCCGGAATCTGGTGGCCAGCAAAACGAACGATCTCAAAGAGTTAGCCGCCAATGTAATGGAGCGAGGTAGGCATTTCGTCGATCACGTCAAGCAGCAGGCCTGGGAAGCGTTCGAGGAGGGGAAGGAAGTCGCTCGCGAAACCCTCGAGGATAATAGCGGCCACCAGAATCATCACCGTAGGGCCTAACCTCATTCATTCTTTGAAATCGACAGTACCCAAGAGGTCTGCACGACGAATGATGCTCGACAATACAGAGCCTGACAAAGTCTTCAAATCGGAACACCGACCTAGCATGGGATTAGGCGGGAAATCAACGGAACGTACCATTTTTTAAACGAAAGAGAGCTCGTCATGCTTAAGATAGCTGTTTTATGCTTAGTGATCGCATTGATCGCCGCCGTACTAGGATTTGGCGGAATCGCCGGTTCATTGGTGGGAGTTGCGAAAATCCTGTTCTTCGTGTTTCTGGCAATTGCGGTGCTATCGTTCTTCTTTGGGGGCGGCATTCGGCGGGGAACCGTCTAGCGCTTTCAGGAGACGGATATGCGGTTTCCACGATGAACCACCTAGACCGGGATGCGGTACAGCGGTGAGGCAGACCATCCCAATGGTCGAGTGTCCAATGCCACAATCGTAGGGAAGGGCAAAATGGCTCGATCCTTAAAAGTCGTCATCATCAAGCCGAGCAAGTATATGGTGGACGGCGCTGTCGAGCGTTTTCGGCGAGGTTTCATGCCGAACAGTACCGTCCCGCATATTCGCAGCATGGTTCCATCGACCATGAATCGTGTTCCCGTCGAGATTCATGCTGTCGATGAGTACGTCTATACCGATCTTCGGTATCTCCAACTCCTTCAGGCGAGTCAGCATGTCCGGACCCTCGTGGTCTTGGTAGGAGTCCAGAGCCACCAGTTCCACCGTGCGTTGGACCTCGCCGCTCTCGCGCTGAAGAATGGATGTCTGGTCGTCATTGGTGGGCCGCACGTCATGACGTGCGATACATCGATGCTTCAGGGGCGGGGCATTAGTTTTGCGCAATGCGAAGCCGAACTTGTGTGGACTGAGATACTGGAAGACGCAGTATCAGGAGAACTCAAGCCACTGTACGGCGCAGGCCAACGATGGCAGGACAAGCTCGAATCACCCGTTCTCGTTCCACCGAGTCGAAACGAGTTAAAAAGATACATCGTTCCAATGATGGGTGTGTATCCGGCGCGAGGGTGTCCTTTTCTGTGCAATTTCTGTTCCGTCACGATGATCGCCGGGAGAAAGATTCGAAGCCAGAGTATTTCGACCACGCTGGCGAGTCTACGGGCCGCCAAAGCGTCTGGCGTCAATACGGTCATGTTCACGTCCGACAATTTCAACAAGTACCCGCAGGCCGACGAGTTATTGCATGCGATGATCGAAGAACGGCTCGGAATCAGCTTTTTCGTCCAGTGCGACACTCAAATCGCTCAGCAGGAAGACTTGGTGGAATTGCTTGCAAGAGCCGGGTGCTACCAGATCTTCGTCGGAGTCGAATCTTTTGATCGTGCCACGTTAATCGCGGCAAAAAAGAAGCAGAATCGCCCGGACGCGTATCACAAAATTGTTCGCCTCTGTCGAGAGCAAGGGATCGGGTCCCATTTTTCAAACATTATCGGATTCCCGCAAGACACGGAGGAATCGATCCACCACCATCTTGAGGTACTTCAGTCCATCGACCCGAGTTGGGCATCGTTTTACGTTCTCTGTCCGATTCCGGGCACTGAACAGTATGATGAGTTTCAGGAAAGGGGGTTGATAACAGAACCGAACCTCGACCGGTTTGACACAACATGTCTTACGTGGAGGCATCCTAACCTTTCATCGACACGACTGTCTGGAATGCTGTATGAGTGCTATCGTAGGTTTACCTCTGTCACGCATACCTGGAAAAATATTCGAAGACGTTCACCGCATCACGGGCGAGGAACGCTCATGGAAACTATTGGAAGTGTAGCGATGTCTGCGTTTGTGCGGTACTGTGCGTGGCGCAGAACGCATCCGATGTCCGGAGGCATTCTGCGAGTCAGGCGCGACCGAGTCAGTGATTACGCAAGCCTTCGCAGGCGGTGTTTTGGTTTTGAGCTAGCCCCTTTACCAAGCAGTTTAAGGGTGCCTGACGAGAAGAGTGTTGGCAGCCCGACGCTGCCGGTGAGCGTTTGAATGCAGGTTGTGAATTCAGATGTCATTTGCCTTTCCACCGACACGTGCGAATACTTACCCCATAGGCGGAACAAGAACGCACATCGGTTCCGCTTCGGATGACCAAATAAAGGGCAGGTCGCCACGGCGCCAGGCTCGTTAGTAGGTAAGCCGACTTGGTTCAGCACTCGATGGGTGCCGAACGAGTCGGCTTTTTTTGTGCGCGTACGAGTTCGTGAACCTCAAATACAACATTGCATGAACACGACTCTGAACCAACAGTGCGTTTCCTCGGCCGCTGGTCGAACGACCCGTCAAGGCAAGATTGCCATGATCCTCATGTGGGCCCTGGGCGTACCGATCCCAATCCTCTTGATTATTTTCCTCTTCCGCGGTTGCGCGGGCTAGTCAGACCTACAGCCAGTATCCCAAGCATTCCCCTGTTCCCCATCCGAGTCATTTCTGGAGATTAAACGATGAAGATCATGACGCTAGACGACCTTTACCTTGATCAGCTTCAAGATATGCACAGTAGCGAACGGCAGATCGTTAAGGCCCTACCCAAGATGGTGAAGGCGGCGGATCATAAGAAGCTCAAGGCTGTGTTCACCAAGCACATCGCCGAGACCAAGGAGCACGTCGCTCGTCTTGATCGCATTCTGGAGAGTCTGGACAAGAGCGCCGGACGCAAGGTGTGTCAGGCGACGGTCGGGCTGATTGAAGAAGGCGCGGGCATGATCGAAGCCGAGGCAGATGAGGACGTCCGCGACGCGGGCCTCATTTGTGCGGCCCAAAAGATCGAGCACTACGAGATCGCCTCGTACGGTTGCCTCCGCACATTCGCTTCCCTGCTTGGGCGAGACGCTGATGTCAAGCTTCTCGACAAGACCCTGAACGAAGAAAAAGGCGCTGATCAGGCACTCACCGCATTGGCTTTGAGTGTGATTAACGCCGGAGCGGCTGCGTGACTGCAATCGGCTCAATCCTCGGTACTTTTCCGTTAAAATCCATACCCCTCGTAGCCGCAGCTCATTGAGCACACGCGGTAGAAAAGAGAATCGTTTCATGAATACCAGATGTTATTACACCGCCGTCATGGGCCTTGGTGCCCTTGTGTCCCTCACGGGGTGCGAGCAGATGAACGAAACAAGGGGCACGCAAGTGCCCTCAGCCGTTCGCGCTGACGCCACGCAGCAGGGCAGAAATCCTGGCAGCACGCATACGGTCAGGAAGCCCGTCACGACGCCTGCGGGTACGGATTCCGGCACGGATTCCGGCAACACCCGTGCGGGTACGGCGCCGGACAATACGGCAGAGAACACGGTCGATCGCTTGGGCGACACGAAGACCCCGTTCGATCAGTCGGAGTCCAGCGGTGATATCAAGATCACCGCGGCGATTCGCCGGGCCATCATGACCGACGACAGTATGTCCATGAACGCCCAGAACTCCAAGATCGTTACCGATCGGTCGGGCGTCGTCACGCTGCGAGGCGTCGTGGACAGCCAGGCGGAGAAGGACTCGATTGACGCCAAGGCCAATGCGGTCGTCGGCGTGACCCAGGTCGTGAATCAGTTAGACGTCAAGTCTAACTGAACAGCGTTCGTGCATCGTGATTGTGAGTCACGATGCTCTGTTTGATACCTTTTTGTGGAGTCTCCTATGAGCACCTCAGTATTCTGTATCGCAAAGTCCCAGTCGATCGCCGACAATATCGTGACACGTCTCAAAAACGAGGGTTTTTCGGATAACGATATCTCGGTCCTGTTTCCTGACACATCCAGTACCCGAGATTTCGCCCACGAGAAAAACACGAAGGCTCCAGAAGGCGCAACCGTAGGTGCCGGCACCGGCGGTGTCGTCGGCGGGACGTTGGGACTTTTGGCGGGAATCGGTCTGCTTGCGATCCCAGGAGTTGGCCCGTTCATCGCGGCGGGCCCGATCATGGCGTCGCTCGGCGGCATCGCCGTGGGTGCCACTGTCGGCGGCGTCACGGGCGCGCTGGTCGGTATGGGCATCCCCGAGATCGAGGCCAAGCGCTACGAGGGGAAGGTCAAGGACGGGAACATTCTCATCTCGGTTCTCACCGAAGGCCGAGACGAGGCGTCTGATGCCAGGGCCATCTTCGAGAGCGAGCAAGCAACCGATGTATCGATCGGTTCAGAAACGAGCGAGGCGGTGTCGGCGTCCTCGACGGCTCAGCCCTTCATGGGGCGTGAACAGCCGGTAAGAAGCGGTCGTTCGGACGACTTTTCTATCCGCTAAAGCACGTCAGTCTGGGTGGAACCCTGGGCACTCCCCGAGCGAGGAGTGCCCAGGGGCCCCAGGGTGTCAGTCGATCAATCAAATCAAGCAGGGAGTCACTCTTGTGCCTATCGAAGTCTATCTAGCCGTTCTTGTTGCCAGTTCATGCATCGTCCTGCTGACGGTGGCGTTTCTAGTTGCCGCTGTGTATTTCCAAGCACGGGTGACCTCGATCGAGCGGCAGGTCACTCTGCTCGAGGCCGACCTGTCAAGGTTGATCAACGAAGGCCAAGAACTCGTACAAACGCTCCAGCAGGTCGCGGTTCGTGCGACCGGGGCAATGGAGGATGTCGGACAGATAACACGCACCGCGGCTGGGTGGACTGATCGTGCAGACCGCTTGATGGTCGGCGTCGCAACGATCACCGAGCCGCCTGTGCACCTCACGTCGAAATATCTCAGATTCGGTGGTGGATTTCTTAGTGGGGTCATGCAATCGTTGCTGACCCAAGGTCGGAATGGTAAGTAACAAGGAGTTTTAAATATGTCTGAATGCACGAACGAAAACGGTGGCACTCGAGTCACGCTGGCTTTTGCAACGGGCGCGCTCGTAGGCGCCGGTGTCGCCATCCTGTTTGCCCCCCAATCGGGCAAGGAGACGCGGGATATGGTCGCTAGTAAGGCGAACGATCTCAAAGACGTTGCGGGCGATGTGATTGAGCGAGGCAAGCACATGGTCAGTGATGTCAAGCACAAGGCGAACGACGCGTTCGATAAGGGTAAGCAAGTCGCCCACGAAGCGCTTCAGGGATGATTACCGGGGCCAGGATTGCCGCCATTGGCTTGTTGGTCATCGGCCTGCTGATCGTCTGCTTGACATACGACGTGTGGGCGGCGGCATTCCTGGGTCTCCTGTTCGCCTTGTGTCTCAATGGCCCTGCAGGGTGGATTCGATCAAAGTGGAATATCCCCGCGTGGGCGGCCACGTCGCTGACAATTCTAATGGTCTTGACCGTCCTGACGGGACTTGGGTTCGCCATTGGGCCGCCGTTGGTTGGTCAGGCAGATGAAATGGGAAGGAGCCTGCCCAAAGCCATGGAGAAGTCTGTGAAATGGCTGGAGGAGCAGCCATGGGGCAGAAGCGCCTTACGGCAGGTCGAGGCGATGACGGGGCTCAATGGGGAACGTGACTTGGAGGACGGACAGGAATCGCTCAGTCAAAAAGGTGCGAGCAATTCAGGGGAAGAACAGCCTCAAGGGGGCAATGCGGATCATGCGAAAGCGATCATTCTGCCGGCTCTCCATACCCTCGGCACCATGGCGTCGGTGACCGTCTGGACCATCATGCTGGTTCTGTTCAGCTTGGTGGTCACTCTGTATGTCGCACTGGATCCGGATGTCTATCGCCGCGGCGTCGTCTGGATGATCCCTGTCGAGCACGAGGCGGTGGCCACACTGACAATGACTCGTATGTGCGTGGCGCTCCGATGGTGGATGCTCGGTCGATTGGCCTCCATGGTCGTGATCGGACTCCTCACGTCGCTGGGCATGTGGCTGATTGGCATACCCTCACCTTTGGCTCTCGGGGCACTGGCAGGACTACTGTCCTTTGTGCCCAATATCGGCCCCATCGTCTCGGCGGCGCCGGGAATAGTGCTGGCGGTTCCAGGCGGCCCGTGGATGGTTCTTTCGGCTCTGGGCGTGTATGTCGCCGCCCAGGTCGTTGAATCAAACCTGGTCAGTCCATTGGTCGATCAATACACGGTTGCGACTCCCCCTGCTGTTCTCGTGGTTGCCCAGGTGATCATGGGTGTGCTCGCCGGAGCGTGGGGCCTGCTGATCGCTACCCCATTGCTCGTGGTGGTGTTGGTACTCACGCAGCAGCTCTACGTGTTGGAGTACCTCAAGAAGCCCATCAAAGCCATCGGAAGCACCGAAGACGAGACGCCCGACCATAGTCCTTCCCCCCTGCCCGCAACCTCCTGACGCCGGCTCTGCCGGATTCACCTTCCCCAGAAAGAGATTCGCTATGTTTCACCATGTCAAAGAACTTCAGTTCAACGCCCGTGTCTCCAAGCCTGATCCACGATTTGCTCGGCTTCTACTGGAGCAGTTCGGGGGCGGCAACGGGGAATTGAAAGCTGCGATGCAGTACTTCGTTCAGGCTTTCGGATGCCGGCGGAGTCATCCCGATAAATACGACCTGCTTATGGATGTCGCGACCGAGGAGTTCGGCCACCTGGAAATTGTCGGAGCGACCATCACCATGTTGCTCGAGGGGGTCAACGGGGAGCTCAAGGATGCGGCCGAGGCGAACCCCATCATCGGGCTGATGAACGGTCGGTCAAAGCACGAAGAGGTGATTGCCGACGCCCTGTACAACCCGGCATTCTGCCTTCAGTCGGCTGGCGGCCCGACCGTCACGGACTGCAACGGCGTGCCCTGGAGCGGTGCCTTTGTGAACGCCAACGGTGACCTGACGGTCGATATGCGGTCCAATATCGCCGCTGAGTCTCGCGCCAAGATCGTTTACGAGTACCTGCTCAAGTTTACTGCCGATGAGCATGTGCGAGAGACCCTGCGGTTCCTCATGACCCGCGAAGTGACGCACTTTCAACAGTTCTCGGCGGCGCTGGCGACGATCGAGCCCAACTTCCCACCGGGCGTTCTCCAGGCTGACCCGCGATATTTGCACACCGCGTTCAACTTGTCACGCGGCGAAGACGCGCGCGGTCCGTGGAACGAAGGACAGGGCCCCTGGGCCGAGGGCGAGGAGTGGGAGTATATCGAAGATCCGGTCGCGCAGGTTCACGGGACGCATGGACAGGACGAGAAGACCATACCCGATTTTGGTCGTGACCCAACCGAGGGTGAGCAGATCGAGCAGGCTCTGAGCGAGATTCGGCGAGCCGAGATGTCGGTACCTGGTCCGGCAGGTGAGCATCAGTGGTCGGCGTACGACGGAGAACTGCAGGCGGCGGCCTCGGGCAACGGTTCGCTCCATCGGGAGGACGGGATCGAAGGCGGACAGAACCGCCGATCACCTTCCAAGCCGCGACAGGCGAGAGCGACGAGGTCGAAAAAGTGACGAAACGCACTCGCTCCAGGCAAGCGGAGAGGAAGGAAGTCATGGCGAAGCAGAAGCCATCCTCCACGATGGTCATCGAAACGGTCTTCACCGAAGGGATCGCCCAACTGTCGTATCTCGTCGGCGACAAGGCCACGGGGAAGGCCGTGGTCATCGATCCTCGTCCTGACGTGGAGGCCTACATTGAGCTCGCCCGCTCGAACAATCTAGTCATCACCCATGCGTTGGAAACGCATATCCATGCGGACTTCGTCTCCGGCTGCCGGGAGCTCGCTGCTCGGACCGGAACAGCAAAGGTCTTCGTGAGTGTCGAAGGCGGCGCCCGCTACAGCTTTCCCCACGAAAAGCTCCGAGACGGAGACACAATCGATCTCGGCCGAGTCATTCTGACGGCTCGGCACACACCGGGCCACACACCGGAGCACATGTCGTTCGTCGCGGCGGAAGGGAACCGCGCGGATACTCCGTTCGCCATTTTCAGCGGCGACTGCCTCTTTGCCGGTTCCGTCGGACGCCCCGATCTGCTGAGTGATGACCAGTCCGAGGAGCTGGCGAGGAAGCTGTTTCACTCGTTGCGAGACATCTACCTCGAGCTGAATGATGATGTCATCGTCTACCCCGGACACGGCGCGGGCTCCCCCTGCGGTGCCGATATCAGCGACCGGCTCGTCACGAGCATCGGCTACGAACGCGAGCACAACACGGCCCTCCAATGGGACGAAGCGAAAGCGTTCATCGAATACGTTCTTTTCACCGCACCGCCCGAGCCTCGCTACTACCAGCGGATGAAGAAAGTCAACGCGGCGGGCCCGGAGATCCTGAAGAGCCTACCGACCGCTCCGCCTATGACAGCGACCGACTTCCAGAAGAAGGTGAAGAGCGGCGAGTGTCAGCTTCTGGACAACCGGCAGATGCTCGCCTTTGGCGGCGGGCATATTCAGGGCGCTCTGAACATCGGCCCAAAGGCAGAGCTTTCCATCTGGGCGGGCTGGCTCCTTGACCCCGAGAAACCGATTCTGCTTGTGCTTCCGAAAGACTCCGACCTGCCCGAGGTCGAGCGACAGCTCATCCGCGTGGGCTTCGGCACGTTCGCCGGATACCTGGTTGGCGGCATCGAGTCTTGGGTAAACGCGGGCCTTCCTCTCGAGCGGCTCACGCAGATGACCGTGTCTGAGGTTCACGAAGCACTGCCGTCAAAAGAACTGCAACTGGTTGATATCCGCTCGCCGTCCGAATGGCAGGCGGGGCACGTCCCCGGAGCGGCATACATCTTCCTCCCCGAGCTCGAAGAGCGCCTCCGGGAGCTCGACAAGAAGAAGCCCGTCGCCGTCTATTGTGACAGTGGGTATCGGGCGAGCGTCGGCGCGAGCCTGCTTGCTGCGCACGGCTTCAAGGACGTGCGGAACGTTCCGGGAAGCTGGAAGGCCTGGAAAGCCGCCGGACTTCCTGTTGAAGTTCCGAAGACGGAGAAGGCATCAGACACCGATCGCTGATTCATCGGAACCTGCTGTATGAAAAATTCTGCACCTGCCGCGGTCGCACTTCTGCTCGCTCTCCCGGGCCTCGCCATGGCCGAGGCTCCCGGCACTGACCCGCTCCAGTATTCCGGTCCGGCCTGGTCGCCCTATTTGGTGGGAGCCCTCATCGGCGTGCTGGCCTGGCTGACCTTCTCTCTCTCGAACAAGCCGCTCGGCGCCTCAACCGCCTACGCCAGTCTGGCGGGAATGCTCGGCAAACTTTTTGCACCGAAGCACACCGAGTCACTGAAGTACTTCGAGGACCACAAACCGAAGGTCGATTGGGGCGTGATGCTCCTTTTTGGCATTGTTGGCGGAGCTTGGCTTTCCGCCTGGGCTGGTTCCGAGTTGACCGGTGAATGGGTGCCGGCAATGTGGGCGGCTCGTTTCGGCTGAGACTCCATTGTGCCGCGGCTTCTGGTTGCTTTCATTGGCGGGGTGCTCATGGCGTTTGGCGCTCGCACGGCCGGGGGCTGCACGAGCGGCCACGGAATCAGCGGAGCCTTGCAGCTCTCCGTCGGGTCTTGGGTCGCACTGATCTGCTTTTTTGTGGGCGGGATCGGCACGGCGATGCTGCTCTATCGCATTTGATCTGAGAATCGTCGCACGCCCGCTTGGAAGCTCATGACATGAACGCACAGGGAGTGATCCTCGAAGCAAGAGAAGCGGCCTCCTCCGCTGAAGTGTTGCCTCTGGAACGGGGCGGACCAGAAAAGGGTAAACCCGCTGGCAAAGCATCCGCAGCGAGCCAACTCGCCCTCGGCCTGTTGTTTGGCATCCTTTTCGGCTTCCTGCTTCAAAAGGGCGGAGTTGCCAAGTACCACATTCTCGTCGGTGTGCTTTTGCTCGAGGATTTCACTGTCGTCAAGGTCATGATGACGGCCATCATCGTCGGAAGCATCGGTATTTTTACCCTGAATGCTCTCGGCCTCGCCACGTTGCACATCAAGCCGACCCGTTACGCCGCGAACATTCTCGGCGGACTGCTCTTTGGCGTTGGGTTCGGCCTCATCGGCTATTGCCCAGGAACCGGAGCAGCCGCACTCGGGCAAGGCAATCTGGACGCGATCGGCGGCGTTCTCGGTCTCATGGCAGGGTCTTATGTGTTTGCAGAGATGTCGGGCATTCTCGGAAAAACCGTGATGAAATGGGGTGACCGTGGCCAACTCATGTTGCCCGAACTCTTCGGCCTTCAGGCACGAACCTTTCTCTTCCTCTTTCTGCCGCTGTTGATTGTTATCCTTGTCGCCATCGAGACGTACGCTGCTCGCTAGCGATCTTTCCGATTCACTTCCCGACAGAGAGGTGCTTCGCTGAGGGTGAAGATCACGACCTTCTCGCCCGTGTGGGTGCTAATGTCGTGATGCAATGATCGTACGGTCACGCCGGTGATGATCTGAATCATCGAGTCGATCTGCTTGCGGGCGCTTTCCATCATCTGCGTTCGCACCGACTTGACCAGATCGCGGCCCTTTCCCTCTGGCGTCGCTTCCACCAGATTCTGCTCGGCGACGGTCATGACGCGCTTCATCCGGACGATCAGCAGATCGTTGAGAAGATGTGCCTGCACATCCTGCGGCCCGCGGCCCATGAACTCCTGCTCGAACCGCGTCATGCCGAGGCAGACGGCGCTTTCGAGTTCGCCTCGCGTCTTGAGTGGGGGTATGCTCGCCCCGCGAGTGCCGGCCGAACCGGCGTCGGCATGCTTCTCAGAACGTTCCTGACCACAGAACACCTTCAGGATCATTGCTTCGAGCGGCCCGCGGTCGAACGGCTTGGGCATCTGCGGCTCATCAGCAAGATCCGGGCGAAGCTGCTCCACGTCGTAGCCAGACATGATGATGAATGGGATGTTTTGCTCGCGTAGGATGTCAACAATGGCAAATGCATACGTGCCGCCGAGATTGAGATCGAGCAGCACGCCGTCGAGCTGTTCCTGGCTCACCATCTTCTCCGCTTCCGGCACACGGGCCGCGATGCCTGCGACGGTGCAGCCAAGCTCCTCGAGCATGGTTTTGAGCGCACTAGCGACCATGCCGATATCTTCGACAATCAGAATCCTCAGCCCGGCGAACACGTCGGCGCGGTCAGCGTTCCTCGATTCCCGCAGCGGCTTCTGAATCGACTTCATCGGTTTTGACGTAACTGCCATTGTCCTGTCCTTCCGTAAGGGGAAATTCAATCACGCAGTGCAACCCGTCCGGCTTGAACTGCATCCGCAACGTACCCGCAAGATCATGGGCGATGCTACTCTCAATGAGCAGTGACCCGAAGCCGGAATCACCCCTCGATCGAATCGGAGGGCCTCCAGATTCGATCCATTCGATGTGTGCATGCTCGCCGCGTTCGTGCTTCCCGCGATTCCAGCGAATGGTGATGGTTCCCGTCTCGGTGGACAGGGAACCATACTTGACGGCGTTGGTGACCATTTCATGGAACACCAGTTCCAGGGCAATGGCCGGCTCGCGGTTGAGCGATAGGTCATCGCCATCGATGCTGACGCGGTCAGCATCATCGCCGACGTAGGGCATGAGCTCCCGCTCGAGCAAGGTCCGCAGTTCAATGCGCTCATCGCCGGGCATCGTCAGGAGTGAGTGCGCGCGGGCCA
This sequence comes from Pirellulales bacterium, assembly GCA_041744595.1. Lineage (GTDB taxonomy): Bacteria > Planctomycetota > Planctomycetia > Pirellulales > UBA1268 > QWPN01. Next base: position 36,872 of record JBGTKO010000007.1, read on the forward strand.
GTGCTGCCAGCCGCGGCTCGAACGCGGCAAGAAACTCCGGCAGCGTCCTGCACCGCCGGCCCACACCCTGCACAATCGCCTGCACTGTGGCCAGCGTATTCTTGATGCGATGACTGAGCTCGTGCATCAGCCGCTCGCGGAGCCGCTCGCCCCGCTTGTGTTCCGAAATATCAACGAACGTCACCACAATGCCGTCGATACGATTGTCTGCCGTGCGATAGGGGAGGACCCGCCGGATGTACGTCTTCTCCTGTTCGCCATTCACTTGCGTCTCGACAGGGATAAGGGTCTCGAGTACGCTCTGGGCTGCCGGTTCGAGGTCCGAACCCGTCACCATCGACGCCAGATCGCTGATCGGCCGACCCACATCCGATGGGATGAGCCGCAGCACCCGCGTGATCGCCGGCGTAAACCAGCGAATGTGACAGGATCTATCGAGAAACACGGTCGCCACCTCGGTGCTGACCAGCAAATTGTTCAAGTCGTTGTTTGTCCGCTCGACCGCTTCAACTTTGCTCCGCAGTTCATTGTTGAGGGTGTTGAGCTCCTCGTTGAGCGACTGCAACTCTTCCTTCGAGGTTTCCAGTTCTTCGTTCGCGGATTGCAGTTCTTCGTTGATCGAGAGCATCTCTTCGTTGGATGTGCTGTATTCCTCGACCAGCCGGTCGTACTGCTCGGACACATCATGGAGGTCCTGCCGTGTCAGGCGCAACTCCTCTTCGAGTTGATCGACCGTCTGTCCCGTCTGTCCCGTCTGTCCCGTCTGTCCGTCCTCCGATTCGCGTACGACGGGAGCCGCCTGCACTTCAAAGGTCACCAGCAGCAGTGGCGAATCACTCCGCGGCTGGCCGATCGGACTGACGGTCAACGCCACGACCCGGCGCGACTCGCCCTCCTTGATAAATCCATTCACGGTCGTCGCTTGCCGCCGATCACTGCTCGCCTCATGAATTGCATGGCGCAGCGGTGGCCTCAGGCCCGGCAAAACCAGCGCCAGAAGATCCCGCGTTGGCTCCCCACCCGGCTGCACCAGATACCGCGATGTGTCGCCGTGATACACCAGCACCTGACACTCTGCATCGATCACGACCGAAGGTGGCGCGTACCGCTCCAGCAGCTCGCGATGCGCCATCGTCAGATACTCGTCCCGAGCCGGCCGATGACTCTTCGTAATCTGCCCCAGCGCTCCGCGTTGCTGATCCGTCACCGAGAACCTGGGAAAATCAAACCGTCCCGAATGGACCACCCGCCGCCCGCGGAAGATGCGCCACGGTGCGGAGATCGACTCGAAGAGGTCGCCCTGCATGCCGATCGTCTCCGCACTACCCAGGAACATCGTCCCGCCGTCCCGCAGTGCGAAGTTGAACATCGTCAGGATCTTTCGCTGCGTGTCTGGCTCGATGTAGACCAGCAGGTTGCGGCAGATGATGATGTCCATCCGCGAGAAGGGCGGATCGCTGATCACGTTATGCCGTGCAAACACGATCAGGTCGCGGAGGTGTTTCTTGACTTCATACGACGTATCGCGCCTGTTGAAGAACGTCGTCAGCCGCTCCTGCGAAAGCTGTGCCGCGATCGTGTCCGGATACATCCCCGCCCGGGCAACAGCGAGACTGTCCGACACATCCGTCGCGAAGACCTGCGGCCTGATGCGCTTGCCCGAGCGTTCAATTGCCTCGAGCAGCACCATGCCGATCGTATACGCTTCCTCACCCGTCGCGCACCCGGCCGACCACACCCGAATCTCATCGCCGTTTTCCCGCTGGGCTACCAGCGGCTCGACGACGTGTTTCTCCAGTTCCTCCCATGCCATCGGATCGCGGAAGAAACTCGATACGTTGATCATCAAATCGCGATAGAGCGCCGCCGCTTCCTGTTCATCCTCGCGCACCAGTTTCGCATACGCACTGAACTCATCGACGTTCCGCAGACTCATCCGCCGCTGCGTCCGCCGAAGCAGCGTCGGCCGCTTGTAGTCTGTAAAGTCGTAACCAAACCGGTCATTGAGCACGCCCAGAATGGTCGGTAGCGTGGCTGACGCACGTTCCAATTCCTCCGCAGTCGATTCCCGTCCATCCGTCTCGCTATCACCAGACGCAAGGCCATCCTCGCTCGGCTGCGCCGCGAGTCGCTGCAACACTTCCGGCATCTCTGCGACCGGGAGCACCAGATCCGCCAGCCCGGTGCTGACCACACTCCGCGGCATGCCGTCGAACTCCGCCGTCTCCGGGGTCTGCACCATCACCATGCCGCCTTCGGTCTTGATCGCGGAGATGCCCCGCGCCCCGTCTGATGCCGCGCCGGACAGAATCACCGCGATCGCGCGGTTGCCATACTCCGACGCCATCGAGTCATACAGCCGATCAATCGGCCTCCTCTGACTGCGTTCCGCTTCGGTGTCAAGCAAGCGGAGGTGGCCGCCCTTCACGACAAGATCGCGGTCGGGAATGCACACGTAGACATGATCTGGCTTGATCGCCAGCCCGTCCTGCGCCGGACGCACCTTCAGCGAGGTATGCCGGGCGAGGAGTTCAACGAGGTGGCTTTCGCCCTTCGGGTCGAGGTGCTGAACGATGATGAACGCCATGCCCGCGAGCGAAGGCCCCGCATCAAATAGCGCGATCATCGCGTTAAGGCCGCCGGCTGACGCACCGATCCCGACGATTGGAAATGATTTTGTCGTGATACACCAGGACCAATTCGCGTTGCGGCAGCGGCCCAGCGGACGATCTCCTCACTCCGCCAATGCCAGTTGTCATTTACCGGCTGCGCCGCCAGTAGCTGTAGGATAGGACTGCCGATGGTGAATGGGCAACTCGGCGATGGCAGACTGTCCGCGTCTGATTAGACACTTTGCGGACCTTCGCGGAGCGAGGGGGGTGCTGAGGGCCGCGAGAAAGGGCCTTTTGGCAACGCACTCTGCTTTTCGTCATGTGGCCGGTATTCATCCAGCTCGATCGCTTTCGCCGAGGGAACGCCCGCGCGATAGGCGGCCCGGCACAACAAATGAGCACCCACTGGTGCTGTGGCGGCCAGGAAGAGGAGCGCGAGCACCGCCTTGGTCCACACCTCGGCCTCGCCGACAGCCAGCGAGGCCGCCAGGAGCAGAAATGCGAGTCCGAGCGTCGCCGCCTTCGTCGGCGCGTGGATCCGGTGATAGAAGTCGGGAAGACGCAGCACCCCAATCGACGCCACTGCCATGAAGAAGACGCCGACGACCACCGCCGCCAGCTCGAACGCTTCAATCAACAAGTGAGCCCTCCAGGTAGGCGGCGAAACTGATCGTCCCCAGGAAACCAAGTAAGGCCACCACGAGCACCACGTCCATATAGGCGCCTGTCCGCTGCACGATCGAATCGAGCAACACCACGCCCACGACGTTCAGCGCGATACAGTCAAAGGCCATCACCCTGTCAAACGCCGAAGGTCCTCGCACGGCACGGATTCCGCAGAGGACGATTGCGATACCGAGGACCGCCTGCGCCGCCACGATCACATACGTTTCCATCACGGATGGTCTCCCTGGCGTGCCGACGGCTCACGGCCCGAGGCTCCACGAATCAGGTCGGCGAACGACCGCAATCCTCGCCGAATTTGCTCGGGGTCTTCGGCGTAGAGTCCGTGTACATAAAGCGTTTCGCCGAGGTCATCCGTATCGACGGTCAAGGTTCCGGGCGTCAGCGAGATCATGTTCGCGAGCAGAACCGTCTGCACCGGTGTCAGGTCGCGAACATCGAACGCGAGAAATCCCGGCCGGAATGGCGGCACGGGTCGAAGGATGTCGCGGGCGAGCAGAAGGTTTGCGAGCACCAGTTCGTACAAGAAAACCGCGACGAGCTTGATGCTGCCCTGGACGCTCCGAACATACCGGCCGCTTCCCACGAAAGGACGGGCCACCACAAGTCCGGCGTAACCGACCGCGAAACCGACAAGCAGGTTCCCGAGCGTGAAGCCGCCCGTCAGCAGCACCCACACCAGCGCGAGCACCAGATTTAAAGGAAAGTATCCCATCACGAACCCCCGCCGAGGACCGCATCGACATACGGCGTCACCGCCAACAACTGCGTGGCCGCCCGCTCGCTCACCGCGAAGAGTGGCGAGGCTGCAAGGCCGATCGCAACCGAGAGCGCCGCGAGCCCCAGGGTGGCTCCGAGCATTCCGGGATCATGGCCCAAGTGCCCGTGGGGCTGTCCCACAGGCTCACCCCAAAACGTCGTCACCCAGATCTTGAGCATGGATGCCAGCGTGAGCAAACCGACCACCAGCGCAATCCCCGTGCTCCACCAGGCGCCGAGTCCGAAGCCGGCATGCATCAGAAAAAACTTCCCCCAGAAGCCACTGAAGGGAGGCAAGCCCGCAAGCGCCATTGCTGGGACGAAGAATGCCACGGCAACCCACGGGTGCGTTGCTACAAGCCCTTTGACATCGCCGAGTCGTCCCGAGCCCCCCACTCGTTCAACGATTCCCCCAGCGAAAAACAGTGCCGTTTTCACCACGATATGGTGCACGATATAGAAAATTCCCGCTGCCACGGCCAGCTTTGAATACAGCGCGAGGCCAAAGATCATGTAGCCAACCTGGCTGATGATGTGAAACGAAAGGATGCCACGAATCGTATTACGTCCGAGCGCTCCGAGCACGCCGAGCAGCATGGTGGCCGACGCGATCACGAGCAGGATGGTCTGGATCGCCTCGGATTCTCCGACCGCCAGAAGAGGCACACTGCGGAACAAGGTGTAGACGCCCACCTTGGTGAGCAATCCTGCGAACATCGCCGCGATCGGCAGTGGGGCCTCGGGGTATGAGTCGGGCAGCCAGAAGAAGAGCGGAACCAATCCGGTCTTGATCGAGAAGGCTGTGAACATCAGGCCGATCGCTGCCCAGAACGCCGCTGGCATATCGCCAGAAGCGACTCGCACCGAGAGGATGGCCATATTGACGGTGCCGGCAGTGCCGTAGACGACGCCGATGGCCGCCAGCAACATCGCGCTGGCAACCAGATTCAAGAGCACATAGGGAAAGACACGTTCGACCTGCCGAGCTCGCCCCCCCAGGCTGATCAGGCAGAACGACGCCAGCAGCATCACTTCGAAGAAGACGAACAAGTTGAAGTAATCACCGGTCACAAAGCAGCCGTTGACCCCGGCAAGCAGCATCTGGTGAAGCGCATAGAAGTGCGGCACTTCGCGGGATCTGAGCCCGCCCGGGGCATAGACCACCGTCGCCAGGCTGATCACTTGCGAGAGCGCCAGCATGATCGCCGCAAGGCTGTCTACGACCCAGATGATCCCGAGCTCAGGACCCCAGTTGCCTATGCGCAACACCAGGATCTGACTGCCAAACACCGCACGCTCAACGAGCAGGCCGATGAGAGCGAGGCCCAAGAGGCCGGTGCCGATTGCCACACGTTGCTGGATCCGCGGCCGCCCCTCCAAGACGACCATCGCGATGGCCGTTACCAGTGGAAGCAAAACAGGGACGCTGACGAGGTTGGTCATTTCCAAGGTGGCACCTCCACCCGATCCGTACCCTTTTCGCGGTGTATGCGGGCGATCAGGGCCAGCAGAAATGCCGTGCTTCCGAGTCCGATCACGATTGCCGTGAGGATGAATGCCTGTGGTAGCGGGTCGGCAAAACGGTCTTGCTCGGTCGACTCGCCGATCAACGGCGCGATGGCGCCGCTCGGGAGCCCCGAGGCAGTCAGCACCAGCAAGTTTGCCGCGTTGGCCAGAAGGATGAAACCAATGGCGACGCGTTGCATGTTCCGAGAGAGCAGCAAGTAGGTGGCCGCGGTGAACAGCACACCCACGGTCAGCGCCGAGAGTCCGATCATCGTTCAACCTCCGCAGGCAACGGCGTCGCGAAGGTCGCCAGCGCCGTCGCGCTGGCTCCAAGAACGACCAGATAGACCCCAATATCGAAGGCGAGTGTTGTCGATACGTGCAATGGGCCCATTCCGGGCACGCTCACATACGCATGGAAGTGCGTGCCAAGTGGCTCACCTGTCATCGGGCCGGCGAGCATCGATCCCAGGGCGATCGCCAGCCCCAGCGGTGTGGCGGGGCGGATCAAAGGGGCCAGGCGGTCACTGGTTTTCTGAACACCGAAAGCAAGACCCTGAAGCACCAGGGCAGCGGCCGTAACAAGGCCGGCGATGAATCCTCCACCGGGTTCGTTGTGGCCGCGGAGGAGTAGATACAGAGCGAACATGCTCGTGACCGGCAAAATGCCACGAGCCACCTTGTTGAGAATCAGCGACCTCATGCGGATTCCTCGGTCGCTTTCGCATGCGGGAGGTTTCTGAGAAGTGCCAGGATGCCAATCGCGGCGATCGCGAGCACGGCGATTTCACCCAACGTGTCTGCTCCGCGGAAATCGACAAGGATCACATTCACAACGTTGCGGCCCTTTGCCTCGGGCAATGAATGAACCAAGTGGCCGATGCCGGCCCGATCCTCCGGGGTGCCGACGCCCGCCCCCCAGGCCAGTGCTGCCATCGCGAGGCCAGTCGCGACGGCGATCGTGCCATGCGCGAGCTTCTGCCCCGCTGGTCGCGAGTCTCGCTCCAACGTCGGCAGGCTGCGGAAGATCAAGAGCAGAAACACCAGAGAGATGGTCTCCGCCAGGATCTGGGTGAGCGCCAAATCGGGCGCCCGATAGAGCGCGAAGAAGAGTGCAAGCCCATACCCGGTCACCGCTATCATCACGAGCTTCGCAACCCTCGACCTGAGGGCCACCGTCAAGATCGCGCCCCCGATGATTGCCAGTGTCGGAACCAAGGCATAGTCAAGCTCATCTCCCCAGGTGAACTGCCAATCGGGTGAACCTCCGCACAAAACCGCAGCACCCCCCATGGCGACAATCGCCGAGATCAGGATGATCCCCAGGTAACGCGGATGCCCTCCGGCCTGCATTGCGTGTCCGAGCCAGCCCGAAACCGCCAGGAGCCGCTTGGCTGCCCACTCCGACACAATGAGCGGCAGGGGAGCATTTGGAATCCGCTCGACGCGCCGCCAAAACCAGTACAGCAGAATACCCA
>JBGTKO010000008.1:0-8232 GCA_041744595.1 Pirellulales bacterium
CGCGACGATCGGCTCCGACGGCGCGGTCACGCGGGTGCCCGGTGCGATCGGCCCGCACTTTGCCCCAAAGGCAAAACATGTCATCTACCTGCACATGGTGGGTGGGCCACCGCAGCAAGACATGTTTGATTACAAGCCGCAGATGGACGCCTGGTACGACAAGGATCTCCCCGAGGAAATCCGGGCCGGCCAACGGCTCACGACGATGACATCGGGCCAGAAGAGATTTCCGATCGCGCCCTCCATCTTCAAGTTTGCAAAGGCCGGGGAGTGCGGGATGTGGATGTGTGAGCTGTTGCCCTGGACAGCAAAAGTGGCTGATGAAATGTGCTTCATCCGCTCGATGCATACCGAGGCGATCAACCACGAGCCAGCCATCACCTTTATCCAGACGGGCAACCAAATCACGGGCCGCCCCTGCCTTGGCTCGTGGGCGAGCTACGGCCTCGGCTCACTCAACAGCGACCTGCCGACGTTTGTCGTCCTCGTCGCGCGTTCGACCGTTGTCGAGCAGGCACAGGCGATCGGTGCCCGCCTGTGGTCGAGCGGTTTTCTTCCAGGGGAACATGCCGGCGTGAGTTTCCGCTCCGCTGGCGACCCGATTCTCTACCTTACGAATCCTCCGGGTGTATCCCCGGCGGTGCGCCGCCAGACGCTCGACGGACTTCAAGCTTTGAATGAGCGGACGCTCGCAAAGATCGGCGACCCCGAGACCCGCACCCGCATCGCCCAGTACGAGATGGCCTTCCGGATGCAGTCGAGCGTGCCAGAGCTCACTGATATCGCGAGTGAAACCCAGGCCACGCTCGACCTCTACGGCGAGCAGGTGAAAAATCCTGGGTCGTTCGCCAATTCCGTCCTCATGGCTCGCCGCATGGTCGAGCGAGGCGTGCGATTCGTACAGATCTATTTGAACCACTGGGATCATCACGCCAACGTCGTGGGCCGTCTCAAAAACGGCTGCAACGATATCGACCATGCGACGTACGGTCTCATCACCGATCTCAAGGCTCGTGGTCTCCTGGACGACACGCTCGTCATCTGGGGCGGTGAGTTTGGCCGCACGGTCTACTCGCAGGGTGGCCTGTCAAAGCAAAACTACGGCCGCGACCATCACCCCCGCTGCTTCACGATGTGGATGGCCGGCGGTGGCACGCGGCCCGGTCAGATCTACGGCGAGACCGACGATTTTTCCTACAACATCATCAAAGACCCGGTGCATATCCGCGACTTTCACGCCACGGTCCTGCATCAACTTGGGTTCGACCACGAGCGGTTCACCTACCGCCATCTGGGCCTCGACTCCAAGCTCACCGGCGTCGAGCATGCCCGCGTGATCGACGACCTTTTGGCGTGAAGGAATCGTCCGCTCGCGCATCGGAGTTCGGTGCGTCGACTCACCCCTAAAGAAGCCCACGTGCTTGCACGTGGGATCGTGGCGGATTTGGAGATATCATGCTGACTTGGTTCAACGTCAAGGAGAACGTGAAGATGAGGCGGATGGTAGATCGTTTCGTGTTCGTGGCCGTGATCACCGCCCTGGCCGTATCTGGCGGGAATCTCCTGGCACAAAAGAACAAGAAGCCAGAAGACGAGAGTCGTATGCGAACGGCCCGCGAGCTGCTCGCGCCGCCTTCCCGCCCGGCCCGGCCCGCACTGCCTCCGAGCACGCTCCCGCTCGCAGTCATCGACGGCGAGCGGATTGCCTTTGTCGGCAACTCGACCGCTGAGCGGATGAATCTCTTCGGCCACTTCGAGACGCTCCTCCATGAGCGTTTTCCAGACAAAAGACTCGTCGTCCGCAACTTCGCTTTCCCGACCGACGAGGTGGCCATCCGCCAGCGAGCCTGGGAGTACACAAAGCTTGACGACCCGATGACCGCCTTCGGCGCCGACACGTACTTTCTATTTTTCGGGTTCAACGAGTCATTCGCGGGCCCTAGGGGAATCGAGAAATTCAAGGCCGACTACGCGAAGTTTCTCGACAGTTTCGCGGCGAGGTATCCCCGCGACGACACCAAGGCTCCGCCGCGGTTCGTGATCGTGTCGCCAATCGCCGTTGAAGACACCGGCGACCCACTGCTGCCAAATGCCGAGGAGCGAAACACGATCCTCGCGATGTATCGCGACGCCGCTCGCGCGGTCGCCAGCGAGAGAGGCATCGCCTTTGCCGACATTTTTGATGACACGCTCGCCGCGTTCACCTCTCCCGACAAGGCCGGTCCTCTCACGATCAACACCTGCCATGTGAATGAAGAGGGCGACCGCGTGATGGCCGAGACGCTCGATCGAGTGCTCTTCGGTGAGCCACCTGCCGAGCGGATGTCCCCCGAAGCTTTTGAGCGGCTGCGGGCCGCCGTCATCGATAAGTCGTGGGTGCATCTCCAGGACTACCGGATGGTCAACGGCTGGTATGTGTACGGAAGCCGTCGCACGTGGGACACCGAGACGTTTCCACGCGAGTTTGTAAAGCTCCGCAACATGGCGGCGGTTCGCGACGCCTATGTGTGGGACATCGCCGCCGGCAAGCCCGTTTCCGCCGCGCCTGACGACTCGGGCACCGGCGACCTCATCGTGCCCGAGACTCGCTTTGGTGAGCCGCGGCAGGAGTACAGCGAGAATCCTGAGGGCGGCCCGACCATTCTCTCACCGGAGGAGTTCATCAAGACATGCACGCTGCCAGAGGGTTTCGAGGTTCGTCTGTTTGCCGACGAGACGGAGTTTCCAGAGATCGCCAACCCCGTGCAGCTCGCCTTCGACTCGAAGGGCCGTCTCTGGGTCGCGACGATGCCAAGCTATCCGCAGTGGCGGCCGGGCGACCCGAAACCTGCCGACAAGCTCGTCATCCTCGAAGACACCAATGGCGACGGCAAGGCTGACAAGTCCACGATCTTTTACGACAAGCTTCACTGCCCGACCGGGTTTCAGTTCTTCAAGGGCGGCGTGCTCGTGATGGATCAGCCGCGGTTGGTGTGGCTCGCAGACACCGACGGCGATGACAAAGCCGATGAGGTCATTCACCTCCTCGACGGCTTTGCGACTGAAGACACGCACCACTCGGCGGGCGCCTTCGAGATGAGCCCAAGCGGGCTTCTTCACATGCTCGAAGGTGTCGCGACTGGCACCGCTCTGGAAACCCCGTGGGGACCGTTTCGAAAACATGGTCCGTCGGGGAGCTACGTCTTCGATCCGCGGTCACTCGAGATGGAGTTTTTCGCGACGCCTGGTCACGGCAACCCTTGGTGCTATGTCTTCAACGAGTGGGGCCAAGGGATCGTTGGTGACGGTACCGGTGCTACGCAGCACTGGGATACGCCCCTCGCCGGGGCCCAATACCGCGGCCGCAAGAGCCTCAATCCGGTCTTCGACAACGAGCGGATGCGACCGGTCGTGGGGAGCGACTTCCTGCGAACCAAGCAGTTTCCCGACGACGTGCAAGACGACTTCCTCTACGCCTGCGTCATCAACATGAACGGCATGCCTCGCTGGAGGATCTCCGATGACGGCGCGGGGTACAAGGGGGAGCGGGTGCGGCTCGACCCGAACGATCCGGCCACGGCAATCGATCTCCTGAAGAGCACCGACAAGCATTTTCGACCGACCGATCCGCAGATCGGTCCTGACGGCGCCCTCTGGTTTGGCGATTGGGCCAATCCGCTCATCGGCCACATGCAGTACAGCCAGCGGGATCCGAACCGCGACACGAAGCATGGTCGCATCTACCGGATCGTGTACACCGGCAAGCCGCTGCTTGAGCCCGAAACGCAGCATGGCAAATCGGTGGCCGAAGTCCTCGAGCAACTAGAAAGCCATCAGTGGCGAACCCGCTACCGCGTGCGGGCCGACCTCCAGGCGCGGTCGCCCGAAGACGTACTCCCCGCGGCTGCCGCCTGGCTTGCGAAGGTGAAGGCGACTTCACTCCCGCAGGACGTGAAGGATCGGCTCGCCACCGAGGTGCTCTGGCTCCAGCAGAGTTTTCACGCGATCGATGCGTCGTTGCTGCGACAGCTTCTCGCTGCCAAGACACCCGATGCCCGGGCCACTGCCACCCGCGTGGTCGCCGATGCGCGGAAGCAAATCCCGGAAGCCGAAGCGCTCCTCATCGCCCAGGCCACCGACCCGCACCCCCGTGTCCGCGCCGAGGCCGTGCGTGGCCTGAGCTTCTTCCCGACCGAGGCTGCGATGACGGCAGTGCTGGCCGCCACCACCGTTGAGCCTGCCGATGCCTACGTCACCTACACCGCCGACGCGGCACTCGGCGCGAACATCAATGTATGGTCGCCGCTGTACTTGAAGGGACGCTTCGCACAGCGAGGCACACCCGCCACGGCTCTGCTCGAGGGGGTGCTCAGCCTCGACAAGAAAGCTGCCGAGATTCTGCCGTATCTCGCGATCCTCCTCGCTGAGCAGCCTCATGCTGCCGAAGAACGAAACAAGGCGATGCAGGCGATCGTGTCGGTGCAGGGGGGCAACGCCAAGAACGGCCGGCTCGTTTTCGAGCGGGTCTGCATCAACTGCCACAAGGTCGGCGACAAGGGGGCCGACCTCGGCCCCGACATGACTCAGGTGGGCAAGCGGCTGCCCCCGATCGAGCTTTTGGAATCGATCATCGATCCCAATGCGAAGGTCGATCCCAAGTATCTCTCGACGCTCGTTGTGACCGATGACGGCAAGAGCATGACGGGGCTGCTTGTGAGTGAGAACGAAAAGGAGCTTGTCCTCTTCGACGGCAAGGAGAAGCGAACAATCCCGATCGACTCGATCGACGAGCGGGTGAAGCTCAAGCAGAGCAGCATGCCCGAGGGGCTCGCTTCGACGATCTCGCCGACCGAGCTTCTCGACGTGATCGAGTATCTCAAGAGCCTCAAGTGACGGTCGCTCGCCATAAATGCCCCTCGCGCAAGCGTGGGGACGGCGGGTTGTTGGGCGAGGCCGCACGCGATCGCCAGCGGGACGGCGCGCTACCCGCACTCCCCCCGGCTCGCGCCGGGGGGCTTGTATGGGGAATGGCGGATCAACAAACGCAAGCCAGGAGGAGCGAGCGACTGGGCGGAGGCCTGGCAAGGCCGCCGGGAGCACAGACGATGCCCCGCCGGCCGTATAAAAGCCCCTCGCGCCAGCGTGGGGATCGTGAAACGCCTGGCTCGCTATCCCGAATGGTTATGGAGCGCCATGCGTTCCACAACCCCACGTGCAACCACGTCAGAAGGTATCAGGCTGGGAAACGTCACCGGCCCGCGACGAGATCCAACAGCACGTCTCGAACCTCGTGCATCGCGAGATGATCACGGCTCAGGCTCGCGTCGGTGCAGAGAAACACAGGCCCGTCGTTGGGCCGCGTCGGCAGCCGACCGTGTGAGCCCCGAACGAGCCCGGCATCCGTGCTGATGAATCGCATGAGCGTGCGAAATCCGAGCGACTTCTTCGCAAGCGCCCAGGCGATCTTTAGTTTTGGAAACGTGATCGTCGGATCGAGAAAAAGCTCCACGGGGTCGTAGCCGGGCTTGCGGTGAATGTCCACCGTATGAGCGAAATCTGGCATTTTGGATTCGTCGAACCAGTAGTAGTAGGTGAACCAGCGATCGGGGGCAGCAATCGCGACGAGGTCACCAGCCCGAGCATGATCGAGCCCGGCATCGGCAATCGCTTCACGATCGAGCACCTCCGCGACACCTTCGGTCGCTGAGAGAATTGCCTTCACCTCACCGATCCGCGCAGCCTCCTTGACATACACATGGGCCACCTGGTGGTCAGCCACGGCAAAGGCTTCGCTCGCACCGGCATCGAGTAGTTCCCAGCCGAGGTCAACCTCCTGCACCGCGAGTAGGCCCGCTCGTCTCAGGGCTCTATTCAGATGCACTCCATCCCGCACCGGCGTGATCCCATACTCCGAGAGCACGACCACCGTATGCCCGGCGTTCGCAGCCTGCTCAGCGAGGTCGCCGGCCACGCGATCGATCTCGCCACAGGCCCGCACGGCTTCGGGCGAGTCAGGCCCGAACCGCTGGAGGTCGTAGTCAAGGTGCGGGAGGTAAGCGAGTGTGACCGTCGGTCGCTTTGTTTCCATCACCTGCTTCGTGGCTGCCGCAATCCACTCCGACGAGCGAATGCCGGCCTTCGGCCCCCAGAAGTCAAAAAGCGGAAAACGTCCGAGCGGCCCTTGAAGCTCGGCCTTCAATTCGGGCGGCTGCGTGTAGATGCTCGGGATCTTTCTGCCGTCGGCGGGATAGACCGGCCTGGGTGTCACCGCGGCGTCCACCGCCGCATACATGTTGAACCACCAAAACATCTTGACGGTTGAAAAGCTGTCACCAAAACGCCGCCGCCCCGCGTTCCAGAGTTTCTCTTCTTGGCAGCCCACGAGACGATTGCTCTGCCGCCAGAACATCACCTCGGCCAGATCACGGTCGTACCAACCGTTTGCCACGATCCCGTGATCCCGCGGTGGTCGCCCGGTGAGCATCGTGGCCTGAGCCGGACACGTGACCGCTGGCAACACGGTGCCGAGTGATGCCGTAAACCCCGCGCGGCCGATGGCCGCGAGCCGCGGCGCGTGTTGAAGCAGGCCGGGAGTGAGCCCGACGACGTTGATGACCAGAAGCGGTTGCATGCCTGGCCAGAGTACCATCCGAGGGGATGCCCATTCCGAGCCGGCTGGCTTCCGGAAAGACGTGTCAGTGTGGCCCGCATTGACCCGGTGTCGGCGACACCGGGCTCCTGAGGAGCATCTGAATTCCAGGCACCTGGGGAAGCATCCGCTTGCGAATACGGTATTCGCGAGGGGTTGCCCGTGTCATGAAGCCGGCGTAGGAGGCTGATGCCGCTATTGATCCGCAAAGCGGATCAATGCTGACTCTGCCGAGGCATCCATGCCCTCGGCAGACTCGGGCTCGGCGGGGGCAAGCCAAGGTTGCCCACGCCGAGCCGGCCGCCGTCCGGGCGGCCGTGCGAGTGCGGACCGCATTGCCCGGTGACGGAGTGACCGGGCAACAGCAAGGTCATCCGCTTGCGAATACGGCTTCCGGATCGGGGTTGCCCGTGTCAGGGAGCCGGCGTAGGAAACAAGCGCAGCCTGGAGGGCGGAGCGTAGTTTCCTCCGAGTGAGCGGAGGCCATGGAAGCGAGGCCGCTTGCGGCCGAGCGATGGCCAAAGCGAACGTCCGGCGACATGACACGGGCAACCCCGAGCCACGTGACGGACAACCCCGAGCCATCAGCCGTGCGGGTTCAGCCAGCAAGAATCGCTCGACGGTTCACGTTTTGATGTTTGACGCGACTTCGGGTGGGATTTCTCGGCCGTGGGGGTCGGCGGTATCACGGGCCATCTCGGCGGCGATCTGCTGCCGCATCGCAGCACCTATGTGATGCTCGACCCATTCGGCAGGCGGATGAAGATGATCAAGCGGGATATCGGCATGGCGACCGAGCCACACCTCCCAGAGGCGATGGGAACGCACGACGGTCTCTGCTTCGCGGGCTGCCTCGACCGACAGGCTCACGCCATGTTCGGTCGCTTCAACCCGACCGGTCCGCTGAAGCCAGATCGCAGCCGCTCGCTCGAGGAGTGATCGTGGCTGTGGCAACGGCACCACGCCCCCGCCCGCTGCCTCTCTGGCTCGCCAAATCCGTGCGAGAAAATCTTCGCGGGCCACCCGCCAGGAAAGCGAGGTTGCCGCGAAAGCCCGTGCGACCAGTCCGTCTGCGGGCGAAAATAGAACCGCTGCGGCATACCAGCCGCCGAGCACGACCGAGATCATGCCGGCAGCGCTCGTATGAAGCTGCCACGCCGTGACCCAGCCAATGCAAGCAGACATGACGGCGATGAAAACCGCGACGGCTGCCACGTGATGCATCCGGCAAACGAGCAGTTCGGCTGCCGCGGCCGGGACGACGAGCATCGACACGACGAGCACTGCACCGACGGCCTCGAAGCCAGCGACGGTCGCCGCCGCGGTCGCGGCCAAAAGACCAGTTGTGACAGCTCCAACCGGCACGCCCATCGCCCTCGCTGCATTGATATCAAACGCAGTGAAGACCTGCATCCGCCAAGTGATCATGAGGAGGCCGCTCACGAGTCCAAAAACCACCACCGCCGTGACAAATGCCCTCGGCATTAGGAAGGGCCCGATCGGAACGAGATCGAATGCCGTCATTTCCAGAATCCCGAAGAGCACACAGTGGGGGTCGAGATCGCTCTGCGAAGAGGCCAGCGACACGATCAGCACGCCGAGGG
>JBGTKO010000009.1:0-6366 GCA_041744595.1 Pirellulales bacterium
CCGCGAGACCGCAGCCGCCCCACTTGCCGATGACGGCCACGGCAAACACCGCGGCGCACCAGCCCCATGCCTCCACTCCGGCAAGCGAGCCGATGTTTGTCCGGAGACCGGTGTAGGTAAAGAAGATCGGCAGGAAGAACAGCCCCACAAAATCCATGAGGTGCGTGTTGACCGCCTCGCGGAGCTTGGTCGAGCCAGACAGAGCCGCACCGAGGAGAAACGAACCAAAAATCGCGAAGATGCCAATCATGCTCGTCACCCATGCGCACACGAAGATTGCAGTGAGGACGAGCGAGAGGGCACCGGGGGACAGTTTTCCATCAGCGTTGATCGCCCGCTCGAGCCGTGGGAGAGCAAGCGGTCGAAAGACGACTATGACAAATGCAGCAAATGCGATCGTTGCAGCAACCATCCACGCGATTACTCCAATCTCGAAGTTGCCACCCGCAACGGCGGAGACCGTTGCCAATAGCGTCCAGCCGATGAGGTCATCGCAGGCGGCGGCAGCGATGACCATCGCGCCCAGCGGCGTACGCTGGAGACCCATCTCGATGAGAATCCGGCCCAGGATCGGGATGGCGGTAATCGACATCGCCGTGCCGAGGAAAAGGGCAAATGAACGTGGGTCGATCGCCGCCGTGGCACCGAGGGCTTCGAGTCGTGGGGCCATGAGGCCAGCCAGGACCAGGCCGAGCGTGAACGGTACCGCGATTCCGGCGATCGAGACGGCCGCCGCGACCTGGCCCTGACGGCGGATGTGGGAGTAGTCGAACTCGATTCCGACGAGGAACAAGAGCAGGATGAGGCCAACCTGGGCAAAGCTCGTGAGCGAGGCGTCGAGGCCAGCTTGGCTGGCGCCTTCGGCCACCTGAAAAACCGCGGCAAAGGCGTCCGGTGCGAGTGCGCCAAATAATGAGGGTCCAAGCACGATGCCCGCGACGATCTCGCCAACCACGGCAGGTTGCCAAAGGCGGCGAGCGACCGCCGCGCCCACCCGAGCCACGAGAATGATGACGAGCAACTGGACGAGCAGCAGCCGCAGACTCGACTCGGACGCGGAAGCGACAAGGGGGGCTGACAGCGGTGCGACTATGAACGACATGTGTGCGTGGGAGAAGACCTGAGTGCTCGCATCAATCGTATTTCGACCACTGTCAGGCCGACCTCTGCGGCTAGGCTCCGTGCCACTCGGGGAGTGAGGCCAGGAAGTCGGGATGCACACCCCGTAGCCAGATGTGCGTTCGGTCAATCCGTTTGGCGGTGACCATTTGTGACCCGTACATGCCGAAGAGCACACCGCCAACGAGAGCCACGATTCCAGAGACAAGGAGGAACGGAAGTACGGTCTCGTCAGCGAAACCCATGGAAAACAACAGCCCGATACCCGCCAAGGCCGTGAGCCATCCGATGGCAATGTTTCGCCGGCGTTTTCCCCGCCATTCCTCCGACAGGCCGATGTGGATCGTGGCCCGGTGCGACACGATGGTCGCCACAATCACGTAGATCAGAATGTTGGCGAGAATGACGAGATAGATAGCCGGTTGATGCCATCGCAAGACCCGCTTCAGCCGTCCCTCGCAGGGTTCATTGCTCTTCACGCAGCGGTTGGGCAGCACAGCATCGCGTTCCATCACGAGCAGCTTGCCCTTTCTCCAAAGCCTGCCTTCGGAGGCAAACAGTGTCGTGGCCACGTCCTCAAACGACGAATCAGGGGCGGCATACGGGTTGTCAAAGTCGTGTGCGTCGGGCATGCGTGCCTGCCTCCGTGGACAGATTGGGATGGTACTGCCAGTCCGGCCGACGAGAAGTATGACGCCGGCCGCCGCAGACACAATCGTCAGACAGCAGCCCACTACCGGCCGTCCCGTGCCGGCGTCGTCTTAGCTGACAATGGCGCGGCGGCGGGCGAGGTAGTCCCAGACCACGTAGCGATCGAGCTCGCGGCCGGCGGTGAAGAAGACGCGACCCTGCGATGCCTCGGCCAGCCGGTACGCGAACTGAATGTCTTCCCGCGACTGCGACCAGCCGGAGAGCAGAAAGAGGTTGATGGTGATGCCTTCGCGACGGCAGGCCCTGGCTTCGCGAAGCGTGGCTTCTTCGGTCCGCTTGTGGGGCGGATAGAGGAGATAGAGTTGGCTTCCCTCGAAGTGGGCCGTCGGCAGGCCATCGGTAATGAGAATCACCTGACGGTTCGGCGTGTCCTGCCGGGCGAGGATTTGTCGCGACAGGGAGAGCGAGTGTTGGATGTTCGTGAAGTGGGGAGGGACGTCGCTTTCGGTGATCTGCGGGTCGGCCATGTCGGCCCGCAGTCGCACGACGGAATCAAAAATCGTCACGGGCTTCGGCAAGAGCTTCACGATCTCGCCAACACTTCGCGGCTTCGCGAAAGAGGCCATCTCGATGAACTGGACGAAGTCGCCCGGGTACTCCCGCTGGATGAGTCCCTGGAGGGCGAGGGCCATTTTCTTCACATCGACATAAAGCCCGCCGTACCGCATCGAGCCACTCATGTCGAGGACGACCGTGGTCGCACACTTTGGGGCGTTGCGGGTTTTGTGGACCTCGATGTCGCGGGGATCGAGCCGCAGTCGATCGCCGACTGCCGCGCCCTCCGATGCCTGCCGGAGCATGGCGTTGACGAGCGAGCCAGGGATATCCATGTGGGCGACTGAATCGCCAAACTCATAGGGCCGGGTCGATACCATCTCGACCGAGCCGTCGCCCGTGACATTTCCCTGATGGCGGCCAGTCCGCGACGGGTCGAGGCTCGCGAAGATTTTTTCAAGCAGCTTGGCCTGAAAGAGCCGCATCGCCTTGGGCGTGAGCTCGTAGCCACGCTTTCCCTTCTCGAGCCCCTGGCGAGCAGCCGCCTCTTCGACCGCCTGTTGCACCTGCTGACGGAGGCGGGCGAGCTCGTCGAGTTCTCCTGACTCGGCGTACGCAGCCAGGGCATCCATGTCGATGAGGACGACGCGGGCGTTCTGCCTCGCCTCTTCAAGCTGCTTGAGCAGCCGCTCGATTTCCTCGAGCGTGGCTTTGACTTCGAGCGCCTCATCGATGCCGAGCTTCTCGCGGCCCGTGAACTGCCACTTCGCGGCCAGCTCATCGAGCTGGTAAACCACGCCGAGCCGCTCGAGAAGCCCGACCAAGTCGGCGGCGAAACGGCTCTGGTCGTCATCCTGTGCATACCACAGCCGTTCGAGCCGCCGGAGCTGTTCTTCGCGGACCGCCCGCTCAAAGGCCTCGCGATGTGGGCCAGGAGGTCGTGCCCGTGATGCGGTGTCGCGGTACTCCCGGCGAGCCCGCTTCCGAACGCTTTCGGTTTCGTACCGCTCGAGGATCTTGCGACGGTGTTCTTCGAGCCGCCGCTTCAAGGTGTCGATTGACGGGCCAAGCCCCTTCAAATCCTCAGGATCGAGGAAGATCGCATTGGCAAGCTGCTCGGGAGTGAGCTCGATCTCCTCGATCTCCCCCTCCGCAAGCACCTGCTCCATCATCGCCGAGGCGATATCGGTTTCCGGTGGTCGCGGCGGTGGAATCCTCGCAGGATCGTACCGCTGGTACGTGTGGACAATCCCGCCGAGCGTGTCACGAGTGGGCATGTGTCACCGGAATCCGCCTGTGTCGTAGATCGTCTTGCCGTGGGACTGGATCCGGGAGATGCGCTCGGTGGCGTAAAGGCCAGCGAGAATGAACTCGATGCAGCTTGCTCGCATGGCTGGATTGTGAGCTGAGTTCACCTCAAATGCCTTGTCCCACACGGCTGGCACATCGGCGATGACCTGCTCGTACATCCCGCTTGGCACCATGTCGCCCACCTCGATCTTCACACCCTCTCGAAACACCTTCGCGATGTCGTCGAGTCCGTGGGCATCGACAAACTCCTGGAAGACAGTTCCGATCGCTTCCGCGATGACTGCGTCGAGCACCTGCCGCTCGTTCATCTGGTGGCTGCCCATGAGATCAAGCTCGAGCTTTCCAAGGCTCGACGTGTAGAGATGGCCGAGGTCACTGATTCGTGGCACCGCCGGGTTTTCGCCCAGTCGCACACCTCGCTGCCGGGCGCTTGCCACCATCGTCACGTAGTTGGCGATCGAGAACCTTGCCGAAACGCCCGACTGCTGGTCAATGTATTTGCTTTTCCGCGCTGCGACCGTGATCTCCTCGAGCACCTGCTTCATGAAGTGGGGGACGACGACTGGATACTCGCCGCCGAGATCGATCCCCGCCTCCTGCTCGGCCACCGCGATGCCGCCCTCACGGTCTCGCGGGTAGTGCGTGTGAATGACAGCGCCGATGCGATCCTTGAGCTGTGGGATCACTTTTCCCGAGCGGTTATACGTGGACGGATTCGCCGAAAAGAGGAGCATCACGTCGATGTCAAACCGGACGGGATAACCCCGGATCTGAACATCCCGTTCTTCCAGAACGTTGAACATCCCGACCTGCACGAGCTCATCGAGCTCCGGCAGTTCGTTCATCGCAAAGATGCCGCGGTGCATCCGGGGAATGAGCCCTAGGTGGAGAGCCTCTTCGCTCGCCATGCTGGTGCCACCAGCGAGCTTCGCCGGATCGATCTCTCCGATGATGTCGGCAAACTTGGTTCCCGGCGCGAGCCGCTCGGCGTACCGCTCCTCACGCGGCCACCAGGCGATCGGCACGTCTTCAGGGGCACGGCTCGCCACAAGCTGGCGCCCGGCCGAGGTGATCGGCGCGAGGGGATCGTCGTGGAGTGGGATCGCGGGATCATCGAGATAGGGAAGAAAATCGTCGAGGAACCGAGCGAGCAGCCGCATGAGCCGGCTCTTCGCCTGGCCCTTCTCACCGAGGAAGAGCATGTCATGCCCGGCGATGAGAGAGACGTTGATCTCGGGGATTACCGTATCGTCGTAGCCGACGATCCCGGGAAACAGTTCGTCACCGTTCCGCAGCATCCGCAGGAAGTTGTCCCGCACCTCATCCTTGACCGACCGACTCTTCCAACTCGAGGCCCGAAGTTCGGCGAGCGTTCTGGGTAAATTTGCATGCGACATGAAGCGACTCCAGAGGGTTCTCAGATTGTAGGCGCCTGTCCGTGTGTCGGCACGATGATGACACTGTTCGACAGGGCAGCGAGGGGCTGGCCGTGTCATGGGGCCGGCGTAGAAAACTGAGCGGAGCCCGGATGGCGAAGCGAAGTTTTCTCCGAGTGAACTCCGGGCACGATGCCCGGAGCGAACGTCCGGCTCTCATGACACGGCCAGCCGCTCGCGGATCACCACCCTCTCGAGGCCCGGACGGTCCTCTTGTCTTTCCCCGACGTATGGAGCGAACTGGCGACAGACATTCATCAGATCTGGCAGAGCCGTTTCCTCCACTCTTCGGACCTATTCCGTCCAGTGGTGCAGAAACCTCTCCCACTCCGCCGCCTGTCGTTCTTCATCACCATGGGCGCTGGCAATCCAGCCGCGGTGGAAGGCGGAGCCGGCGAGCGACAGCCTTCGGCTCGAGGGCGTTCGGAGCGCCAGGAGTGGGTCGTCGTCGGGCGGCGTTCGCTTTTGGAGCTTATCCACCAGGTCGGCGAAGCGGGCCTCGAGAAAGTGCGGTTTGCCGACAGCGGCCGGCTGGTGCAGGGAACGCGGTGTGCCAAACTCGATCACCGGCCTGTCATCGGTGTTGAGTGGGTACTGCTCGAAAAGATCGGCCGCCCCTGTGAGATTGCCGCCGTAAAAGAGCAGGACAGTTTCTTCGTTGATCGGGAGCATGAGATTTTGCATGTCGCGATAGGTGGCTCCTTCCACGGCTTGCTGCTTCTCGCTACCCACATCGAGCGAGCAGAGGGGCAACGGCGTGGCATCCACATGTCCGACGAGCGCCGCGATTTCCGCGCCGGGCTGAAAATTTCCGCGCCACAGGCTCACCTGCGGGAAGACAGCCAGCATTGTCCTCGCGATCACGCCAAACTCTCGCTCCGAAATCTGATAGAGCGGAAGCCACTGGACAAAGATGCCGCCGGGCTCCAGCCGTTCTCGCACAATGCGAAAATGTTCGCGGCTGTAGAGGCTGCCGGTGCCGCGGCGGTAGGGTAGGAACAGATCCGCATTGATCATCGAGAAGCGGTCGCGGCTCGCCAGCAGGTGGTTCCGTCCGTCGCCAATGATCACCCGCGCCCGCGGGTCACGGAAGAGCCCGTTCGTGGGATCGAATTCTCCCGCCCGGCCGGTGAAGTATTTCTTTGATGCCGCCACCACGTTGGCTGAGAGTTCGCTGGCGACGACTCGGTTGACGTGCTTGAAGGCATCGTGGCTCAGCGCCTCGCCCGCCGTGATGCCGGTGCCCATGCCGAGGAAGAACACGCTCTCGGTCGCGGGATAGGCGAGCAGGGGG
>JBGTKO010000010.1:0-2793 GCA_041744595.1 Pirellulales bacterium
GGCCATGTGCTCGCCCACGGCGGACCGATCACCCGCGCGGTTTTTGCCCCTGACTCCGCGCGGCTCGTCACGCTCAGCGCCGATCGCACGGCCCGCGTCTGGAGCGTGCCCGATGGGGAAATCGTAGGCGTGCCGCTCGAACACCGTGAACGACCCGTGGCCGCCGCGTTCCGCGCCGACGGCACACAGCTACTCACCATTGGATTCGACCACACGGTTCGGCTGTGGGACGTACGGAGCGGACGGATGGCGACCGGCCCCTGGCCGCATCCGTCGGAACCGTTGGCAGCGTTCGCTGGTGATCGCGTACGGATCATCTGCCGAGGACGGGGCGTCGAGTGGAACGTCGAAAACGCGGCCGCGGTGGCAGACGTGCGAATCCCGACGGCGGAGGCGGTCGGGCAGCTCGCCTTCGCCACTGGGCGCACGTTGCTTGCAGCGACGGGACGGGAGTTGTGGCGATTCGACGCCGCAACGGGCCGCCCGCTCGACGCACCTCTCGAGCACGCGTCGGCCATCACGTCGCTGAGTGTGTCCGACGATGGCCGAGTGTGTGCAACGGGAACGGCAGACGGCACCGCCCGGGTCTGGAACGTCGATGACGGCCTCGCGGTGTCTGATCCGTTCGCACACGCGGCCGCAGTCAACGGCGTGCGACTCGACGCACGAGGCACTCGGCTCTTGACTTTCGCCGACGATGGCACGGCGCGGGTCTGGTCGGTCGAGACCGGCGAGGCCATCGGCGAACCAGTCGCACACACCGGTTCGGTGCGGGTCGGAGATCTCTCCCGTGACGGACGGCACGCCGTCACCGTCGATGACGACGCGGTTCGCGCATGGACTATCGACGAGGGGGAGCGGGGGCTAGTGACACTACGGCCTGTGGTCCGTGGCGGCGCAGCAAGCGTGTCAGTCGTGCAGTTCCATCCGGACGGCCAAGCCGTACTGGTGGGAGGCGACGCAGGTGACCTGCTCGTCTGGTTTCCGTTTGCCACCGACCGCGAGACGATCACGCTGCCACTTGGTCACCCGATCCGTGTTGCCGAGTTCTCGGGCGATGGTCGCTTAATCCTCGCCGCAGGCTTCTCAAACATCGTGACTGTGTGCGAATGGAACGCGGCGGGCCGGCCTTCCGTCGGGCTCACGGCCGGTCCGTTCGCGATGTTCGCGCGGCTGCACCCACGGGAGCCGGTCGCCGTCACCGGGAGCTTCTCGGGGGTGCGGTTCTGGGACGTGAACTCCGGCCGGCCGCTCGGTCCAAACCTGTCGATGACGATCACCAAGTTGGCGTTTGCTCCGAACGGAGGCCAGGTGGCCTACGCCAGTGCCCGCGCAATCGACCGGGGAATCGGTCTGCTCGACACGCGACCGGAAGCCCGCCCGCTCGAACGACTCGAACCACTCGTCAGGCTGCTGGCAGGACGCGAGATCGACGGCCGGCAGTCGCTGTCGTTCCTGTCCAGCCGAGATTGGCAGGCAGCGTTTGACGAGATTCTCCGCGACGCACCCGAATAGATCGAATCGGCGCGGCCAGCGAGCTCACGGAAGACGGATGATCTCTTGCTCAGGGCGTGCGTCGAGGGCGGCCGCGAGCAATCGGATCTGTTCCGCGACGGCTCTCGCATCGTAGCCGCGGGGGCTCGAAAACCGCTCGGTGTTCCCGGCCACCGACTCGATCGGAAACTCGAGCAGCCGGTGGAGCGACGCGAGGCGTGACCTCGCCTCGGCCTCGTTCAGGAGTCGATTCGAAGCCGCTTCGCGATCGACGATCGCCGACAAGCCACCGAACGCCGAGACGGCCTCCGCCCAGTTCGCGGCGTCCGTACTGCGGGCGATCCGTTGAGCGAGGCTGCCCGCCGAGAGCGCGGTGAGATGCTCACGGAGCCGTGGACGCGCTTGCTCGATCCCGCGAAGTGCGGCCGAGAGCGCAGCCGCATCAGGAATCACTGTCCACTGCCGATCCACGGCGAGACGTGCCCGCAGCAAGGGCTCGGTTGTTTCGCGAGGCAGGAATGCATCGAGGTGTGTCCAGTACATCGGTTCGAGTCGCGGCGAGCCCGGCGGTGCCGTCGGACGGATTCCGGGCGGCCTCATCGACGCGACAAACCCGGCGGGTCGATGGCATCCGTGGCAGTCAAAAGCCGTGAACTCGGGCCATACACCTGAGGTAATCCCGCGGTCGCGAGTCGCGGCGGCCTGCGATTGCGATTCAACCTGTTTTAAGAAGTTTGCAAGCGTCCCGAGCCGGCCCTGCGCCCACTCATCGACCGGCCCAAGCTCATCGCTGGCGGCGGGAACTTCAAAACGGTCGTGCCAGTGCGGCGGCACGGCTCGCTTGTAGCTACGGAGTTCAAAGGCGAGCCGCGGATGGCCAGCGGCAACAAGATCGTGAGTCACTTCGCGGACCGCGCCATCGGGCGTCGGTGGCCCCCCCACGTGGCAGTTTGCACACGTGGTCGCGCACACGAACGGGTCGGCCAGATCGATCATGCCAAGCTCGTTCCCACGGGTCTTCCATCCCTTCGCCGTGTGGGCAACGAGCCACGGGCCTGCCGGACCGTGGCATGTCTCGCAGCTCACCCCCTCGCCCGACATCGGACCTCGGGCCGTCGCGTGACAGCCGACGCAGGCCATGTTCTCGTGGGCTGGCACCTGTGGATGCGCAGGATCGCGTGCGACAAGCGCCGCCACGATCTGTTCGGCAAGCGGCCCGCGAAGAGCCTCGTGGGCGCGGGCGTGTGGATCATGGGTGGACCAAACCGTGTAGGCACTCTGCCAGGGAGCGTGCCCATC
>JBGTKO010000011.1:0-14957 GCA_041744595.1 Pirellulales bacterium
CCGCCCTCGCCATGCCCGCCCGTTCGGTCGGCGTGACCGCGGCGTTCGTGCCGCGAAGGCCAGCCGCGTCCGTCAGCTCCACGTCAAATCCACCCAGCACGAGCCGCATCGACACGAGGTCACGGGTCGTACCGGGCTCGGGCGACACGATGCTTCTCGCATGGCCTGCCAGCGCGTTGGCCAGGCTACTCTTGCCCGCGTTCACTGGCCCAAGGAGGACAACTCGCCAGGGATCGGTCAGTCGCAGCCCCACCCGCGCAGCCGCGAGCAACCGCTCGACGCCAGAAGTCCGGTCGGCCAGCGGTAGCGAGGCGAGCCGTGCGACCTCGGTTCTGAGAAGCCCCGAGGCCTGCCTCACAAGGATGCGGGCCGCGCGTGGCCCCGCCACACGGGAACATGCTTCGAGGGCTTCGGTCTCGATGGGGTCCATGCCGGTGTTCGCGAGCCAGTCGGGCCAGGCTTGCCGTGTCGCCCCCTGCCGCTCGAGGCCCGCGATTACGGCCTCGGATGCCGCATGACCTCCGTGGCAATGCACCTCAATGTGGTCGCCTGAGTGTTTCACGACGACGAGGTCCTCGCCAGGACCGCCCGACTCGTTCACCCACCGACCGAAGCAGATGGAGGCATCGTCGCGGTGGACAAGCGGAGCCATCCCACGTGGGTGGAAGCAGCCGTCGGCAAGCCGGCAGGCGTCCGGGCCGGCAACGCCCACCACGGCGAGTGCCCCTCGGCCCGGTGGTGTGAGGAGGGCAATGCGAGCCGCAGCAGGTGAAATAGCGTCATTGGCCATCATTGCGTTTTACTACCCTCTCCAATAAAAGCCCACGTGTGCATAGCCGAGGGATGGCGACCCGCACAGCCTTGCTGAACCCCTTGAGGTAGAACGCCAACCGTTTCACGATATCCCCACGCTTGCGCGAGGGGCTTTTATTGGGCATTACCAAAGCCACAGCGACTCATAAAAGCCCACCTGCGCAAGCAGGTGGAGGTGTCTGTACGCGGCGCGGGCCTTCCATGGCCCCGCTTCGCTGGCCGGGCCTCCGCCCGGTACTTTACCGGCCCTCCAAGGCCTCACTCCTACTCCAATAAAAGCCCACCTGCGCAAGCAGGTGGGACTGCGGGTAGCGCACCGTTTTGATTTCCATTATGAGCGGGCTCGCCCAACAACTCGCCGTCCCCACGCTTGCGCGAGGGGCTTCTATGGGTGTGGTTCATACGACCGGCACGACACGCCTCGGCGGTAGCGGAGACGGGCACCTTTTCCTTCGAAAGACGAACCGGTCCACGGCGGGCAGGGGCATATTTGGCAAGGGCCTTTGCGGCCGCCGATCCCGGAGCACTCATGCAGAACTTTCTCGCCAAGGCGGTTGTGGTAGCCATGCTCGTGGGCGGTTTCAGCCTCACAGGCGATCTCGGCTGGGTCGCAGAGAAGGGCCAGCGGATCGTCGGGGCGGCCGATGTGCCAGAAGGATTCGACAATTCCGTCGCGTTCACTCCCCTGGCGGATGAACCTGCTGAACCGGGACAGGCGCCTTTTGTTCACGCTTCTGAAGGGCTTCCAGAAACCGAGCCAGTCCACGGCAGTCGGCCAGAAGGTGGAGGACCTCACTCCATGGCGTCGTCCCCCGCGCCGAAGCGGCCCGAGGTGACAACGCCAGGCCGGGAATCAGGTGGCCCCGAGCCCGTGGGGGCGGCGTTCAAACCACACGTCGGCGGACCGTCCGAAATCGCCTGGGCAACGCTTGGCACTGGAACCCGCGTGGTCGCATGGCTGGCTGGCCCGCCCTTCCGCTGCCTCGTGCTCGATTTTGTTGATCCGAGTACCGGAGAGGCGCTGCTCTATGAAGTCGCCATGGTCGATGCAGGCGGCCGTCCGCTTGCGACCGCTGGCCCGCCGCGCCGCGTGATCGTCGGTCGGGACGAAGACGGACGGCCCCGTGGGTCGGCGATTGTCCGCGGTGGTTTGATACACATCGCGCAGACGGGCATTGCCTCACACGCTGCCGGCCAATGGCTCGGTCCCGTGGTGGCACTCGCCCGAGGCGATCAGTGAATTGCAAAACAGCGGCAGCCAATAGAAGCCCCTCGCGCAAGCGTGGGGACGGCGTCTGGTGGACAAGCCCGCTCGTGATGGCACCCGGGGACGGTCCGCAACTCGCAGTCCCACCTGCTTGCGCAGGTGGGCTTGTATTGGAGGACGCGCACGGGCCTGGAGGGCTGGTTGCCTTCCAGGCTGAGGCCCGCCCGGTAAGGGAAGCAGGACCATGGACGGCCTGCGCCGCGTGAAGTCAGCCACCGGCTGGCGCAGATGGGACTGTATGGGCGATGGCACGCGACTCGCTCAGGCTTCCGTCTCAGCCCCCGCCCCGACCCGCCGACGCGACAGCCCGATCTTCCGCTCGTCGGTGTCCACGCGAAGCACCTTCACTTCCAGCGGATCGCCGACCTTCACAAGATCCTCGGCATTCTCGACCTTGTCGTCGGAAAGCTCCGAAATGTGGAGCAACCCTTCGAGGCCATCCTCGAGACCCACGAACACACCGAAGTTCGTGATCTTCGTGACAGTGCCGTTCACCACATCACCTGGCTTGTAGCGGTCGGGGATATCGCCCGACCACGGATCGTCGGCCATCTGCTTCAGGCCAAGGGCGATCCGCCGGCGCTGCTGATCGACCGAGATCACCTTGCACTCCACTTCCTGACCCTTCTCGAGCACTTCGCTCGGATGCGTCACCTTCCGCGTCCACGACATGTCGGTCACGTGCAGGAGCCCGTCGATGCCGTCGTTGATCTCCACAAAGGCGCCGTAGTTGGTGAGGTTGCGAACCACACCCTTGACGATCGCGCCCGGCGGATAATCCGCGGCCACCTTCTCCCAGGGATTCTGCTGGGTCTGCTTCATGCCCAGCGAGATTTCCTGCTTTTCCTTGTTGATGGCGAGCACCACCACTTCGACCTCGTCGCCCGGTTTCACGAGCTCGCTTGGATGGCTCACCCGCTTGGTCCAGCTCATCTCGGAAATGTGAACGAGCCCTTCGACGCCGTCTTCGAGCTTCACAAACGCGCCGTAGCTCATCACGTTCACGACCGAGCCCATGCAGACGTGGTCAACCGGATACTTGTCGGCCACCTTCGCCCACGGGCTGGCGGTCCGCTGCTTCATACCGAGGGCGATCTTCTCGCGGTCCCGGTCGATGTGGAGCACCTGCACCTCGACCTCCTGGTCGATCTGCACCATCTCGCTGGGATGGCCGATGCGGGCCCACGACATGTCGGTGATGTGGAGGAGGCCATCGATACCGCCGAGATCCACGAACGCACCGAAGTCGGCGATGTTCTTGACGATGCCGCGGCGAACCTGGCCTGTCTCGAGCGTCTCCATGAGCTGCTTCTTCCGCTCGGCCCGCTCCTGTTCGATGAGGGCGCGACGCGACACGACGATATTCCGACGCATTTCGTCGATTTTGAGCACGAGGCACTGGATGGCCCGGCCGCAGTAGTCGCCGATGTCGGCGGGGCGGCGAATATCGACCTGGCTTGCAGGCAGGAACACGTTCACGCCCGAGATATCAACGAGCAGGCCGCCCTTGATCTTGCGAATGACAAAACCGGTGACAACGTCATTCTCCTTGACGCTCTCCATCACGCGGAGCCAATCCTCGATCCGGCGGGCCTTCCGCTTGGAAAGGGTGATGAGCCCACGCTGCTGCTCTTCGAGGGTGCCGCCGTCCTCGAACTCTTCGAGGAGCACCTTCACGATGTCGCCCACCTGGGGCGGGGGCTCGTGTTCGTCCCACTCGTTGCGCGGGATATGGCCTTCGCTCTTGTACCCAACATCGACGAGCACAAACTCGTCGTCCACCCGCAGAATCTTCCCCTGGAGCACCGCGTTTACCGCGAGGGTGGCAGTGGCCACCCCGTAGTCCTCATCGCCGGCCCCTGCCATGGCGAGTTCTAGTTCCTGTTCGAGATCGTCTCCAAGTTCGAGTTCACGGATGAGGTTGCGGTTGACCATGCGTTGGGGGTTTTGGGGATAAGCCAGGGTAAGGAGGGAAAATGGAATGCGAGCCACAAAAAACCGAGCCCTGGAGTCTAGCAGTCCGGGGCCACGGCCACAATCGAGTTAGGACCGAGAATTGCCCATTTTCCCCGATTGTTCAGGCTTCTGAAGGGTGGCCGGAGCACCGCGTTTGTGCCGATGCGAGAATGGAAATTGATGCCCGCGACACATCGTGGTTCCTATGCCCCGATAAAAGCCCCCTGCGCAAGCAGGGGGACTGCGGGTAACGGATCGTCCCGTGTGCCATCACGAACGGGCTCACCCAACAACCCGCCGTCCCCACGCTTGCGCGAGGGGCTTCTATTTGGTTCGCCGTAACCGCAAGAGCGTGCAGCATGAATTCATGGCCTTCAGCATTGTTCTCGCGCCGACTACTTCTCGCGTCGTTTGCCGCGAGCCTCGCAATCCCGCGGACTTCGCTCGCCCAGCTTGTGGAGAGCGAGGCGGGCACCGTGACTCCCGTGCTTGGCGATGCACGCATCCAGCGGTATCGCGTGGGGGTGCGGGTCGCTGCCGAGGGGGGCCCGTGCCGTGGGCTCTATGCCACGCTGCCGGTGCCGACTGAGTGGCCCGAGCAGAGGGTGCGGGTTGTCGAAGAGGATTTTTCACGTGGCGTCCGCGGGCCGCAGTATCGCGTCCTCGGCGACGGCGTGAAGCAGATGCAGATCTCGATTCCGTCGCTGCCGGCTGGTGGCCGCGAGCATGCGATTATCGTTTTTGAGCTCGAACGGCTTGCCATCGTGGCCCCGGTGAATCCGCATGCCTGGCGGATCCCGGAAAAACCGAGCCGTGACCTCCGGCTCTATCTGGGCCCAAGCCCATACATCGAGACTCGCGACCCGAAGATCGTGCGGTTTGCGAAAGAGGCCGCCGGCGAGCATGAGGGCTGGCGGCGGGTGGAGGCGATTTACGATGCGGTGCGTGAGAAAGTCGAGTATCGCAATGGCGATTTGAAAGGCGCTCGCCGCGCCTTGGCCGACGGCTGGGGCGACTGCGAGGAGCTTACCTGCCTCTTCATTGCGGCGGTGCGGTCGCAGGGCGTGCCAGCGCGAACGGTGTGGGTCGAGGGGCATTGCTACCCTGAGTTTTATATGGAAGACGAAGCGGGCAACGGCTGCTGGCATCCCTGCCAGGCCGCGGGCACGCGAGCGTTTGGGTCGATGCCCGACCAGCTCCCAATCCTTCAGAAGGGTGACGATTTCCGTGACCCTGACCGCCCCGGCAAATCACTCCGCTACGTGGCCGAGTTCCTGAAGGGTTCTGGAGTGGCCGGCGGCGGCAAGCCCGTGGTGAGCTGGATCCGCGAAGGCGCGTAGTTTCAGGTCGCGGCCGCCGAAGTGCTGCGCCTTAGCCACGTCCCGCGACGCGACCGCTCCCTCGTCATCCTGCCCATCTGCAATAAAAGCCCCTCTGCGCGAGCAGAGGGGCCTGCGGGCCATTGGGCCACCCCGCTCATGATTCACCCAACGCCAATTAAAAAATCCCGCGGGGCCTTCCGGAAAATCCCCTCTTCGCCCCATCACCTCCCGAAATCTGAAAAAAACCCTTCCAACCATCGGCAATCAGCAATTTTTCACGGTCCGACTGCTTGACGCGGCCTTCCACCGTGTTTTACCGTTTGCCTCGTTTGATCTTCGCTCAGGAGGAGTCGCCGAAACACTCCCGCGGCCTCCCGTCACACGTTTCGTTTGCCAGAAGAACTCAGTAGGTCACTCGCCATGCAGCGATCCCGTTTTGCTCCGATCTTCGCCCTCATGGCAGTTCAAGTCTGGGTGGGTTTGGCCCGCGCCGCAGACGCCACATGGGACGGTGGCGGAAGTAATAACGATTGGGCCACAGCAGATAACTGGAATCCGGACGGCACCCCGACGTTCAACGCCGATCTCAACGTGATTTTCTACTCCTCCCCGGCCCAGCTCTCCAACTTCATTGGCACCTCCAAAACCATCGGCTCGCTGAACTTCAACGACAGTGCCACCAGCGGCGTAACGATCCGCACTTCCACGACCGACGGCGGCTCCACCGGTTCCACTCTCACCCTCGGCAGCGGGTCCGTAGCCCCCGCGATCACCATGGCAAACCCCGGCGTCGCTGTATCCCACGAGATTGGAGTGTCTGGCTCGAATGGGACCATCACGCTCGCCAACGACCTGACGGTCACGATCAACGGCGACAACGTCAATCGTCAGATAGCGATCACCAGTCCGATCACCGAAACTGGAGGCAGCCACGGAATCACGCTCTCGGGCACGGGTGGCCAGCTCACCTTAGGCGCTGCGAACACCTTCACGGGCTCGACTGTCATCACCAGCTCGATCCTGAGCCTGACCAATGCAAACGCCCTCCAAAACAGCCCATTTGACACGACAAGTAGTGTGGTCGGCACGGATAGCCGTGGCCTGCGAACCACCGGAACCGCCCTCAATCTGGGCGGCCTTATCGGCGACAAGAACCTCGTGGGCATCTACACCTTGGACAATGGCGGGTACAGTTCCATCACCGCGATCACCCTGAACACCGCCTTCGGTTCGAGCCACAGCTACTCGGGCGTCATCGAGGATTCCCGAGACCTCATCAAGACCGGTGAGGGAACCCAAACCCTTTCCGGCGCCCTCGCCTACACTGGCACGACGGCCATCAACGCCGGCACGCTCCTGATTGACGGCACCCATGCGGGCGGCGGCACCTACACCGTTGCCTCCGGGGCGGCGTTCGGCGGCACCGGGGAGACCAGCGGCAATGTCACGTTCAGTGGCGATGCATTGATGTGGGTGGTTGATCTCAACAATCCCATTGTTATCGGCGGCACGGTGAGTTTCGGTTCTGAGGATGGCGGCTTTGGAATCAATCGCCTCCAGAACATCGATTGGGGCAACACCGCGTTTGACACCTACACCCTCATCGATAACGCCACCGTGAACTTCACGAATGTCAGAGACGTGGGGATCGATAATGCCGTTGTCGTTGCACCCGGCGTCTCGGCCTACTTTCAGAGCGGCAGCTTGCAACTGGTCGTAGTTCCCGAGCCATCAACGATTGTCCTGGGGGCTATCGGGATGGCGGGCATGGCATACATCGCAAGCCGCAGGCGTCGCGTGTGATGCGATCCACCACTTAATCGCCCAGGGGGCATTTACGTCGCGGCGGCTTCGGCGGTGGGCTCGTCCGCGGCGGCCTCAATCGCGGCGACATCAGCTTCATCGACGATCGGACGCCCAAACTGATCGCGGGCCACCGGGGCAAACCAGCGGGGGAGGATCGGAAGCTCGGCCTCGGTCCATGCCTGTTCCATCCTTTCGCCAGCCAGCCGCACGATCTTTTCGCGGCCGCGGCCAGCGAGCGTGGAACGATCGGCCCATGGCGTTGCCGGGCCATCAAAGCCGGCAGCCGCAGCAGCGGCCACAACCGGGCCCATCGGGATGACGCCGGTTTCACCAGGCATCAGCCGGTCAGTGGCAGAAAGCTCAGCGGCAGGCTTGCCCTCAAGAGCATCGGAGAGTCGAACCTCCACAATCCGTCCCTTTGGCACCTTTGCGATGAGATCAAGCGACTCGCCCGTTACATACATGGCCCAAGCATCGACGACCGCACCAACCCGCTCATGAGCCATCGCCACAAGGCCGATGAGGCCCTCGAACGTGTGGATGAAGGCATTGGGTAGTTCCTCACGGGCAGCGGCCTCGGGCTGGATCGAGAGGCCGAGCATGATGTCGTGCGGGGCGAGCATGTCGCCGAGCGTGTTGAGCCGCGTGCGGTGCAGCTCGAAAAAGTCTTTGAAGGAATGCTCGGCTGAGCCCGGGGCGAGCGTGGCCACGGCCCGGCTGCATTCGCAGGCGGCCGCGATCTCGAGGCGGGCAGGCAGTTCAGCCAGATCGGCGGCGAATTCGGCATCGCTGCCATCGAGCCGAACCGGCAGATGAAACACGCCACTCTTCAAGCGGGCGCTCACCAAGAGCCGGCGAGCATGCTCCACACCGTAGGCCGCGGCCTGCTTCTGCATGTCGAGGATGTCGATATCCATGCCGTCGAAGCCAAACGAGAGCGTCAGCTCGATCAGTTCGCTAGGACGGCCGGAAAGGGGAAGACCATACGTGCTGAGATTGCGATACATGAAGCAGGACGTCTCGGGTGTGTTGAAAAGGGCTCAGGCAGGGGAAAGCAAAACAGTATAGCGGGTGTTTTCCGCGATAAAAGGCGGGAAAGCAGCCCCGCGCACACCGGGCCCATGTCACTCTCCTTGAAGCCGTCGTTCTGGGCCTCGTGCACGGGATCACAACGCTCCTGCCGATTTCGAGGACGGCCCCAACCTCCGGCTCGTGCACGAGCTTCTTGGCTGACATGGCAGTGGCGAGCCTCCTCGCCACTGTCCAGGTCGCGGCTACGGCAAGCTGATATCCTGAAGCATCACCAACGGCAGGAATCTCTCTCATGCAGTGCAACATCGATCAGAGGGGCCGAGTGGCCAGGATCATCACCGGCGCGCTTGCCGAGGCCGCAGGGATCGGCCTCGTCGTCGCATGGTTCTTGGAAGTGCTCCCGATGTGGGCTCTCTGGGCTGGCATCGGCGGGATTGTCGGCGGCAGTTTCTCGATCTTTGAAGGTCTCAAGGGCTGGTGCGTCGTCCGGGCGATGGGTTTTAAAACGCCGATGTGAACCAGGGCAGCCGCCTGCAAAGAGAAGGAAAGAACCATGGCACCTGAAGCATCGTGCCCGTTCCATATCGCTGCTGGCAGCGGCCCCACGAATCGCGACTGGTGGCCACACCGGTTGAACCTCGACATCCTTCGGAAACATTCCCCAAAGTCCGATCCGTATGGAGCGGAGTTCAACTACGCGGAAGCATTCAAGAGTCTTGACCTTCAGGCGGTGAAGGCTGACCTGCTGCTCGTGATGACCGCGTCGCAGGACTGGTGGCCGGCCGACTTCGGCCACTATGGGCCTCTCTTCATCCGCATGGCGTGGCATAGCGCCGGCACGTACCGCATTGCGGATGGCCGCGGCGGCGCGAGCCGAGGGAACCAGCGGTTCGCCCCGCTCAATAGCTGGCCCGACAACGTCAGCCTCGACAAGGCCCGCCGACTCATCTGGCCAGTCAAGCAGAAATATGGCCGCTCGCTCTCGTGGGCAGACCTCATCATTCTCACCGGCAACGTGGCGCTCGAGTCGATGGGTTTCCAGACCTTCGGTTTTGCAGGCGGGCGCGAGGATATCTGGGAGCCTGAGAAAGACATCTCATGGGGCATGGAGCGGACATGGCTGGGCGACGAACGGTACTCAGGCAAGCATGACGAGCTCGAGAACCCCTTGGCTGCGGTGCAGATGGGCCTCATCTACGTCAACCCGGAAGGCCCCGAAGGCAAGCCTGATCCGGTGGCGGCGGCCAAGGACATTCGGACGACTTTCACCCGCATGGCCATGAACGACGAAGAGACGGTGGCCCTTATCGCCGGCGGGCATACGTTTGGCAAGACGCACGGTGCTGGCCCCGCGTCGCATGTGGGGCCTGATCCCGAGGCGGCGGCGATCGAGGAACAAGGATTCGGCTGGAAGAGCAACTTTGGCACAGGCAAGGGCCGCGACGCGATCACCAGCGGCCTCGAGGTCACTTGGACTTCGGTGCCGACGCGGTGGAGTAACGGCTTCTTCCAGAATCTTTTCGGGTTCGAGTGGGAGCTCACCAAGAGCCCGGCCGGCGGACACCAGTGGGTCGCAAAGGACGCTCCCGCGACCATTCCTGATGCTTTCGATCCATCGCGAAAGCACCTGCCGAAGATGATGACGACCGATCTCTCGCTGCGGTTCGATCCGGTCTATGAAAAAATTTCGCGGCGATTCATGGAGCACCCGCAGGAGTTTGCCGATGCGTTTGCCCGAGCATGGTTCAAGCTCACGCACCGTGATCTTGGGCCACGGGCTCGTTATCTCGGCCCGGAGGTGCCCGCCGAAGAACTGCTCTGGCAAGACCCGATACCCCGTGTGAATCATCCGTTGATCGATGCCGCGGATACCGCCGCCCTCAAGGCGAGTGTGCTCGCGTCGGGGCTCACGGTCGGGGATCTGGTGATCACGGCCTGGGCGTCGGCGTCAACGTTTCGCGGGTCCGATCGGCGGGGTGGCGCGAACGGCGCTCGCGTTCGTCTCGCTCCGCAGAAGGACTGGGAGGTCAACGAACCGGCGAGGCTTGCGAAAGTGCTCGCGATCCTCGAAACCATCCAGAGCGAGTTCAACCAGAGTCAGGGCGGTGGCAAAAAGGTTTCGCTCGCCGACCTGATCGTGCTCGCCGGATGCGCCGGTGTCGAGCAGGCGGCCGAACGCGCAGGCTTCGCCGTGAAGGTGCCCTTCGCACCGGGCCGCATGGACGCATCGCAGGACCAGACCGATGTCGAATCCTTTGACCCACTCGAACCGTTTGCCGACGGATTTCGCAACTATCAAAAGGGACCGTGCTCCGTCACGGCGGAGCATCTGCTCATTGACAGGGCGCAGCTTCTCACACTCTCCCCACCGGAGTTGACGGTTCTCATTGGCGGCATGCGGATGTTGAACACGAATGCTGGCCAGACCGGGCACGGCATGTTCACGGAGTCCCCGGAGTCGCTCACCAACGATTTCTTTGTGAACCTGCTCGACATGCGGACGGAGTGGCAGCCCGTATCCACCGATGCAGACGTGTTTGAGGGCCGCGACCGATCCACCGGCACACTCCGCTGGACGGGCACCCGTGTCGATCTGATTTTCGGCTCCGACGCGGAGCTTCGTGCCATCGCCGAGGTCTACGCCGCCGACGACGGCCAGGAGAAGTTTGTCCACGACTTCGTAGCCGCGTGGGCCAAGGTCATGAACCTCGACCGATTTGCCTAGATCGCAGTTCGTGTGCGTGTGGCGGCTGAGTAGAGAAGCCCCTCGCGCTAGCGTGGGGACGGCGGGTCGTTGGGCGATCTCGTTCAATCCGCGAGAAACCAAGAAGCGTTCACGCTGAATCTCGATACAATTGGGCCTTTTGAAACCCCAGGAGCTGAGATCTATCGATGTCCGAAGCACCCGCCGCGTTTCGCACCGAATCTGACAGCATGGGTGAGGTGCAGGTCTCTACAGACCGCTACTGGGGAGCTCAGACCGAAAGGTCACGCGACAATTTTCGAATTGGCGTCGATCGCTTTCGCTGGACTCGGCCTGTCATTCGAGCGCTCGGGATTCTCAAGAAAGCTGCGGCACTGGCAAATGGTGAGCTCGGTCAACTCACAAGCGACACGGTGCGACTCATCGTCGAAGCCGCTGACGAGGTGATCGCCGGAACGCTCGACGACCATTTTCCTTTGGTTGTCTTCCAGACCGGCAGCGGCACGCAGTCGAACATGAACGCCAACGAGGTAATCTCGAATCGGGCGATCGAATTGGCCGGCGGAATGATGGGCTCGAAAAAACCGGTGCATCCCAACGACGATGTGAATCGCGGCCAGTCGTCTAACGATACGTTCCCAACGGCCATGCACATCGCCGCCGTCGAGGTGATTCACGGTCGGCTCCTCCCCGCCGTGCGGGCACTCCGAGAAGTATTCGCCATGCTCGAGAAGCAGTACGGCGATGTCGTGAAGATC
Organism: Pirellulales bacterium; assembly: GCA_041744595.1. Lineage (GTDB taxonomy): Bacteria > Planctomycetota > Planctomycetia > Pirellulales > UBA1268 > QWPN01. The sequence continues at coordinate 11,659 of JBGTKO010000011.1, forward strand.
GGCCGCACACACCTCCAAGACGCCACGCCGATCACGCTCGGGCAAGAGATTTCGGCGTGGCGGGCACAGCTCGACGACCGGATCGCCGGCATCAAACGGGCACTCCCTGGGCTCTACGAGCTCGCCATTGGCGGCACCGCGGTGGGCACAGGGCTCAATGCTCATCCAAAGTTTGGTGACACGGCCGCGGCATGGATCACGAAGGAAACCGGTCACCCGTTTGTGTCGGCGCCGAACAAGTTTGCGGCCCTGTCGGCACATGACGCGCTCGTGGAAGTGAGCGCTGCGGAGCGAGGCCTGGCGATGGCGCTCCTCAAGATCGCCAACGACATCCGCTGGCTCGCCAGCGGCCCGCGGTGTGGGATCGGTGAGATCACGATTCCTGAGAACGAGCCGGGCAGCTCGATCATGCCGGGCAAGGTGAACCCGACACAGTGTGAGGCGATGACGATGGTGTGTGCCCAGGTCTTTGGGAATGACGCGGCCGTCGCCTTCGCCGGCAGTCAGGGCAATTTTCAGTTGAACGTCTACAAACCGGTAATGCTTCACAACGTGCTCGAAAGCGCGGAGCTCATGGCCGACGCCTGCGACTCGATGCGAATCCACTGTGCAGACGGCATCCAGCCAAACCTCGACCGGATCAAGCATCACCTCGACGATTCACTCATGCTCGTGACCGCGCTCAATACGCACGTCGGGTACGAGAAGGCTGCCAAGATCGCGAAGAAGGCCCATGTCGAGGGAACGAGCCTCAAAGAAGCGGCCGTGGCCCTTGGCGCCGTCACGCCCGAGGAATACGACGCTTGGGTCGTACCCGTCGACATGACGCGGCCACTGGCTACGTGACGCGGCCACGCAAGCGGAGGTGATGCCCTGCGTGGCTCGGGGTTGCCCGTGTCATGGAGCCGGACGTTCGCGACGGGCATCGTGCCCTTCGCTTCACTCGGAGAAAAATGAGCTTCGCCCTCCAGGCTGCGCTCATTTTTCTACGCCGGCTCCATGACACGGACAACCCTGAGCGGTCGAACTGAGGATTGCCCCGGCCGTCCTCGCAGAGATCAGTGACGACTGGGAAAACGAACGCGCTTCCTTGCACATGGAAGCCAAGATGACCCACGTCTGAATCCGCCGTCTCCAGAAGAAGGGTTGCTCTATCCGAGCATGTTCGGCACCTCCGCTCAAACATGCCTCAAACATGCGCGATCGTCGCATTCGCGGCATTTCCATCACCGGCGAGCTTCCCATTCACAGGGACGAGCGACGTCCACAACAACCGCCCGCGACCTGCCGGAGTCTTGACGCTCGGCAGATCACGAATGAGACTCATTCATGACCAATGCTTTTCTTCGCGTGGCCCGCCTTCCCTTCGGCACGCGATGGGGTCGCGACTGACGTACGAGGATTTCCTGCATGGACCGACCCTTCCCGGACTCGCGCCAGACCATGGCAGCGGTGGCACGACTCCTGACGGCCTTGGTACTGGCATCACCCACGATCGCTCGGGCCCAAAGCGAGGTCGGATTTCCTGCGGCTGACTTCGCGAAGCTCGATACGTTCGAGAGCCTGAACCTCGAGGATGCCGACAAGCTCTTCACCAAGGGCGACCTCAAGGGAGCCTACGCCGCCTACAAGGCACACTCGCTCGAGTTCACCAAAAGCGCTGCCCTCCCCTATGTGCTTCTGCGGATGGGCCGCTGTCTCCACCGACTCGAGAAACGCAACGCCGCGATCCAGGCGTACCAGGAAGTCGTCGACTATTTTCCAGACGACATCCCATATGCAGCCGCCGCGCTCTACCTGATCGGTGAGTGTCATGGTCAGAACGGCGAGGATGCCAAACAAACTGCTACCTGGGCCAAGCTCGTCAAGGACGACGACTATGTGAGCCAGCCGCGGTCCGGGACGGCGCTCACGTTCCTCGCCCAGCGAATGGCAGCGCTCGGTGAGTTCGAAGAGGCGACGTCGTACCAGTGGCGGACAGCCGTCGCGTTTTTGAAAACAAACCCGCAGGCCGCCGCGCAGGGCCGCGACGCAGTGCTTCGTCACTATGTGATCCGTAATCCGAACCATGAGAAGCTTTCGGAGTTTTACACCGCTGCCGGTGGCTTCGATGGTCGCGGTCAGAATGTCTCAACGCCAGACACCGACGATCGCTATTGGGCGACCGTGCTCCCAATCGCGGCCCAGGCACCGCCCGAAAAGAAGGAAAGGGTCTGCGGCTACTGGGGGGCAAAGATCGGCGACAGGTTTCCGGACAACGATGGCCTCCAAAAACTCGCCAGCGACGTTCAACTTGGAGTCGACGGGAATAACGCGGCTTGGCTGGCTCGAATGGAAAAGCAGTTTGCCCGCACGCCGCCGACCCTTGACCGCGTTCTTACCTGGTGCGAGTGGTACCGGGGTAACCCCGCGGCGGCGAACGCGTTTTTTGAACAGCACGGCCGGCCGCTTGCGGCGGCGGTCAACGACATTGGAAAAAGGGTGGCTCTGATCGAACGCCTCCGGAAACTCGGCCTGAACGACCAATCGGCCGCAGTCCTGCGAGCCACCCGGCTTGAAGGCCTCGACGACAAACAACTCGTTCACCTAGCGGGCGTGGCTGCGGCCATCGAACCCGAAGAAGGCGTCATGCGGTATTTCGGTCGCGTCAAAGACCCACTCACGGCCGCGCAGGGCCGCTTCGACTACTACAACGCCCGCACGAATAAGAACAAGCCCTTCATGGAGAAGGCCCTCGTCGAGGTCGCCGTCCTCGAAAAATCACCGAAACATGCTGGGACTGGCCTCGCCTGGGCCAAGGCAAATCTCCTGCGTGGTCTCGGTCGCTACGAAGAAGCGATCAAAATATACCGCGAGGTGAATCGCCAGCCCGATTCGACCTGGGGGATCGCCGACTGCCTTGAGGCGCTCAAGATGTATCCCCAGGCAATAAAGACCGTGAGTGAGCTCGAGGCAGTCGGTGGCCCGGTGGCCTCGCAGGCCGCGCTCAAAGCTGCCGACATCTACAAGGTCGCCGGTGAGAAAGGGGCTGAAGTCAAGCAACTTCGAGCGGTGCTCAAGCGGTATCCCAAAAGCCGCGAATCGAGTGCGGCTCACCTTCGCCTCGAAGCTTATGGCGTGCCGCTGGTGGGCGGCGAGGCCGATGCCACGGACTAAATACACGCGGCGCAGGCCATCCATGGCCCTGCTTCGCTTGCCGGGCCTCCGCCCGGAAGTGGCGACGCATCCAGCGTCGCAGTCTTGTGCGATTCGGCCCAACCCAACACACCCATCCATGGCCCTGCTTCGCTTGCCGGGCC
>JBGTKO010000012.1:0-2504 GCA_041744595.1 Pirellulales bacterium
CTTTCTGTCGAGCCACGGCAGCCAGACGCCAGATGACGACAGCGACGAGAAAGACGGGCAGGACGAGTGGCTCGTCACGCACGACACCGTCACGCTACCGGCCTTTGTCAAAATGAGCGAGCAGCACGGGGCAGGCCGCCTTACTGGCGCACCGCTCGCCACGTACAATCATCTGATCGCGGGGATGCGGCAGGCGGTTGCTGCGAATCGACTCGACCCCGCGGATGTGGAACAACTCTCGCGATACCTCGCCCACCATACAGGCATCACTGATGACCAGTTCGGCCATTGGTTGCAGCGCCTCGCGGGTCGGCGAGTGGTCGTGATCCTCGACACGTGTCACTCCGGCGGCTTCGCGACGGACGAGAAGGGGGTGGCGGCTGCGGCCGCTGGACCGGCGTTTGATTTCCTCGATGCGGAGATGAGCCGGCTCAAGGATCTCGGCCAGCCAGATAGCTCGCTGATTTCCGCATGCGGTGCCCAGGAATTGGCTACGTCGGTGCGGCTCTCCGAGGCCCTGCTTACGCAGATGGAGCGGGCGGACCGGCTGGCCGACGGCGATGGATCCGTGAAACTTGGGGTGTTGGCCTACGAGATCGGCTCGGCCGTCACCTCGTCCCGAGGCATGACACTTGCGGATGTGTTCGACCACTGTCGCGACGGTACAGCCCGTTATTTCGCGCGATACAATGATGTCCGTCGTCGACAGGGACTTGAGCCAGTGCCCCCGCACGCACCGCGATTCTATGATTTTTCGACACGGCCGCTCGTGCTGGCCGTGGAAGGCGAGTGATTGGGAGAGGGAAGCGATCCGGAGCGCATTGCCATGCAGATGGAATATCGCGGGCGAATGCACGCAGCGGCGGCGCTCGTCACGGCGGTCGCGGCGATCGCCTGCGGCTCCTTTCGTCAGGCTCAAGCAGGATCGCCGCAGCCAAAGGGAGACCGCTGGGCCGTGCTGGTCGGCGTGGACGAGTATGCGGTCGCTGGCAAGCTTCAATACTGCGGGGCCGACCAGCGCGCGTTGTGCAAGACGCTCGTCGCATCCGGCTTTCCGAAGAACCAGGTCTTCCTGCTCGACGACACGGCACGAGAAAGCTGCTACCGGCCTTCGAAGGGGAACATCGAGCGGCAGGTTGATGGCGTTCTGCGCACCGCCGCCGAGGGGGATGTGGTGGTGCTGGGATTCAGCGGCCACGGCACGGAGATCGACGGGCGCATGTACTTCGTTCCCGGTGACGGCGACCCAGATGCCCCCGATACGCTCGTGTCACTCGACAAAATTTATGACCGCCTGCGGGAGTGTCAGGCGAGTGTGAAGATCGTGATCGTTGATGCCTGCCGCAACGACCCCCGGCCCGGGGCCCGGTCTGGCGGTGCACCGGCAGGTGCCCGCGCGCTGGCGGCGAGCCTGGAGAAGAAGAGACTCCCCGAGGGCGTCGTGCTGCTCACAAGCTGCGCGAGTGGGGAAATCTCGTGGGAGGAAGAGACATTCGGTCACGGAGTGTTCATGCACTATGTGCTGGAGGGGCTCGAGGGCAAGGCGGAAGCCGACGGCGACGGTGCCGTGTCGCTTAATGAGCTGGCCAAGTACGCCGCCCGGCAGACCAAGTCTTTTGTGCTGAACAAGCAAAGAGTGACCCAGCGGCCCTACCTGCGGAACGAGGGGGACGCCGATCTCCTCGACTTTGCCCTTCTTCCGGTGGCGGGTCGCCAGGCGGGCGCGGTGGTAGAGAACTCGATCGGGATGAAGCTTGTGCGGATCGAGGCAGGGCAGTTCGCGATGGGGAGCAAAGAGACGGCCGGGCAGTTCGCGAACGCGGGCTTCGTTCTTCCTCACAAACTCTATGACCCATCGAACGAGAAGCCAGTCCACCTCGTTCGGATCTCGAGGCCGTTCTTCATGGGGCAGACGGAGGTGACGCTCGGACAGTTCTTGCAGTTTTACCACGACGGCTTCGAGGGCAAGCTCGACTGCGAGACAGGTGTCGGGATGCCACAGGGGGGCTACGGGTATCACGCAGACAACGCGAAGTATCCATATGGGTGGGATCCGCAGTTTCGCCCCTGGAACTGGGGGCATCCAAATCAGACGAACAACCATCCTGTGGTGAACGTGAGCTGGAACGACGCGGTGGCGTTCTGCGAGTGGCTGTCGCGGAAGGAGAAGGCTCGGGGGAGAAAGTACCGGCTGCCGACAGAGGCGGAGTGGGAGTATGCCTGCCGCGGAGGGACTACGACGCGGTTCTGGTACGGCGATGATCCGGAGGAGGTCGCCACGATTGAGAACTTTTCGGCGAGCCGCACCCATGTTTTCTCAGCGGCGGTGGGGGCGTTTCATCGGCCGAATCCGAACGGACTCCACGACATGCATGGCAATGTTTCTGAGTGGTGCTCCGACTGGTACGACAAGGATTATTACGGCAAGTCACCCGAAGCCGATCCCAAGGGCCCAGACGCCGGCTCGTTCCGCGTGATCCGCGGCGGCACTGCGTACAGCTTCC
>JBGTKO010000013.1:0-25021 GCA_041744595.1 Pirellulales bacterium
CTGGAAGCGTCACGACATTCTCGAACCCCATCCGCATGTGCGCGGCAGCGACATGCTGTTGCCGTGAACCTGTGTAGATCAACTGAAGGCCCTCACGTCGTCCCCAAGCCATCATGTCGAGGACAAAACGCGGGTAGATCATCAACTTGCGAGCTGCCGGCTGCACATAGAGATGCGCCCAGTAGCCGACCCGCGCCAGGCCATCGAGGGTGTCGAGCGTCCTCAGATAAATGGCGTTGATGCCAACGGGCTCACCTTCCCGTTCGGCCAACCACACGCATATCTGCGATGGATCGAGGCCTGCCAAATAGCTCATGATGGCCGCGGCAGGGTGCTCACGCTGGTCGCGCTCCCGAAGGAGCGCCACGATCGCCTGCTCGTCTGCGAGCGATGCCGTACGGATGCGAAGGGAAGCGCCTGTCACGAGAGGCATTTGCGGGGCGCGGCGAGTTCACGGGCAAACGTCATGGCGCAATCGGATCGGCAGCGCATGGCGATTCGATGCGGTCACACAGTCGGGCCACGAGATCCGCCTTACGATAATCCTTCTCGATCACCTCGCGGGCCCTGCCCCCCATGGCGGCCAACGCAGCCGCGTCGGCCTCGACGATTTCGCGGAGTACGCTCCGCATGCGATCCACCTCTCCGTGCGGGATGAGCCATCCAATACGATTCGATTCCACCAACTCCGATGCGTAGTTTGGGATCGGGCCCAAGAGCAGGATCGGCCGGCTGACGGCCATCGCTCCGTAAATCTTGCACGGATGAATAATGCCGCTCAGCCCCTCGCCAACCGATACCAGGTGGACGTCGGCTGCGGACAGCGACCATTCCAATTCTGCCAACGGCTGGTACGGCAACGAAAACGCGTTGTTGACCCCATGCTCGCGAATCCAGTGAGCGACCTCCGCCTTGCGGACACCCTCGCCAATGAACACAAAGGCGATCCTGTCATCATTTCGGAAATCCAAGGCTGCCGTGAGGAGCGTCTCGAGCGGCAACCCAATCCCATGATTCCCCGAATACATCACCACCCGCCGTGTGCCAAGCCCCAGACGCTTTCGAAACGGATTTGAGTCGTGGGAAACGTCGTACGTCGTATCGCTTGGAGGCCATGGGGGAATCACGATCATCTTGCCGCCTAGCGGTGTTTTCGCTTCGAGGCGATCTGCCATGAATGCATCAAGCGCAACAACGGTGTCGGCCCGCCGCAACACCTTGCCATTCAGCCAGTCCAAGAATCGTGCGGTCATGGAGTCAGGCCGAAGCTTTCCCAGCACAACAAGATGCTCCGGGCTCAAGTCCATCGCCCAGTACGTCAGGTGGAACCGGCGAAAAGTGGCCGCCACAAGTGCGACCACGATGCACATCGGTGGCGACGTGCTCACGATCAGATGTTGATAGCTGCGGCTGAGCAGGGTCCGAAAAACACCCTGTATGAGGAAGGATACTGCCGCCAGAACGCGAAGTGCGAAGTACTTCTTGCCGAACGACGTGGCGGGCAACCGGATGACCTCCACCCCATCGATCCACTCGCGAGACGGAAATCGAACGGTCGGATCGTTGTACGCCCGGTTTGAGGTGTACACCGTAGCCTCGTGGCCACGGCGCGCAAGCTCCGCCATCACGTCGTGGAAGTGCTGCCCGACGGCGATTGCGTCTGGGACGTAGACCTGGCTGAGGAGCACTACGCGGCCGCGCGAACCCGCTGACGAGCGCTCGGCGAGGCTCATCAGGAAGCCCGCCCACAGGCCGCAGCGAGCGCCGCAATTCGTTCCTGAAACGTGGAGTACCGCAAATTGCTGTCTGCCCAGCCTCGGCCGGCCGCCCCCATTCGCTCAAGGTCTGAAGGCGGTGTTGCGATCACGTCGCGAAACACGTCGGCTACCTTCGACTCCGTCGTCATCATCCATCCGCACCCCACCGAGGCGATATCCCCGGCGATATCGTTTCCTGGCGACAGGATGATTGGCATGCCCGATGCGAGGCATTCCATTGCGGTGTAGTTGAAGTTTTCCCTGTGAGAAAGCGAGACGTAGATGTCAGCCGCATCCATGAACGGCAGCCGCTCTTCACCGTACTTTGGGCCGATGACATGCACCCGGTCCGCAACTCCGTGTGTCGAGGCACGTCGTCGACACTCCTCCAAACCGACTCCAAAGTCATCCCCCATCATGATCAGGTGAGCGTGTTCTTCCGCTCCAGCGGCGAAGGCATCGATCGTTTCCAGGGGGCGCTTCATCGGATCGAGTCGGCCAAAATAGAGAAAACAGAAAGCGTCGTCGGGTATTCCGAGGGATCGCCGGCATGCAGCACGCCGCTGCGGGCATCTGTCTCGGAAATCATGATCCGCGAGCGGCCAATGAATGATCGCGGGGCGCGCATGCGGCACGAGGTGAGCGAGCTTCTCATACTCACGGGTCGCCGAGCACACGACCGCCGATGCTCCCGCGAGGAAGTCGCGTCCGAGCGTCCGGAGGAAAAGCCGCTTAAACACTCGATCCGACTGAAAGACGTAGGGATCGAGACTGCCGTGAGGCACAAACCAATACGGTACCCCGTGGCGTTTCGCGACCTGCGCCAACCACCGGACATGCCACCGCCAGAACGAGTGGCAAGAAACAAGACCGCTCTCCGACACCAGACGCTCGGCGTCATGCGCACTTCGTGAAGGTGCGTAGAGAAGCTGCCGTAGCACTGGGAGTCGCGACGCCTTCACGACCGTTGTGTGGTCCCAGATAAGCGGGTGGTCGGGCCGGGATGTCGCACCAACCCACGAAATGACGCTGGCATCGAGGGCATTGGCGAAGGCACGGACTGATTTACTGGGGCCTCCCGAATCCTGATAGAGGCCGAGTGCCAGAATGGAAGCTCGCGCCGGCGTCATGCCGAGATCCCGGCGACGCCCTTGGCATTCAGGCCTCGAGACACAGCATCGAGGAGCTGTTTGGCCCGCGACGCCCAGGAGTGCCGTGAAAGGTCGTGCGCCACGTCGGGAAGTCGAGCGACGAAAATGCGGCGAATTGCTTCCGCGAAACCCTTGGGTGACGGCTCGACGTAGATGGCATTCTCGCCCAACGCCTCGGCCACCTCTCCAACGCGATTCGTCATGATCGGCCGACCGGCCTGCATGTAGGCAAACACCTTTGCCGGGCATCGCATCTGATTTCCGAGCGAATCGCGAATCGGAAAAATGAGAAGGTCAGCATGACGAAGGTGCCGCCATACCTCTGGCCACTCCAGAAAACCGTGAACGTGAACATTCACAAGGTGGTCGCTTGCGACTTGGTCTCGCACGGCAGACAGGTTGACGCCGCCTCCAATCATGTGGAGCGATGGAATCTCTGGCGTCTGCCCGAGCGCCCGCCACGTGTCGATCAGGATGTCGTAGTCCCCATCGCAGTGGAGGTTGCCCAAGTAGACAACGCTCGGGCCAGCGAAGGGAGTTACCCCATCTGGCATGCCATCAACATACGTGGCATACGGAAGGTAGAGGCTCTCCAGGCCATATTTGTCGGCGAACAGCCTCTGCATGTGCCTACTGGAAACCACCGTGAGGTCAGCGCGCCGGCGGCCATAGCTTTCGCAGAGGCGAGCCAAACGCAGGGGCCGATGCCTCAACGTGCGGGCCGACAGCAATTCATCCCAATCGACCACGACAAACCGGCGGGTACCGAAAATGGTCGCCGAGTTGCTGGGCTGGGGATTGAGAAGGTGGACGACCGTTGGATCGATACGGCCAATAGCCCGACGACGAGAAAGGAGCTTTCCAAGACGCCCGATCCCGGAAACCCGATGGACCTGCGCAAACGGCATCGTGGAAGGCAGCGCGTCGTTGTACGCGCCAGCATCCACGACATAGTGAACCTCCACGCCAAGCTCATGCAGATGGCGACCAAGTTCCTTTGGGCGCATGAAGCTCGAGTTGAACTGGAACGATCCGGTCGTCAGAAAAAGGTATCGCATAGCCAATCGAAATCACGCGGCGGTTGCACAAGGGAACGTCGCTATGACGAGATGTCGTTGGCTTGATTTCGATACCGAATGATTCGTGCGGGATTCCCGCCGACAATTGCCCAATCGGGAATGTCTTTCGTGACGACCGCACCAGCACCGATGATCACGTGATCGCCAACGTTTACACCTGGAAGAATAATCGAACGTGTGCCGATCCAGACGTCGCTTCCAATTCGCACCGGCCGGGGTGCGGACGACCCTTGGGCTCGCATGGAGATATCCGTCCGAGCGAAGTTATGGCTGTTTGAGAGGATCGTGACATTGGGAGCCATCATCACGTCATCACCAATCCATGTGTCGCTCGCGACCCAGCAGTCAATCGAAATCGAGGAGTTCTCCCCGAGCCGCACGTGAGCACCCGTTCCGAAGTTGGCACCGCGATTGATTCGCACGTGTTTCCCACACTTCTCAAAAATTTGCTGCGCCAGACGGCGGCGCATCATTTGCCCCAGCCAAGCACCCGGCATTGGCACATCGGGCAGTTTCCTCGCGATGAGATAGTAGACGCCGAGACAAAACACCTTCCAGGCAGTCAGGCCGTGAGACCGGCTGAGCTGGCGAACATCGGTCTGGAGCGGCTTGAGCCGGCTCGTATTGGTGACGTCACCCACGACATGCTCCGACAGGTGGCGACGCAAGAATTGGTGTCACTGCATCCATGAGAACGGTTGCCCGAGCCAGCCAGGTATGCCGGGCAAGGTCGTACTCCACAGCGGCAGGCGGCGCGCGAAAGGCCTGACTAACGGCGCTGGCAAATCCCTGGGCCGTGGGTGGCACATACGACGCGAGGTCTCCGAGCGCCTCCGCTACCTCCCCGACTCGGTTTGTGATGATGGAACGTTCCGCCTGCATGTAGGCAAACGTCTTGCTCGGGCAGCGCATTCGGTTGCCGATCGTGTCTCGAATCGGAAAAAGCAGCACGTGGGCGTGACGCAACCGGTCCCACAGTGGCCCCCCCGACATGTAGCCCGGCACAGACACGCAGTCGGACAGGCCACGATCGATGACGATTCGCCGAACCTTCTCCAAGTCCTCGCCCGAACCGATTAACTCCAAATGTGGAGCGGCACCATTGCTCGCGAGGAGTTGCCACGCGTCGAGCAGGAGATCGTGATCGAAGTCGGGGTGAAAATTTCCGAGATAGACAGCGGTCGGCTTCGGGTACGGATTGGGGCCATCGGTCATCTCGGGGAGGTAACAGGCGTAGGGGAGGTAAAGTGCGTCTGCCTGAAAGCGCTCGCGGAAGAAGGTCTGCTGATATCGACTCGCCACGACCGTCAGTGAGGCCTTGCGCCGCCCGTATGCTTCGCAAAGGCGACTCGCAAAGCGACGTCTTGGTGAGCTGAATCGTTGCGACAGGAGCTCATCCCAATCAACGACGACGGGCCGTTTGGCACCGAACACTGCCGAGGAGTTGTAGGGCTGTGGGTTCAAGACATGAACGACGTCTGGCTCCGCTCGCAGAATCGCGCGGCGCCGCTCGAACACCTGGGAGACTCTTTGCGAAGCGATCAGCACATTCACAGTGGCAAACGTGAGCGTCTGAGCGAGCTCACTGTTGTAGGGCGTGTCGTCTACGACATACGTGACGTCGGCCCCGAGCGTCGCGAGGCCACGCCCGAGCTCTCTCAGGCGAACGAAACTTGCGTTACGCTCAAGATTTCCAGTTGTGACAAACAGGTACCGCATAGACTACCCCGCGACCCGGCGGGGCGAATGCAATGGGGCTCCTCGATTCGCAATCGGCGAACCCACGCCAGCGGCCGCGGGCGCCGTCTGGTTGACAAGAAGTGCCAAGAGGAACGACCCTTCGAGTCGTCCCGAAATCGGGGAAAAGAGAATATGCCACATCGCGGAAACACAACTGATCACGAGAAACAACGCGAACTTATCGCCATCGCGGTATCGGGCCATCGAGCACCGGGCTAGTTTGAAGAACACGTATGTCCAGAACACAAGACCCATAATGCCATTCTCCACCCAAGCGCAGAGCACGTGCGAATGCGTTGGAATCAACACGAAGCCCTGGGTGTAGTAGTCGCCCGGGAGCCTGAGACCCAAAATGTCACACGCCTGACCAAAGTACATTCCGTGATCCACAGGCCACGACCCGTGGCCTACGATTGGCGAGTCCATCGCCGCGAGCCAACCGCCCAGCACCTGCGGGCGACCGCCAAAGAGTATTCCGTAGGTACTGCGGGACTGAGTTCGGTACTTCTCATAGGCCTTTTCGCCAAGACTTCCAGAACCTGCTGCCTCCTGGTACACACGGAACCCGACAATAGCCACGACGGTCCCCACGATGGACACCGCGACCCATTTGAGGATCTTCTTTTCGCGCTTCCGTAGACCCCCACGGGACTCAAAGAAGTCCCGCACGATGCACATGGTGACGCCAACGAGGTAGATGCCGGCGGTCGACCTCGATCCGCCGACAAGTTGATAGCCCGCCATGCCCACGCCGATTCCATACGCCAGGACCCGAGACCGCGGATAGATGAGCAAGATGGCGACCTGCGCTCCCATTCCAAATACGAAGGACCAGTGTGTCTCAAAACCAATTTCCGCCGCGTGACCGGAGGCCATTTCGCGACCCTCATGAACTCCAGACCGCAACACGTAGGCCGAGAGAATTCCAGACGGAATCTGGCCGAGTGTGAACAAGACTGTCTTCGCATAGGCGTCGCGTTGAAGGAAGGCAATAAACAAAGGAATACAAACGAGGTAGATCACAACCCGTGCCAGCCCACGAGCCGCGCGCGCTATCTCTGTCTGCATGTAGAGGTCTGTCACAAATGCGTTGAGCATCCAGAACAGGGCAAGCGGGAGCAGCCATCCGGAAAGCCGCCACACGGCGGGCGACGTGATCCGTGGGAGTACGAACGGCACGGCGATGAGACTGGCGACTTCCGAAAGCGGAATGTAGCCGATGACGCGAACGTTCAGCCTGCTGCCGAGGCCATAGAGCAAGGCAACGAGTCGCGATCGACGCGTCCGCTGCTTTTCCCGCATCGCTGCCTGAGCCATCGCGGCGCCTGGCGAAGCCAACGCTGATGGCGTTGCGATGAACGTAGCTCGAGTGAGTTCCGCCATAGTGGCGCTTTCCTAAGCTCGTGTGAAGATTCCGTCGGCCTGAAGAAGTCGACCGGAGCGGGAATCACAGAATCCTGGAACCATGTCGAAGACTTTGAAACCACGGCTCGTGATGTAGTCGTACACCTCAGCAAACAGCGGTTGAGCGGCATACAAGGCGTCGAACGACATCTCGACTTGAATAATGCCTACGGCACCCACGGTGTTTGGTGCACCCTTGAGAACCTCGAGCTCGTATCCCTGCGTGTCGATCTTTAGCAGCGTTGCCTTATCGACCACGATGCAGAGTTCAGCGAGGACATCGTCGAGTCGCTCCACGAGAATGTCCTCGGTTTCTCCGCAAGCTGACCCTGGCATGGCGGTTGTGTGCAGCGATTCCATGGAAAGCAATGACGAGCTTGCAGAGTTGCCGGCGACATGAATGGTGCTGTGTTGGCGTTCCGCGCCGAGGGCAACACGTGGGCCTACCCGCCACCGGCGGGCGGGGTCTCGAGCGGCTCGCTCAGTCAATCGAGCGTGCACGCTCTGAAGCGGCTCAAACGACACGATATCGCCCGCGTATCCATACTCCAAACGGAGGAGACCGGCATACTGCCCCTGATTCGCGCCAACATCGAGAACTTGCCGGATTCCGGCTGATTGCAACAAATGCTTGAATCGCGCGCCGTGGTGCGTATCCGGTCGATACCACGACACATCAAAACCACACCACCGAGCCATGGCTTTGATCGCCTTTGTTATCAACGCACTGGTCCTTCAAGCGAGACAGGGGCAACTCTCTTCGCAGCAGAGACTTGCCGATAGAAGTCAAGCGTTGCCTTCGCGGTTGTCCGCCATGTGTAGCGCTCGCACTCTTTTTTCGCGGCGGAAACGACCGCGGAGTCACGACCCGCGGTGATTGCAGTGTTCATGGCCGCGACGATCCCGTTGGCATCATCTGGTGAGAAAAAACACGCGTGCTGGCCGAGCACTTCGCGGAACGGTGCGATGTCGCTGCATGCGATGGGACACCCAAGCTTCGCGGCTTCGGCAAGCGGAATGCCGAAGCCCTCGGCCATGGAAGGATAGACAAAGCAGTCCGCGGCTGAATAGAGGTCAGCGAGGACGTCATCCGTGCCGCCACGCCACAGAAAGCGCTCATGTCGTGGAAGCAACGCGACGAGCTTTTGCTCGTCGGCGGTGGGCTTGGGCCCAAACGAAACAAGCCAATGGGATTGACTCAGGGCGCTTCGTGCAAACGCCTTCACGAAATGAGCCCAGTTCTTATAGCCCCGTCGCTGGCCGACATAGAGCACAAAGGGTCCTGGTACGTTTGGAGCTTGTCGCTCACGAGTCGTACGGAGCTCACAGCCGTGGTGAATCACGACGTCCATCTTGGGGGGCGGATAGTGTCGGCAAAAGCTCGTGCGCGTGGCGTTTGAGACGAAAATAACCCCATCGGCACTCGCGACGGAAGTTGCCTTTCGGTAAAGCTCCTTTTCATGCCCCGCCAGATATTCGCTATCCTCCCAAATAGTGTCATGAACCACAACCACGCGATGGACGTTCTGCGGCGATCGGAACACATTGCCGTAGAACGTCTCATGGAGCACAACACTGCGATCCGGGATCGCAGCAAGGCATCGCCGAAGTCGCATTCGGTTGAGGGCTGCCAGAAGTCGCACTGAGCCCTTGAACCTGGGCACACGACTCCCATGAAACGTGCCAGGGGGTAGATCAGAAGGTGCGACTGGGGCGTGATACCAACCCGCCTGCACATCAAGCGTGACATCCCCGGCCTCGGGAAGACTGTGAATTCCGCGAATGACCTCGAGAACGTGCCGTAATACGCCGCCGACACGCGGCTCCATGAAGATTGAATGATCGTAAACGATTCGCACGATTCGAGACTTTACTCAGGCCAACAAGGCGTGACCATCCGCCGCATCGACCCATTTGCGTACGCCAATAAGGCGCAGCACGATCCGTGGTACGAGCCTGTTTATCCAGCGGGCCACCACGCGTCGTCGCTGCGCGGCCCGCACCACCGGCGGCACAGCGATCAGCGTCTCCAGAGCTGTCACTCCATTGAAGTAGCTGTTCCGCAGGAGCGTTGCAAAGCCCTCCGGTGAATGGCTCGCCAGCGTCTCAAGCTCAGCTGCGAGGTCGATACCCCGGCTTTCCGCAAGCGACACAATCTCTCGAGTCGTGTTCTGCCACCACCGCCTGGCCTCTTCTGTCGCGCCAAGCGTTCGAGACTCTTGCTGTGGATGCTGCCGCACCCCTACGGTCGGCGACATGATAAAGACCGACTGGCCCTGCAGGGCCAGCAAGACAGCAAGGTGCCGATCGATATCAAAAGGGTTTCCGTTGCAGAGACTTGGGAGAATATCGCGAATCGCAGACTGCCTGCCGACGAAACCGGAGATATGGACGGCCGTTGTGAGCAAATTGGCCGTCAACATTTGCCTTGCATCAAGCTCCTTCTCTATCTCGTCTCCGCATGCGTCGGTCACGAGCCAGACCGTGCTTCCACGGACAGTCGCTGCCTTCTGTGACTCGTTCGCTTCGACGACACGTGCCCAGGTGGCAACACATGCGGGTCTGGATTCAAGGCATGCGATGGCTGCCTGGAGATGGCCCGGGTACCACCAATCGTCGTCACACAGGAAAGCGACGTAGTCGCATTCTGCGGATGGTGCCCCAAAAACCCGCTTAGCCCACTCGTGCATTGGGATCGGTGGATCATTGAGCACGAAGCGAGTGGGGACACCGCGGCATTCCTCGCAGACGGCCTTCGATCGAAGGTCACCACCATTCTCGATGACAACAACCTCATGGATCGCATGCACGGCTGTTTGGGCCGCAATGGACTGGAGTGCCCGACGCAGGAGCTCAGGCCTGGCTCGCGTCGGCACCAAGACACTTACCCCTCCGTGATTCACAACGCCACGGCCTTGATGCCCGCAACAACATTGCGAGCGAAAGCGTCTGGCAGAAAGCGCTGGAACGCCATACTCGCGAGATAGGCTTCGCCTGCCTCGCGATACGCCTGCCACTCTTGCTCGGGGCAAGCGACAAGGTATTCCGCTAGCTCCGCATCGCTCCCAAACCGCCGCCGGTCCACGAAGCACGCGGGATCGACCTCCCGATCAATAGACTCGTCGCCGAAATACACCGGCACGGATCGGCCAAGGAGGGCATCAAAGAGTTTCTCGGAGAGTCTGTGCCCTGGACAATTCTCGAAACAGATATTGAACCTGTGAGCTGCGATCGTCTCCATCTTGCTCGCATTGAGGACGCCCAGCCAACCGGGAAACCAGTCCCACTTCACTCCGTACACCGAGACGTGTTCGGGGGCTATGGAGTGCAAGGCGAGCGCCATCCGCCGGCGCAATGAGTACAACTCTGTCGGCCGAAAAAGTGCGTCCATGACGTCACGCGTTCCGACTGCCCACCCATGCCGTTTGGCTGCTCGCAATCGCCCCACGCGATACCGAATATCGGCTCGGTGGTCAGAACTGATAAGACTTGCCGTTTTGCGATCACGAAACGGCACCGATTCAGGACGAGTCGGCGGGAGCCCAAGCGAGAGCCGAAACGGTGAATATCCTGGCCGCCCCTCATCCGCTGGGGCATACGAAATCACATGATCAAAATGCCGCAGGTTCCGCTCATTGAAGGCCTCGGGACGGATGAGCGGCGACTCGATCCGGAGGCATACTTTTGGTACCCCAGGATACCGAGCAGCGTGATCGAGAACCGTCTTCTTTCGAAGAGGAAAGTCGAGGTAGAGCACAGTGCTCACAGGGCCTTCGCGGCATACGTCCTCGGTGGACAACCCGAGCCCTTCTGAAGCGGCGATCTGGTGAAGTCGCTGATAGGGGGCGAGCCAGTGGGTGTTCGCGGCATGAGTTCCCCGCAAGACAGACGCATCCAAAAAGATTGCGTTCCCCTTGTGTGCATCATGATCAGTGTGCACGACAACGGTTTTCATAGGGCCTACGTCCTGTGCCTCCTTCATGCTTCTCGCTGACCCTACGACACAGGATCCAGGCACCCCTTGAGCGTATTCACGTCGGAGTACGTCAACTCGGGGTACAAACCGCAGTAGAAGGCACAATCGTGGAGCAGATTCGCACCGGGGAGGTCTTGCTGCTCTTGAACATATTTCGAGTAGAACGGTTGTCGCTGAATGTTGCCGGCGATCATTGGGCGAATCTCGACCCCTGCCCCGGAGAACTCATTCAAATAGCGGTCTCGGAGCAAAGGAGTTCGGCAGACGATTGGGAACGCAAACGCCGATAGTTTCGATATATGGCTATGGTTCATATGCACAAGGTCATTGTTCTTCGCGACAACTCCCTCGAGCTCCGCGTAGAGTGACTCCCTCACTCGGATGTTGGCGGGAAGATACTGCAACTGATTTCTACCGAGGAAGCCCGTGATCTCCGTAGGTCGCAGGTTGTATCCCAAGTCATAAAAGGTGTACTTCGCATCAAACTCGGATGCGATTGAAAACTTCTCCCGAAGCCGTCGCTGCTGACCGACCGCGAGATTCCGATCCCATCCATTCGCACGAACAATCCGTAGCATTTCGCTCAATTCAGGGTCATTCGTACAGAGCATTCCGCCCTCGATCGTTGACATGTGATGGGCGACGAAGAATGAAAAACTCGCCATTTCCCCGAATGTGCCGGTTTTGCCAGCCGGAAGTTCCGTTCCGAGCGCCTCGCAGTTGTCCTCGAGAAGGATCACATTGTGGCGACTACAGACATCCCTGATCTTGTCGAGATCTCCACAGAAGCCGAGCGCGTTGGTGATCAAGAACGCATCCGCGTGATGGTGAGCCAAGTACGCCTCGAGCTGCTCGCTTGACGTGTTGAGCGTGGATGGGTCGCAGTCGAGCGCAACGGGCTTCATGCCAAGCTGAAGTATGGGCATGACATTCGTCGACCAGGTGAGCGCAGAGAACAAAACCGTCGCCGTCTGCTTCAGTCGCCCGAGGTTGAGCAGCGCCTGGAGCATCGCGAGATTCGCGCTTCCGCCGCTATTAAAGAGAACGGCATCTCTGGACCCCTGGAAAGCGGCAAACTCTCGCTCGAAGAGAGCGCACTCTTGGTCCATGCTGAGGCGATTCGCCCGCATGATGAAATCTGCCAGCGCTCGTTTGGTGTCGTACTCCTGGGACAGCGCCGATTTCATGAGTGGAATCATGCTGAAGCCCCCCTTACGATTGCTCGATACTCTCTCACGGTCTGTTCAATTCCTTTCTGGAGTGAAATACTCGGGCTGAAGCCACAGTTTCGAAGGCGGGTGACGTCGAGACATTTTCGCGGCATGCCATCCGGCTTGGAGGTATCCCACTCGATCGCTCCTTTATACCCGGCGCAGTCAGCCACTGTTTCCGCCAATTCGCGTATGGTCACGTCTTCTCCTGTGCCGATATTGATGTGGTCATCGTCGGCGTACCTTTCCATGAGGAACACAATCGCGGCCGCAGCGTCATCGACGTGCATGACCTCACGGCGCGCTGTGCCTGTTCCCCACAACGTGACGGTGCGTTGGTTCGTGTCCATGGCATCGCAGAACCGCTTGACGAGTGCTGTGACCACATGGGATCGGTGCAAGTCGAAGTGGTCGTTCGTTCCGTAGAGGTTGCATGGCATCACGCTGAAGGCATTGAGCCCCAACTGGCGGTGACAATACTCCGCGTACCGAAGCCCCACCACCTTCGCGAGCGCATACCCTTCGTTGGTCGGCTCAAAGGGGCCAGTGAGGAGGCAGTCTTCTCGCATGGGCTGAGGCGCTGCCCGCGGATAGACGCACGAGCTTCCCAAAAAGCACAGCCGCTTCACGCCGACCCGTGCGGCCGTACCAATCACGTTGATCGCCATCATCGCGTTTGAAGCCAGAAAGTCAGCCGGCTGGTCGATATTGGCCTGGATGCCCCCGACGAGCGCTGCGGCATGAATCACAACCGTAGGGCTGTGTTCCTGAAAGAACTTCTCCACCAGACCACGGTCCGTCAGGTCAAGCTGATCTCGCCCTTTCGTCACGACATGTTGATAGCCGCGGGATTGGAGCACACGCAGCAATGCACTCCCAACCATTCCTCGATGGCCCGTAACGAGAATTACATCTGATTTGTCAATGAGCATTGAATGAAGCCGAGTCAGCGAGGGATTTCGATGGCCACGTTCGGGGCATGTGGGAGCTGGGCAACGTAGATGAGCGCTGCCCATGGCACGAAGATGCAAAACGAAGAGAGCGCAAGCCAGCAGTACATCGCCACTTCACCCACGAGAAACGCCACACACGCACCCCCGACTGTCGTTGACACCGCAAAAACGAGCGAGAGTCGGGTGAAGCTTTCCATTCCGCCGCTTCGACCAAACGTCGCGAAGCAAGCGATCAACACATTCGCCAGACCCCACGCGGCCAGGAGCAAGAACTCTCCTGGTGCAAGGAACGCATTGGGCACTGATGGAACGACATGACGAAGGATCATGAGCAGCGTCATGCCGGCCACGATACCCAACGCAAACGTGGCGACTGTCATGGTTGCTGTTTGACGAAATAGGCGAATCAGTTCGTCGTAGGCTTTGGAGGCCCAGAGCATAGACATCCGCGGTGTCCTTACGGTGAGCCATGAGTAGGCGATCTGGGTCACATAATCGATTGCCATCTGGGTCATTCCAAAACGACCGGCCGTCGCGGGCCCACAAATACTGAACACAATCGGTGTCAGGGCCCTGTATATGAAGAAGCCTGCGGTGTTGCTGATCGCCATGCGCCACTGCATCGGCCAAATCTCACGCGACCACGAGACTGATTCGTCCGGTAACGGCTCGGCTTGGAGCTGGTGAATCAGCGGCCGCCATGAAATCCTTAGTATCCCAAGCCAAACTACCACACCGACGACTCCACTTACGGGCGCCGCATAGAGCCGCCAGCCGGCCACCAATGAGCCACACAAGACGAGCGAAGACACCACGGTTCTCCCAACCTGCGCGATGGCCACGGTATCGACACGCGAAATCCCTTGTATGAGTGCCGGCACATGACTGGCTGACAGCGAGAGGCTTGCCGTCATCACGCTCAGTATCCACGGCATTCCCCACACGGAAATGGAATCGCTTGAAGTCGCGAGGAAGAACAAGATGCCGATGCTCGCGACACACACACCGAAGACGATTGCGGCAAACCCGTACCAACGGGCTGTTGCTCGAAACAAATCGGCAATCTGCCGAACACTCTCAGTATCGCCCTCAAGCTCGTGACGGCCGTTGAGCACCGCTCGGGAACAGAGTTGCGAAATCTTCTGTTGAACGGTGAATGCAGCAGCTCCGTCGAAGAGGTACGAGAACCCTAAGAGGGAGAAGAACGTGTAGTAATACCCGCGCTCGGCGTCAGTGAGATATTTGACGGTAAAATATATCGTGAGCGGCGCGGTTACGATGCTGAGGAGTCTGGATGCCGCAGTGATCAGGACAACTCGATCGTGAAACAGGATGGCAATCAGCCGAGGAATAAAGCGACGGTGTCCTTTTCCAGGTTCCTGGTCGATCTTCCGCGGTGCCTCAACCATCTTGAAAACACAGTCGCTCAAGGGCCATCGGCAGTTGACGGTCGTCCAGACCATGCTCGGAGAGTGACTGTTGCCATGAACCGGCTGTGCGGGTGAACTGCGCCATCAAGGCCATGGATCTGATTTCGAGAGGGTTGCTACCTCTGCGGCGCCGAATCGACTCGGCTTCCAAAATGCTTGTCCAGAGGCCGCCTGCGCCGCAATGCTCCTCGGTCACGACAACCCGACGAGCGGCGCTGATCATCCCAATGAGCCCTTCGGGGAATGGCTTGATCCGGGGAACTGAGATGCACGAGACGTCATTCCGCTTGGCAAACTCGGTACACGGGCTCACCATTGAGCCGGTGGCGACGACTACAACATCCGCGGCGGCTGTGGAGCGGTGGGTGAAGACAGGATCGGTTCCGGCAAGCGAACCCAAATGAACAGGCGGGCGGTCGGCTTTGCCAAGGCGAATGTAGCAGGGATGGCTCGCCGCCCGAGCTTCTCGCCAGCAGGCCACGAGCTCTGCGGCGTCGCAGGGGGAATAGATCGCCACGTTCGGCAAAGGCCGCAGGCAGGCGATATCTTCACCGCACTGGTGCGACACGCCAAGCGTCGAATAGACCAGCCCCGCCCCATCGCCAAGCATCACCACTGGCAGGCACGCATGGCACAGATCGAGTTTGATCTGCTCCAGGACGCGGATCGGCACAAACGCCGAGAGACCATACACGCAAGGCCGAAAGCCGACCCTTGCAAGCCCCGCCGAGACCCCGATCATGTTCTGCTCGGCAACGCCAACGTTGACGAACTGGTCGGGGCGATCCGCCCGTATGGCGTCAAAGAGGGCGTAGCCGTGGTCGCCGGACAGGACAAGAAAGCGGTCGTCGTCACGAGCGGCCTCCACAATCAGATCGGAGAGAACGTCTCGCACTACGACAATTCCGCCACGGCCCGGGCGTAGATCGCGTCGTCGAGCCGCGTGTAGTGCCAGCGATTGTCGCCCGCCATGAATGACACGCCATGCCCTTTGACAGTACGGGCGATGATCGCGCCCGGCTTGCCGCGAGACGCGCCCAGAGAGGAGAGGGCCTGCTCGAGTGCCACCGGATCATGGCCGTCGCACTCGATGGTTTCGCATCCGAAAGCCTGGAGCTTTGCCGGCAACGGCTCGAGCCCCAGCACGTCCTCGATGCGGCCCATGGCTTGGAACTGATTGGCATCGACGATGACGATGAGATTGTCGAGCTTCTGGTGGGCGGCGAACAGCAACGCCTCCCACATCGGGCCTTCATTCATCTCGCCATCGCCGACGATGCAGTAGACGCGGCGATTGCTCCCTTTTCGCTTCAGGCCAAACGCGATGCCACAGGCGATCGGGAGCCCATGCCCCAGCGAGCCGCTGGTCACTTCACAGCCAGGGACATCCGACTCGCATAGTCCGCGAAGGTGCGTGCCGTCTTTGAAATAGTTGTCGAGGTCCGCGTCGCGAAGCCATCCGATTTCGTAGAAGCAGGCGTACATGGCCATCACGCCATGTCCCTTGGAAAGAATCAGGTAGTCGCGATCTGAACTCAGGGGATCCTTCGGGTCGTAGGTCAGAAATCGACCATAGAGGATTGCGCAAATCTCGATGATCGAGAAGGCGCACCCCACATGCACGGACTGACCGTGATACGCCATCCGAAGGACGTGTCGCCTAAGCGCGCGCGGGTCAAAACGCCCCGCGGCTGCGTCTGGCCTAGCCTTCGACAAGGACATTGCCTTTGAGCTCCTTGCCACGACGCTCTTTCTCCCACGCGACCGTTTCTCGCAGGCCTTCCTCGAGCGGAACGCATGGCGACCAGCCCGTCATTGCTCGCAGCCGAGTGACATCCGGCTCGAGCCGACTCACTGCATCAGCACCAACCGGCACTTCACCGAAGCCGACCTCCAGCGACGGATCCACAAGGTCGCGGACAAGGGTGATGGTTTCACGGAGCGGCCTTGCCTCTCCAGCGCCGACATTGAAAATCCCGGCCGCATTCGAGCGGGCGACTGCGAGAAACGCAGCCGCCGCATCGTCCACGTACACGTAGTCCCAGAGTTGCACGCCACTCGTGACGGCGGGCCGCTCGCCGGCCAGCAGTTTCCGTACGAGTGAAGGAATCAACATCTGTTCGTCGTCGCGGGGTCCATAGACCGAAAAGACACGAAGCCAAGCCAGCCGGCATGCAAGGGCTACTGAAAGTTGTTGGAGGAGCGTCAATGTGGCGAGCTTCGCTGCCCCGTACAACGTGACAGGCCGCGTGGGATGCTGCTCGTCGATCCGCTTGGCGAACGGTCCATACTCTGCTTGCGACCCGGCGGCGATGAATGATGTCGCGCCTGCGCTGACAACCGCCAGGAAAAGATCGACCGTGCCAGCCACGTTGACACGGACCTGGGTCGGGTCCCCCCGGAGGGCACGACTCACTCCGTGCCACGCGAAATGCAGCACTGTGTCGGGCGCGAACGCCGCGAGCTCGGCCTCAAACATTTCCGGCTCGGAAAATGCCCCTTCGATGACCGTCACATCGCGGATGGCATCTCCCAGTCGCCACGGATTGGATGTCGGCCGCAGCAGGACAGCCGTGGGCACTCCCTCCCGAACCAACTGCCGAACAACAGCAGCGCCCAGAAAGCCCGAGGCTCCAGTGACGAAGACGCGTTTCACCGATGACACCGCGTCACGTGATCGACACCGCCGATCGACCGCGTCGTGAACACAGGACATCGCCCACCGTATCAGCGATGTGGCGGCACATGGGCTCTGTGAGCCCTGGATAGACACCGACGAAGAGGGTGTCGTTCATGATGGCATCGGCCCCGGCTAGGTCGCCCACGATCCGCATTGCCATCGTGCCCGACTTCCGGGCCTGAGCGAACACAGGCTGCCGAACCAGGTTCCCTCCGAAAAGCATCCGGTTTCCGACTTTCGCATCGTCGAGCGCGACTGCGATCTCCTTGCGGGTGACCGGGCCACCTGGCTTCACGCGAATCATGAAGCCGAACCAGGAGGGATCGCACGAGTGGCCACTTGCGTCCCACGCGAAGCCGTCAGGGGACCATGATGTGGCATGCGTTGGCAACTGAAAGTCGAGCCATTCTGCGTAGGGCTCGAAAAGTGTCCGAAGCGTGTGCCAGTTCCGGCGGCGGGCTTCCACGAACGAGGGAAACTTCCGAAGCTGTTGACGGCCAATAGCAGCTTGCGGGTCCGTCGGCTTCAGGTTGTAGCCAAGGTGCGTGTAGATGTATTTATGATCGTAGCCTTCGGGAAGCTCGCCAAGCTGCCACGCAAACCGCTTGTTGCAGGTATTGTCTTTGCCGCTGGGACACCAGCAGTCCCGGCCCCAGTCGCGAAAGCTTTCCACAAGCAATTTGAGACCGGCATTTTTCACGACGTTGACGGCCCCTCCCTCCCCCATCGTGATATGGTGAGGCGGATAGAAGGACTGGGTTGACAGGTCTCCAAACGTACCCGTCAGCCGGCCGTCATACGTGCTTCCGAGTGCATCACAGTTGTCCTCGATGAGCCAGAGATCATGCCGCTGGCAGAAGTCGGTCACAGCGGCGAGATCGATGGGATTTCCCAGGGTGTGGGCCATCATGACGGCCCGAGTCTTCCCTGGTGAGAAGGCGTCGTCGAGTTGTTCGACCCGAGCGTTGAGCGTGTGAGGGTCGTTGTCGATGAATACGGGCACACAACCGTTCTGGATGATCGGCGCGACGGTTGTCGGGAAGCCCGCAGCCACCGTGATCACCTCGTCGCCCGCCTTGAGCCGCCGGTCACCAAGTTTCGGGCTTGTCAGCGCAGAAAAGGCTATGAGATTCGCCGATGAGCCGGAATTGACGAGGACAGAATTGCGAACGCCCAGTGCGGTAGCAAGCTCTCGCTCGAACAACTCCCCTTCAGGCCCGAGAGTGAGCCAAAAGTCGAGCATCGACGCCACGCCGGCCTCCACCTCATCGGCGTCAAAGACGCGACCGGCGTACGGCACGGTCGATTCACCCGCGACAAAGCCTCCCCGACCTTCTGCCTCAGGCAACGAAAAGGCCCCGTGACGGCGGGAGGCATAGTCCCTCACGAGTGTGAGGATTTCCGACCTGAGATCCTCAAGAGAGCGTGGCTCAGACATGCGCGGCCTCGGGCTGCTGCGAACCACTGGACTGGACCCACTCGACGCCGCTGCGGCGAGCCGACTCCATATATTCACTGATGTCTTGAAGTGTCTGGTCGCGGGCGACCGACGACGACGTCTCGCCGTTCATGTCGCGATACCAGCGGACGGTGTGCCGAACCGCCTCCCGAAAGTTCCACACCGGGCGCCAGCCAATGATGGCCTGGATCTTGCCGATGTCGAGTTGCAGAAGGGATGCTTCGTGAAGGGCGCCTGGAATGCTCTGGTCCACCCAGGCTCCCGGCCAGTGCCTGAGAGTTTCCTCGACCAGGCTACCCACAGGCTGATTGGCGTCATATCCGGGACCGATGTTGAACGCAGAGTCCAGTCGTCGGTCAGCGGGCCGGAGGGCGAGGGCTGCGGCGAGTGCCATATACCCACTGTCGGGCTCCAAAACATGCTGCCACGGGCGGGTCGCACGAGGATTGCGTACCGCGATCGGCTCTCCTCGGCATAGGGACCGAATGCAATCGGGTAAAATCCGATCTTCCGCCCAGTCTCCTCCGCCGATGACATTGCCCGCACGGGCACTCGCAATCCGCACCGGATGACCTTCTGGAAAAAAAGACTTGCGCCACGAAGCGATGGCCAACTCAGCGGCCCCCTTGCTGGAACTGTACGGGTCATGACCGCCCAGGGGGTCATTCTCGCGATAACCAAAGAGCCACTCGCGATTCTCGTAGCACTTATCGGTGGTCACCATCACCGCAGCACATGGGTCTGACATCTGCCGCAGAGCCTCGAGGACGTTGATCGTCCCCATCACGTTCGTTTCCCACGTGTAATGGGCGTCTCGGTACGATCGGCGCACGAGCGGCTGGGCAGCCAGATGGAAAACAAACCGAGGGCGAGTCTCAGCTACCAGTCGGCCAACATCAACAGCCGAACGAATGTCCCCAACCCGGTGCGTGAGCCGGCTCGCGAGGTCTAACTGCTCAAAGAGTGAAGGCTCCGTGTCGGGTTCCAAGGCGAAGCCCGTCACGTCGGCACCGAGCGCGAGCAGCCACTCACACAGCCACGAGCCCTTGAAGCCGGTGTGGCCAGTGACCAGCACCCTGGCTCCAGAAAACACTCCGCCGAAGAGATCAAATGGCATGTTGGTCTTCACGCCCACACTTTCCACGGCGCCTTGTTCTCCGACCAGAGCCGGTCGAGGTAGAGCATTTCCTGATACGTGTCCATGGGCTGCCACCAACCCTCATGACGGAAGGAGTGGAGTTGCTCGTCGCTGAGCAATGCGTCCATCGGCTGCCTTTCGAGCATCACGCCTGGATCGTCTGGCAAATACTCGATGAGCCGAGGATCGCAGACCATGTAGCCGCCGTTCACGTAGGCGGTCTCCATCTGTGGCTTTTCCTGAAACGTGTGGATGCGTCCTTCATCATCGATCGAGAGCGAACCAAACCGACCCGCGGGGTGAACCGCGGAGACCGTCAATGCTCGACCCGCCTTCGTGTGCTCCGCGATCGACGCATTGATGTCGATGGTGGAAAGCCCGTCGCCGTAAGTGAGTAGGAACGGCTCCCCGGGAGTGAGGTGGCGTCGCACGTGTCGCACGCGGTAGGCGGTCATCGACTCGGCACCAGTTTCGGCGAGCGTAACGGCCCAGTCTTCCTCGTCGTGGCGATCATGAAACGTGGCTTCCGGCTTTTGGCCGAGAGACAGCGTGACGTCACACGTATTCCACAAGTAGTTGCGAAAAAACTCCTTGATCATGTCCCCGCGGTAACCGAGGCAGAGGATGAAGTCTTTGTGCCCGAAATGAGCGTAGTACTTCATGATGTGCCAGAGGATGGGCCTTCCGCCAATCGGCACCATCGGCTTGGGGCGATACTCGGTCTCCTCGCGGAGCCGCGTGCCCTTGCCACCACAGAGAATCACGACTTTCAAAGTGTCATCATTTCAAAAGGGACGGAAGTTCTCTTGAGTTTAGGTCTCGGCACAAAACGGAGATCTCAAGCAACTCTGGGGGCAGTCGATCGCCGTGCCAACAGAAATCCTGAGTCGTGCCCGATAGCTGCAGGTGGCCAAAACCCCAGCCTGTGTAGACCGCGTCGGGCTTCCCATCAATTGCATACCCGATTGCCACCTTGCCTTGCTGCCGTGGCACCGGTGGCTGCAAATCAAAAATGCCGAGCATGACGTCTCCATGCTGAGAACGCCCGTCGCCCGACCAACCATACCGTCCGTCGCTCCACGTGGAAGCAAGCTTGGCTCTCGTAGTGGCAAGGATGACTTGGTCGTTATTTCCACGCCTGAGCCTAACGTACCGAACGCCAATCGGGGCAGACACAACCGGTACGGCAAAGTTTGTGAACCCCGTATTCGTCTGGGTATTCCAAACCTTGGGATCATCGCTTCGAAACACCACGACCCAGTTCGTGTGGTCGTCTCCAACCATTTTGGAAATGCTGCTGAGAGCCTCGCTCACGCGAGCCTTTGAAAGCCCCGACAGGGCTGGCAGTCCCTGCTCGTACCGCATCTGTGCCCGTCGGAGACATGCGACCTGAATAGACTTTTGCTTGCCGTCTGCGTACCGTGTCCAACCGTCTGCACTCGCGATTGCACTTTCGGGCTCGCGATCCGCAGCTATGTCCAATTCCGCTAGCCTCGCCAACTCGCCGCCATTGATTTTCCTAAGAAGCTGCAAGCCTTTTTCCCAGTCCCCTCGCTCGAAGCAGAAGAAGGAGCCCACGTACTCAAGCGATACAGCATCGCCAGGGTTTGCCTCGAGCTTTTCAAACCACGGCCGAAGCTTTTGAAGGTCCCGCTGGCGGCTCTTGATCTCGCTTATGACCGCAGATGCGCTTTGCTGGCGAGCCTTATCGGCAGCACGGCGCGCTGCGACGGCTATTTCCCGGCTCAAGGCCACTGCTCCGTCGAAGTCGTCGGTGGCAAGCGCGGCCGCTGAAGCCTCAAGGCCGCGGTCAATTGCTTCGGCTAGGTCATCACCGCTTGCCTGTTTAAGAGCCCTTATGAGCGCGTCCCTCCGCACACTCTTGCCATTCACCGAGAACTCCGCCTCCATTGCCCGAACAGCGTTGTCCGCCAGAAGGAATTGCCCTGCATCCGATGCAAACTCCACACTCATTTCCAGAAGAACGAATCGGTTGGTGGAGTCCGTGTCCTCCCCGGCAACATCCATCAATTTCTTGGCCAGTGCTGCCTTCGCAGTCGGGGTGCGGCTGGCTGCAAAATCGGCTTTGAAGATCCGGCGTATCGCGTCATCCGCAGTTTTTCTCGCTGCGGCCGACGGAATAGGTTTACCAGCGGTCGGCTGTTCGTTTGCGGAAGTGGCGGTGCTTTCCGTGGGTGACGAAGCGGCCACGATTAGGCGACCGGACAAAGCAGGCTCCTCAGCCCACGTGAATGAATGGCAACCGCCAAGGAGAGCCACAACGATTCCCGTAACCCCGAAGCCAAGTCTTTGCGGAGTCGGAGTACCCTTGGAACTGAACACGGCTCGTATCAGTTCACCTGAAGATGTTTGGTTGACCGTCCTGGTACGCCAAACACTAACGACCCAGCTTCGGCGTTCCGCATCGCGACCGCACCGGCACTCACTCTCGTCCCCGCGCCGAGAACGACGTTCGGGCAGACCGCGGCATGAAGCCCTAGGAAAACATCATCACGCACACTCGCGCACCCGCCCAAAGTTGCATATGGGGAAAGCACTGAGAATGCCCCAGCATGCGCGTCATGGGCGAGTGAACTGTGGTAGTTCATCAGTACGAATTCTCCGACTCCGGCGGAGTCACTGACGACTACATACGGACAGAGCACTGCCCCAACGCCGATTGTGGCCGTCGGGGCAACGATGGCCGTCGGATGCACGAGGCTCAGAAACCTCGCGCCGCGAGACAGGAGATCCTCAGCAACCCTACGCCGCGCGCCGGGAATGCCGATACCCAACAGAAGGTAGTCGCCCTCGCTCGGGCCAAACTTTTCGGGACTTTCGAGGATCCCGAGAGGCAAAGAACTTCCCTCGGCTGGATGAGCGCCGCTCGCGAGAAAACCTGCAATTCGGCCGCGATGCTCAGGCCATGCGTCGGTCGCCCACTGCAGCACTTCCCGGCCAAAACCACCCGCGCCAACGATGATGATCCGTTGGCAGTCCGCCGGAACATCACGGATGACCCCCGTCAAAGGAGGGGGCGCGCCTGCGCGCACTCCGTTCCCGTGGGTGACCGCCATTCTCTTGCGAGTTGCGTCATGCTTCTAGCGTACCCTACCGGGGTGTTTTTTCGATGAGACCCGAGGATTGCGGGGTAGCCTGGGGGCCCGCAATCAGCCCGGGCGGCCGCTTCCACCGTCACGATTCGCTCAGGCGACCGGCAATCGACTCCATGAGCCGGCAACGGCCGGGAAGCCTGGCAAGGATGCCGGGGATGACCGATTGCCAGTAGACGGGGCTGCACGTGTTTCGGTCGGGGATCAGGTCGAGGGCGGCCTGGTACTACGACTCCAAGACAAACCCTCGCTCCAGTCCGGCCTTGATCGCGCCCCGAGGGCTTTTCGGAAAAACCATCGCAACATACCGCCGGCGTTGCAAGGCCTTGCCTTGGAAGCGCACGCGCGTACACTATCTGAAATCATCAAGGGCGTTGGTGTGTCGCCATCGTTTGAAATTGTTTCCGGCATCAGTCTGATCGAAACAATAGCGGTCGGAGCGAAGATTCGGTCCCTCGATCAACTCGTTGAGTTGCATGGGCCGGGACGGTGGCGGAAAATGAAAGGCGTTGCCACGGTGCGGCTGCGGAGCGGTGATTTGCGACTGGCTGAATTGCACTGGTACGAGGCACACGGCATCGGTCGAGTCGAAATCAAGCGAAAGAGGTACCTGCGATGAGCACAGTTTCCACTACTCGTTTCGCGGTGTGTGTCGCGAATACCGGCTACGAAGCGTCGCTCGAGCGGAACAAGATTTACGCAGTGATCGACGATGCCGACGCGGCGAACGATGGCGACATCCGGATTGTGGATGAGAGCGGCGAGGATTATCTGTACCCGTCCGAGTGGTTTATCCCGATCGATGTTCCCGATTCCGTTCAGCAGTCGGTTTTGCAGGCCCGTGTGTAGCGATGCCGAGGCAAACGAAACGCGTCAGGGCGCCAATCCCAACTCGACGACGGCGGCGCCGGCCGCCAATCTGGCCAGAGCCCTCGAAAGCTCGCGAGAGAGCAACTCCCTCATCGCAGCATTTGATGTGTTTCCGCACCGCAGCCACAGAACACGCGGCGGTGGCCCAAGTCGCCCGACCATCTCGGCAAAATCTGCGTCTTTGGTCATTACGTTTGCACCCGCTTCTCTAGCCGCAGCGAAAATCGGCGGATCCAATGCATCACGCAGCCCGAAGTCACGGACGGCAACGCACTCCACGCCAAAGTTGGTGGCAATCCAAGGGGCAAGAGATTGCGAGATGTGTGCGTCGAGCCAGATTGTCACGCCGCTGCCCCAGGCCGGGATGCCTGTGAGCTTGCAAACCGCAGGCACGCGGTGATGTCGTCGGGCTCCAAGTCGGGCAACTCCGCCACCACTTCGCCTGGCGATAACCCAGCCGCAAGCAGGTCGAGGACATCACTCACCCGAATACGCATGCCCCGCACGCAAGGGCGGCCGCCGCATTGTTGTGGATGAACGGTAATTCGATCGTTCGTTTCCATGGGCATTCCTCGGGGAAGATTCTTCCAATCATACCCGCCTGCTACGGCGCTATCATCCGCCGCCATCGACTTTCAGGACGTGGCCGGTGTTGAAGCTGGCCGAGGGGCTTGTGAGAAAATCCACCGCGCCCACAATGTCGGCTGGCGTGCCGAGACGGCCGAGGGCCGTGCGCCTCGCGATGCGGGCACGATGCTCCGGCGGAAGCGTGGACGAGAGGTCGGTTTCCAGGAAGCCTGGGGCGATCGCGTTGACGCGGATCCCTCGCGGGCCCAACTCGCGGGCAAGGCTGCGGGCGAAGCCCTCGAGCGCGGCCTTTGTGGCGGCGTAGACCGAGAGGCCGGGGGAGCCGGTTTCGGCAACGATCGAGGAGACGACGGTGACGGATCGGTCGGGCTGCGATGCCGATGAGGCGGCGGGGAACGGGCGGGCGGGGGCACCCTCACCCCGGCCCTCTCCCAGAGGGAGTGGGAGTGGGGCACTCGAGGCGAGCATCTGC
>JBGTKO010000014.1:0-10449 GCA_041744595.1 Pirellulales bacterium
GTAGCCGCCACCACCACCACCGCCACCCGGTCGGGGCGTGCGCTCGCGGGCTTCGTTGACGGTCAGTGGGCGACCGTTCATCTCATGCCCGTTGAGTGCTGCGATTGCGGCCTGCAGACCCTCGTCGGTTTCCATTTCCACAAACCCGAAGCCACGAGACCTGCCGGTCTCACGGTCGGAAATCACTTCGGCACTGCGAACGGCGCCGTGCGCCGCGAACATGGCCTCCAAATCCTGGGACGTGGTAGACCAAGGGAGGTTTCCCACGTAAATCTTCCGAGACATAAATCCATCAACCTCATAGAACCCGGGAACTGAAACACAAAACAACCGACATAAACGACCTTCGCCGAAGCACAGGCTCAGTTCCCTAGGTGCCGGAAGTGCGTGCGAGAGTCAGTCGACTGTGAGGAATTGTAGCACTTTGCCAACCCCCCTACAACACCGCCCTGGCCTCATCATTCCCATCTGGGCAAGCAAGGAACATGACAAAGCCGACAGTTTGCGAAGAAAGCAGGCTTGCAGGCGTCACTGACGACACCCGTCAACCTTGATCCTGTTTCGTCGCGGCTTCCCCGTCCCACTCGCCGCACCAATCATTTTTCGCCGTGTGTGGCCACAGACCCACGTGGATGAGTTTGTCTTCTTCGATGGGTGGGAGCGATGGGGGCATTCGCCTGCATTCGCCCCAGTCAACGAGTTTTGCATCGCGCTGCCGTCGCCAGAATCGGCAGGTGCCGCAGGCATGTTCGTCAATCAGGACGTCGTCGACCGCTTCCATGACGGCAGTGTAGCCGTTGAAAACCTCGAGGGCCCCTGGCGGAACAGCTATCGCACGGCAGACAAGGTCAGTTCCTTGTACTCACGGGCCATGTATTCGGCGTCCCACTGCGACTGAAACAACACCACCGGGTTGCTGTCCTGGTCGTGCACGAGCTTGGCCGTGGTCATGATCCGAATGGTGGGTACGTGCTCGCGGCCGACGGTGATCCAACGGGCGATCGTGTAGGGGAGCCAGTGAAGCGTGGTGGGCGTCGAGTATTCGTTTTCGAGGCGAAACCGCACGACGTCGAACTGAAGCTCTCCGACCCCGCCGAGAATGGGTTCGCGGACGATTGACCCTGGGTCATGGAAAAGCTGCACCACACCCTCCTCGAGCAGTTGCAAAAGCCCTCGCTCAAACTGTTTTCGCCGGCTCGTGTCTTGGCACCGCAGGGTCGCGAACCGTTCCGGAGCAAACGTCGGAAGCGGTTCAAACGCGACGGGTTGCCCCTCGCAGATCGTGTCTCCCAGGCGAAACTCACCCGGATTGACGAGGCCCACGATGTCGCCGGGATACGCCTCGTCGACCGTCTCTCGCTCCTGCCCGAAGACGCGGTGGGCCCGTCGGAGACGAATCGTCTTTCCAGTTCGGACATGGAGCACCTCCATGTCTCGACGGAAGGTGCCGGAGCAAACCCGTACGAACGCGATCCGATCTCGGTGGTTGGGATCGAGATTCGCTTGGATCTTGAACACCAGCCCGGCAAAAGCTGGGGTCGTCGCCAGCACGGGCCCTCCCTCGCTCAGCCGCGCGGTTGGTGGCGGGCACAGGGCAAGGAACCCGTGGAGAAACTGCTCAACACCGTAGTTCGTCAGCGCGCTCCCGAAGAACACTGGCGTCTGCCGACCGGCGAGAAATGCATCTCGATCGAAGACGGTCGAGGCGCCCGCGACCAGTTCGGCCTCTTCGCATGCACTGGCCCCGAGGTCTGAGAAGGCAGCGGCCTCGGCAAAGCTCACGATCTCGGCCTTTGTCCGACGGTCGCCCTGCCGGCCCTCGAAAAGATGGGCTTGCCGCCCGGTGAGATCAAGCACGCCGGCAAAATCCTGTCCGGTGCCGATCGGCCAGTTCGCAGCGATGGCCGTGATGCCAAACTTCTCTTCGATCTCCGAGAGGATGGACAGCGGCTCACGGCCAGGGCGATCTACTTTATTGACGAATGTGATGACCGGCAGACCGCGGAGCGCGCACACCTTGAAGAGCTTCTCGGTCTGCGTCTCGATTCCCTTGGCGAGGTCGATCACCATCACCGCGCAGTCGGCTGCCATGAGCGTGCGGTAGGTGTCATCACTGAAGTCGTGATGCCCGGGCGTGTCGAGGAGGTTGACGCGGTGTCCAGCGAAGTCGAAGACGAGCACGGTGGAATTCACCGAGATGCCCCGCTGCTTCTCGAGCTCCATCCAGTCGGAGCGGGCCGCCCGCTGTGTTTTGCGGCCACGGACGGCGCCCGCCACCTCGACGCAGCCGCCATAAAGGAGAAGCTTTTCAGTGAGCGTCGTTTTTCCCGCGTCGGGATGCGAAATGATCGCGAACGTGCGCCGCCGCGAGATTTCTTGCTCGAGATGTCGGTCGGTCACGTGGAAGAGGAAGCCCAGGCTTTCGTACGGATTCTTTTAGGAGACGAGCAGGTTGGCGCCTGGACGCAGAGGTCAAAGGCTGCTCTCGCGGAGAAGAGTATAACGGTCATTTCATGAGTCGCACCATCATCCTGCCTGGGCTTTCGCGACGGCGCAAGCGGCCGGCTCCGCGACCGTCTGATGTGCCCCAGGGCGAAGCTCTTGCATCGGCGGGCGAGACTGTTGCCAGCCGGGCTTTCGCGTCGTCTCCCTCCATCATTGCCGACTCGGAAGTTCTTCGGTCGACGACGAGCGGAGTCTTCTACGGTTGGGTGATGCTCGTGCTGGCGATTGCCGGCTTGGTTGCAAGCTCCCCGGGCCAGACGTTCGGTGTCTCCATCTTTAGTGAGGCTATGCGAAGCGACCTCGGCATGGGTCATGGTCGAATGGCCGCAGCCTATACGTTGGGCACGCTCCTCGGGGCGCTTCCGATCGCATTCTTCGGTCGGCTCATGGACCGCTTCGGTCAGCGGCAGGCGATGCTCCTGGTCATCAGTCTCTTCAGTGCCGCGTGCCTCGTGACGTCGATCGTGCGAGACTGGGCTGGGCTCGTGCTGGCGTTCACGCTGCTTCGCATGCTTGGCGCCGGAGCCCTGTCGCTTGTCAGTGGGAGCATGCTGGCATTTTGGTTTGACAGACGATTGGGAATGGTGGAAGGCATTCGGCAAACGGGTATGGCCGTTTCGATGGCCGTGATCCCGGCAGCGAACGTTTGGCTCGAGGCGCACTGGGGCTGGCGGGGCGCGTATTGCTTTTTCGGAATAGCAATCTGGGTGGTCCTCTTTCCGGCCATGGCACTGTTGTTCCGCAACCATCCAGAGGAGGTGGGGCAACGGATCGATGGAGATTTTGTTGCTGTTCGATTGCCTCGGACGTCGGAAGCCTGCGTGAACCCGGAGGTCGATCTGACGCTCGGCGAGACCTTGCGGACGGTGACCTTCTGGATCGTCGCAGGCGGGACGGCCCTTTTCGGGCTTATCCACACGGCCCTTTTCTTCTGCATCGTGCCGATTTTCCAGGAGCGAGGTCTCTCTGCCGCCGATGTCACCGCGATGCTTGTCGCCCTGGCAGTGTGTCTGGCGGTGATGCAGATCATCGGAGGCATCCTTGCCGACCGCATGCGGGCATCGTTGCTGCTGGCTACCGGTGCGGCCATCTTGTCACTCGGGGTGGCCGTCCTTCTCATGTCCACGAGCATCACGATGGCGATGGCTTCCGGTGGGCTGATGGGCATCTCACAAGGGATCTTCTTCGGGGCTGTGCAACCGTTATGGGCGAGGTACTTTGGCCGACGGCACCTCGGGGCGATCCGCGGGATGCTCATGACGATCAACGTTGCCGTGTCGAGCGTGGGGCCGCTCTTTGCAGGCGTGATGCGTGACGCCTACGGCGATTTCGATGTCGCCCTCGTCACCTTCGCTCTGGTGCCACTGCCATTGGCATGCCTGTGCCTCCTCGTGAAGCCGCCGAGGCGGCGTACGCCAACGATGGTTGCGCCTGGAGTGTTGCTATCGTGATCCTTCACACGAGTTGCCTTCTCATTCCGTGCTCCACCAAGAAGTGAACCCTGACGTCATGAGGGCAGGAAGCCGTTCATCGTTCGATACGATCTCGAGCGAGCTCCACGAGGTACGGCTGGCGATGGTCGTGGATCGGCTGCGGGCCAGCGGCGCGACAAGCGTGGTCGATCTTGGCTGTGGCGGCGGGGCGCTCTTGGTGCGGCTCGCGATGCACGACCAGTTCCAGCGGATCGTGGGAATTGACAACGATCAGCGGGCGCTCGCGGAGGCTCAGGCATCGCTTCAAAGCCTGCCTGCGGACCGGCGGTCCGTCGTCGAACTCCACTACGGATCCTTTGCGTCACGAGATCTCCTGCCGGAAGGTGTTGATGCGGCGACGCTTGTGGAAACGATCGAACACATTGACCCTCGCTACCTCTCGCGGGTCGAGCAGGGGCTCTTCCGGAGGCTTCGTCCCCAAACGGTGCTCGTGACGACACCGAATCGCGACTACAACACGCTCCTCGGACTGGGCGCTGACGAGGTTCGGCATGCCGATCACCACTTCGAGTGGTCGCGTGAGAAATTTCGCCGGTGGGCGGTCGGGCTGGCGGAACGCCACGGCTACGCTGTTGTTTTCATCGACATCGGTCGGGTTGATCCGGTATGCGGTGGATGCACGCAGATGGCTCACTTCACGCGAGACGTGTGCGACGCTGGCAACACGCACGCGAGGCTAGGCGGATGACGACAAATCCGAGCTGTGCCTTTCGCACTGCCTATGACTCCTTGTCGCGGTACGTGACCGCCAGGTATGGCGTCGCAGTCGAGGTGTCGGAAATTGCTCCGCCCTTCAAGGGCGACCTCGATGGGATTCGCATCTTTGTCGGCATCCACAATGATTGGGAGGAGAGGCTCTTTCTCGTCGCTCATCTCTTCGGGCACACCGTGCAATGGAACCTCTCCTCAGAACTTCGGCGGCTGGGGATGAGGATGCCCGTTAATCCAGGGCCGCAGGAGCTCGATGCCCTCGAGGCGTACGAGCGGGAGGCGTGCGGATACAGCCAGTGTGCCTTGCACGAAGCGGGGGTGACTGGGCTCGATCAATGGCTTGCCGACTACTCGGCCTGCGACCTGGCCTTCCTGCGGCACGTCTATACCACCGGTGAGCGGCGAGCGTTCCGCCACTTCTGGCGTGATGGCCAGCCCCTCATCGAGCCACTGGAAATTCCCGTCTTTTCACCGACCCGCTGGCGTCGTCGGACGCAGGCTATTGTCCTGTGAGGTTTTTTGAATGCCTCTGGCTTACAAAAGCATAAGAATTTCTCACAAACTTGCGGTCCGCGCACGGCTCGGTAGATTCGAGGTTGCGTGAACGGGCTTTCCGCTTTCACGCATGCCCTCAATGAGGAATTCCCAGCCGTGGCCACCCAGTGCCCTTCGTGGCTCAGTCGGATTCTTGGCAACCAACGCCAGCGAACCAGGGATCGCTTTCGTCGTCGGTCGCGTGAACTTTTCTCACTGGGATTGGAATGTCTCGAGGGTCGGCTCGTCATGGCCGCGCCGACGGTTGTGAATCCAACGGTGACTGGGGTCACGCCGTATGAGGCGATCCTTGGCGGCGCCGTGACCAGCGACGGCGGCTCCCCGCTGAGCTTTCGCGGCGTGGTCTTCTCGCTCACGAGCGTCAATCCGAATCCGACACGCGGCGGCGTGGGCGTCGCCGAGTTGGACGTGGCAGGCCCGCCCGGAACGGGGGTGTTCACGGTGAAAGCGAGCCCGCTCACTCCCAACACGCAGTACTCCTTTCGGGCGTTTGCGACAAATGCCGACGGTACGACTTACAGCCCGATCACAACGCTCGACGCGTCGACCTTCACGACGCTCCCGCCGAACCTCATGTTTCCAAAGGACAGCTTCACACCCGATCCGAATGACCCGAACAAACTGTTGAACACGCTGCTGTATTTCGGACCCACGAAGAACGACACAAACCCCATCCATTTCGAGATTCCCCTCAAGACGATTACGTTCACCAACAACGCAGACTTCACCGTCTTCCCGATCCTGGTAAACACCAACGCTACCAAGGACGACCTGAAGCCGACCCAGGCGCTCTACGACCCGATCGACAACATGTTCAACGAATACCGGGGCTATATCGGCCACAAGAATGCAAGCGGGAGTTACGTCGGCCTCCTTCCTGGCATGGCGATCACAGTTCCCGTTCCGCTCGTTTTCTGGGACGGAGCGCGGATTTTTATCGGCTACGACCCGACGTACATGGACATGATCAACAACGCGCCGCAGGTCGGCACGTCGTTAACAATTCCCAACCCATTTCAGTACTACGGGAAGAACAATGACGGCTCGAGCACGGTGAACGTCACGCTCCCGGCGATCAGCGTGAGCGATGCCCCGGTGGGCACGTCGGGCGTGGTCATGTGGTATCGGCAGGGCTTGCCCACCAATGATCCGAAGCAGCCGATTGGTCCGTCCAACGACGCTCCCGCCCAGCTTGCCGAATTCACGATCCGCGATCCGATTCTGAGCAAAATCAATCCCAATATTGACAAGCTCAAGCCAAACTTTGGCGAGACGCACGCCCTCATCAACTACGACGTGTCGTACGTTGACAACATGACGCTGCCGGTGGCAATGGCGGCCCTCGATGTGCCGATCCCGATCACTGACCCGCCGCTGCCCGTTCAAACGCCTTTCCCTGGTCCTCGGCTGCCCTACGGGTGGATTGGCTCCTCCCAGACGGTCGATCAGTTTCAGAAGGCCGCCGCCGAGTTCTTGAGCCTCGGGCCAACGAACGGGCTTGGTTCGTACTTCGGACTGTCCGGCGACAATGTCGCTCCTGATTACAACGGGTGGACTCAGTACAACTTTGACGTCACGAACAACGTGAGCCCAGCGTTTGGCAAAACTCCGCTCATCAAGATTCCATCGGGCCAGGATGCGCTCTCCGACAGCCCCTTGGGTGACGTGAGCTCGACCTACGACGTCCATGCCAATTCGTACATGCTGACGAGTGGTGGCACTGATGCCAAGCAGGTGCTTGGCGCGGGGTCCGGCTTCTCGAATGGCACAAAGAGTCTCTATATCGTGGCGAATACGCCGGCACTCCAGAACATTTTGAAGACCCAGCTCCAGAAGGGCATGGTCGTCAAGCTGCCGTCGGGAGGCCCCGGAGCACCTGTCGTTCCGCCAGGGACCGTCGTGGAGCGAATCGGCCCGGTCGGGAATCCCGGATTCAATTTTACGAAGTTCACGCCGGTCGGCGGTGGGGAGACAGAAGTCCTCGAGATCGGATTGAACAACGTGATCGCGACGTCGGGTAACCAAAGTTTCTCCTACACTCTGACCCGGCCGGTGACGGACTACATCAGCAATGCGCTCGTGAACCTTTGGTACACATGGGCCAACTACTATGTCACCCACTTGCCGGAGACGGCCCAGGCACAGACAGGCCTCGGTGGACAGGCGGTGCCGGACGCAAAAGCGCCGACAGCCATGAACAATGTGATCAGGCTAACCACCGCGAACACCCATCTGGTTCCCGGCATGGTGGTTACGGGAGCAGGGATCTCAACGAATCCCGCCGACGGAAAGACTTCGATCGTCGCCATTGACAACGACAATCGAACGATTCACTTGAGCCAGGGCGTGAAGGTCGGGTCACAGGGTGCCTACAACTTCGCATTGCCGACGATGGCCCAGATCGGCGGAGCCCACGACTCGATTGTGAAGCTGCTCACGCCCTTTACTCCGGTCGCAACGCCGTCGGTACCCAATGTCGCGCAGTTCGCACAGAACGCGTTTCAGTTGTTGAGCTTTATGGGTCAGGTGCCGGCCGGGGAGGACGACGCTTCGCCGCGGTCGGTGCAGATTGTGCACAACGTCATCGGCGGCAACGTGACGAAGCCAACAAATCTCGATGCCCTCCACAAGATCGAGGTCGCGTACCGCACGATGGTCAAGTCGCTGCTACGAGGGGTGAACGACTTCACGAAGCAGCTCGACCAGAAGCTCTGGTATCCGGATCCATCGAAGCCCGTCGCCGGCACGGGTCAGACGTTCAATATCTACAACCTCGATCCATTTGTGTGGTTCGTCCACCAGCGGCTCGGCCTGTCTGGGTATGGCTTCTCGCTCGACGACGACGCGGCGGATATCGGCGCCAATTACGCCACCAAGCTTGGCATCAGCATCGGCGGCCTCAACGGCCTACCGAATCAGGTCGAGTGGTCGGAGACGGCGCCGTTCGGCCCCGTCTCTGGTACGGCGACGGTGCTTTCGCTCGGCGAGAGCACCCTGAAGCCGCCAAGCATCACGTTTCCGTACGAGATCTCAGGGTTGCCTCAGCTTGTCTGGTACTCGGTGAAGGCGCTCGACACGATGAATTCTGTTCCAGGGGCACAGGTTCAGGGGAGCGGTGTTTCGCCTGGGACGTTCCTCAATAGTGGAGGTGACGCAGCCCAGACGAAGTTTTCGTTCTCGCTTGCCAATTTGAAGGATCTGCCCCCACTGACATCGGCAATCGGCAGCACGACGCAGTACACGCTCTTCTACGGCGGAACGCCGAACACGACTCCGCTTCAAATTCAAGGCAGCGACGTCGATTTCATGAGCCCCTTCACCAACTCATCGATGGTGCGAATTCCAGTTGGTGACACGATGAAGATCACGACAGACGTGGGCTCCCTGACGAGCTTTACCCAGCAAATACAGCAGTTTACGAGAGTGGAAGGCCAAACCATGAGCATGCCGTTTACGGTGGTTCGTGGCGAACTGGATGTGGGCCGGGTGAGCATTGCTGATGGCCGGTTGGCAGGCATTGGAACGATCACCGGATCGCTGGATCTGTTGGCGCCGCTCAAGGCCTACACGTATGTCGATTCCATCGGAAAGACGGTGACGGTTCGGGAAACGTACGGCGGCATCCTTCAACCGGGTGCCCTCGACGGGACTCCGGGAAGACTCACCGTGGGGAGTGCCAGTTCGCCCAAGGAGGTGAGGCTCTACGGTGGAACGTTCATGTTCAGTGCCACGGGGGCCACCACCCCGGGCACGGACTACAGCCAACTGGTCAGCTTTGGCAATGTGAGCCTGGGAAAAAACAGTCTGTATCTGTATCTGGATTTCGGTGATTACGTGCCGAAGCCGGGGGAATCACTGACGATCATTTCCACCACCGGAGAGATCTCGGGACAGTTCATCCAGGGAACAAGCATGACGGTAGGCGGCATCACGTACAAGATTACGTACAACAAAAACAGTGTGGTGCTGACGAGATCAACGGCGCTGCACGGCGTGGCGTTTCATGACCACGATGCTGACGGCTTCCGTGACGCCATCGATCACGGACTGGCCAATCGCACCGTATTTCTCGACAGCAACAACAATGGGATACTCGACGAGTTTGAAGAGCAAACGCTGACGGATGCGGCGGGACAGTTCACGTTTGCCGACATCGCGCCAGGAACCCATCGCGTTCGGATGGTGCTGCCGTCGGGTGCCACGCCGACTCACAGCCTCGTTGTCACGCTGGCCGAAGGTGACACCCTTCTCGGTCAGGATATCGGCAAGCGCCTGAACGAAGCGACCCGGTACATGCCGCTGACGCCCGATCTGTACACGGTGCCTCGCACGGCGGCCACCGTGAACGAAGGCCTCTTGGACACCCTGTACGAGACGCTTCTTGGGCGACCAGGCCGCGAGCCAGGCAAGGGCGCCTATCTGGCTCGGCTCGAGTCCGGCACACCGTTGAGAACAATTGTCGGTGAGTTCGTGAACAGCCGCGAGTATAGGACAATTCAGATAAGACGGTACTACCAGAATATCTTGGGGCGCGACGGCCAGGCTGGAGAGATCGCAAACTGGAACAATTTTCTGAATCGCGGTCAGCCATTGTCAGCCGTGATTGCCCGGCTGATGGCCTCGGCAGAGTTCAGAAATGCCGGCCATGCCGACAACGTGTCGTTTGTGCGGGCCGCCTATCAGCTCCTTCTGGGCCGCGATCAGGGGCCCGGCGAGGGTGCCGCCTGGACGGCCAGGCTCGATGCCGGCACCCGGACACGCGTTGACGTTGTCAGGGCTTTCCTCAACTCAGCCGAGGCCAACAGGCGGCTCATCGACGCTGCCTACTCCTGCTGGCTGAAGCGACCGGCTGATGTGGCAGGCCAGGCGGTCTGGGCGCCGCGGCTTGCGAGGGGAATGTCGTTTGAAGACTTTGCCACCGCCATCTTCGGCTCACAGGAGGTGCGTGGACGCATCCTGGCTGGCCAAGGGTAAACGGGTGGGACGCACGGTCAGGTTGATCGCGTGCGAGATCCATGCGGCGATAGAGCAAGCATTGATCGCAATGGGCAACACAGGACTCGAACCTGTGACCTCCACGGTGTGAACGTGGCGCTCTAACCAAC
This sequence comes from Pirellulales bacterium, assembly GCA_041744595.1. Lineage (GTDB taxonomy): Bacteria > Planctomycetota > Planctomycetia > Pirellulales > UBA1268 > QWPN01. The sequence continues at coordinate 10,370 of JBGTKO010000014.1, forward strand.
TGAGCTAGTTGCCCGGAATCGTGGCGAAGCTCATGCGAGCAAGAGCCATCGCCTTTCCGAGAGCCAAATGGTACCGCGCG
>JBGTKO010000015.1:0-11394 GCA_041744595.1 Pirellulales bacterium
CTCGGGCCGATCACCGCACCTTCGGGCAGCGGCGCGAACGGATCAGGCTGGCCAGTGGGCGGCGGCAGGAATCCCTGGCCACGGGCGGCGGTGCCAAACGCACCGGCCATCCCGATCGCAAGAAGCAACGCGAGCCGCACCATTGGGGAACCTGCCTGGACCGACTGAACGGGCCAGGATGGTCGCGAACCCACGCCCCTGCTTCAATCCCGGTTTCACAGGGGAAAACCGCAGGAAGGCTTGGCCCGCCGCCCCAGAATCAGCACAGACGTGCGACGAGCTCTTCAAACTGGCGGGCGTGGCGGGCGTGGGACGTGTGCATGTGCTCGCCCTGCGAGACGAAGCGGAGCCGATCGTCCCGGTCGAGGCCACGGTCACGGAGTATCCGCTCGAACGGCTGACGGCCGGCGGCATAGATCACGAGGAGCTTGTGCTCATCGAGCTGGACTTCAAGAGACTGCTCTGGGTGCATGACGGCAATGGCGGTGCAGCCATCATTCAACAAAAGATCCTCGAACTCCCAGAGGAGGCTTTCGAGTACGAGCCGCTCGACGCCCTCACGGGAAAACTCGCGGACGCCGGCGGCTTCGTCGTGCGACGATTCGAAAACCACATCGACCTCGTCGCCGAGTGGCTCGAGCAACTCGAGGAATGTCTCAAAGAGGTTCTCGGCTGAGACGGCGGCGACAACCGCCGGCAGGCGGGCTCCCGATTGCGGATCGACATAGGCGTCGTGGCGATAGCCGGCCTGGGGCACAATGTCGAGCCGCCAGCCCGGACGGATCGCCTCGGTGAGCTGAAAACGGCCGTATTGGCTGCGGGCCATGTGGGCCTCGAGAGCGTCCGGATCGGGCGTCTGAGCCGGTTCCTCGGGGATCGAGACAGCCTTGAGCGATGGGAGCGGTGGGTGGGGGACGGCTGATTCATCGAGGAAACGCATCGGGCAGACTCTCGTCAGGCGGCGAAATAGATGAGGAAGGCGAGCGTCACTTGGCACGCGGCCGAGCTCCGCTGACTCCACAAACGTAGACCACGCTTTGGTGCCGTGCGGCCAAGAAGAACGGCGAAACGAGCAACCCCGGCAAATTCTGCTCCGACCCGTTGTCGCCGCAGGCCTCGCGCCCGCATAATCCGCGGCTTTCCACGCATCGGAGAACCAGCGGCTCATGGAAGGAAAAATCGTTGCCACCGGCATCACGTTCGACGACGTGCTCCTCGTGCCCCGGCGGTCGGCCGTCGTGCCCGCCGAGACCGACGTGGCCACACGGCTGACCCGGGGCATCACGCTCAACATCCCGATCATCAGCTCCCCGATGGACACCGTCACGGAGAGCGAGATGGCGATTGCCCTGGCCCAGGAAGGCGGCCTCGGCGTGATTCACAAAAACCTCTCGATCGAGCGGCAGGCCGAGGAGGTGGACAAGGTCAAGCGGAGTGCCAACGGGATCATTGCCGACCCCGTCACGCTGCCGCCGACAGCGACGGTTGCCCGCGCCCGCGATGTCATGGATCAGGCCAACATCTCGGGCGTGCCCATCACGACCGACGGCAAAAAACTCGTCGGGATCATCACGAGGCGCGACCTGCGATTCCTCGAGAGTGGTGAGACACCGATCGCGGACATCATGACGAAGACCGGCCTTGTGACCGCCACGGGGAACGTCTCGCTCGACGAAGCCGAAAAGGTCTTGATGGCCAACAAGGTTGAAAAGCTTTTGCTGGTCGATACCGCCGGGATCCTCACCGGTCTCATCACGATCAAAGACATCGACATGATGAAGCGGTTTCCCATGGCGTGTAAGGACCGTCAGGGGAGGCTTCGGGTGGGCGCGGCAATTGGGGTGTTTGACGAAGACCGGGCAGCGGCGCTCATCGCGAAAGGCGTCGATGTGCTCGTAGTCGACAGCGCCCACGGCCATTCCGAGAACGTGATCGACACCGTGAAGGCGATTAAGCGACGCTGGGAGATCGAGGTGGTTGCGGGGAACGTGGCAACTCGGGAAGGCTGTCGCGATTTGATCGAGGCTGGCGCCGATGGGATCAAAGTTGGGATCGGTCCTGGGTCGATCTGTACCACACGGATCATCTCCGGCGTTGGCGTTCCTCAGATCTCGGCGGTCTGGGATGCCGCGCAGGAGGCGGCCGATGCCGGCGTTCCCGTGATCGCCGACGGTGGTATTCGTTACTCGGGAGACATCACCAAGGCGATCGCAGCAGGGGCCCACGCCGTGATGATCGGCGGACTCCTGGCAGGCACCGCGGAAAGTCCTGGGCAGACCGTCCTCTATCAGGGGCGAACGTTCAAGTCGTACCGCGGTATGGGATCGCTCGGGGCGATGGTCAAAGGGTCGAGCGAGCGCTACCGTCAGAAGGCCACGGGAAGGACCGGCGACAAACTCGTGCCGGAGGGAGTCGAGGGTCGGGTGCCCTTCAAGGGGCCGCTGAGTGTGTTCGTCTACCAGCTCGTGGGCGGCCTCCGGGCCGGTATGGGCTACTGCGGCACGCGGACCATCGAGGAACTTCGTCGCGATGCCCGGTTTATTCAGGTCACAGCCGCCAGCGTCCGTGAAAGCCATCCCCATGACATCGCCATCACGCATGAAGCGCCGAACTACTCGGCGGAACACACCAAATCACCGGAGTGAGCGGTCGCGAGTCGCTGTGGTTGCGGCGCTCGTGGGGTGCATGGCTTTGGCGGCCACCCTCGCCTCCGCTGCCGACTGGCGGGGCTTTGTGCAGGCCCCGGAAAAGGCGCTTGAGTTGCCCCCTCTGCGACTCGAGGCAAACTTTGTTCAGCAGGCGGCGGGCCAGGAGAACGATGCTTCTTCCGCTGTGCTTGTATCTGCGGAGGAATCCTGGTCGCGTGAAGACTCGTGTGATGAAGAAGAGGCAGAAGCATGCCGAACCGCGCTCCAACGCCTCTTTGAGGATCGAATCGCCTCGATCGATCTCGACATCCGCGTGGGTGGACGCCCCGGGAACGACTACCCGTGCGAGTGCCGGCTCGAAGGAGAAACCTACCAGCCGCGGCGGTTTGCGACCACGACCTTCACGTGGACAGCGGCCGGCTACTGCCACAAGCCACTCTACTTCGAGCACTGGAGCCTCGAGCGGTACGGTCATTCCCGCGGCCCTCTCGCTGATCCCTTTATCTCGGCCGCCCACTTCTTCGTGACGCTCCCTGTGCTGCCCTACAAGATGGGTGTCGAACTCCCGTGGGAGTGTGTGTACCCGTTGGGCTACTACCGGCCTGGCAACTGTGCGCCGTGGACGGTGCCCGCCGTTCCAATCAGCGCCCGCGGCTTTGCCGTGCAGGCGGCCACGGTCACCGGCCTTGTCTTTCTGTTTCCGTAGATGCGCCTGCTGTTAACGCTTCGTGACGGTGGCGATGTATGCGTAGCGGCGGAAGACCGACTCGAAGGCGACATCCGCCCGCCCCGATTGGCCGAGCGCCACGAGCGCGTCGTGGACCTCGGGCCGGTAGTGGACGTGGAAGAGTGCGAGCCACCGCTTGAGTCCCGCAGCAAAGAACCGGGGAAGGTCGGCCTGATCCCAGAAGTCCACGATCACCATCTTCCCGCCAGGCCTGAGATTGGCGAGCGCCGCCTCGATGGCCGCGGGCCAGGTTGGCACCATCGATAGGCAGTACGAAAAGAAAATCGTGTCGAAAGGTTCGGGGCGGCCGAACATGGCGGCGGGGTCGAGATCTTCGGCAAGCCCCTGCCGCAGACGGATTGGCTCGTTGCCCGCTGCCGGCACGCCGGCGCGTGTGATACTTGCCGCCGCGGTGTCGAGCATCTCCTGGGATGCATCGAGGCCACACAGAAGGCCCGGCTGCGGCCGTCGGGCGAGCTTGATGAGGTTCCTAGCCGTGCCGCAACCTACTTCGACCGTGGCGGTGCCGGGCCCCGTCTGCACGTGGGACAGCATGCGGTCGCGGCCCAGGAGATAGTAGGCCCGCGTGATGTCGTAAATATGACGCGTGAACCGGTACATCCGGTCCATTGCGACGGCCTGGTCTTTTGGCGGCTCGTGACCGCCCGCACCATCCGCCGTGCCCGCGGGGGCGACCGGATCATGCGTCATGCCTTCGCGTCCACTCGCTCGTAAAGATGGAACATGCCGTAAATGGCCGAACGGTCCTGGGCATGCAAGGCACGGGACCGCTCCTCGTCGTAGTGGAAGCAGGACCGCTTTTCGGAAGCGAGCGCGTCCTCCACAGGAGACTTTTCGCCGGCCGTCCGGAAGATCACGCGTGTGTCTGGGCCACCCACCCGGAGGATCTCGCCCCAAAGCTCGTCGATCACATGCGGGGGCATCCAGTCCTGGCTGTCAAGCAGGATGAACGCATTGAGACTGCCCGGCTCCTCGAGTCGCAGTTGGTCCGTCAGCGAAGCAACGTGGGTTTCAACGCGATCGACAAGGGACTTGATCAGTTCGTAGTTTTCAGGCTTGAGGTAGTCAGGAAGCGCCCGACGGTTTTCGTGGTCGTAGCGACGGCCAAAAGCCTGCCAGGCAAAGTAGTTGTCGTGGAGTGGGAAGCCGCAACTGAGCCGGCGGATTCGCTCCTTGTACATGTCAAAAAGCCGCCCGCCGTCGCCTTCTTGCTCCTCGAGCATCGCCGCATGCTGGCTCGGAGGGATGCCGAGGCTGTAGACGGCCACGGGCTGACGGCCCATCCATCGGACGAGCCGGTTGTTGAAGAGCGGAGCGAAGTCCTCGTCGAAAATCTTTTCCTGTTCGGCCACGGTGGTGGCTGCAAGCAGTCGAGCCGGATCGCGACGCATCCGCCGAGCCAATCCGTGGACGACCCGAAAAAACTGGCCCAGCTTGGCGTGCTCGTAGAGACCTCGCTTGAAATAGCTGAGCCGCTTGGGGCCGATCTTGCGGCCCGGCCAATCACTCGATTCCCAGAACGACCGCGTGAGTGGGTCGAGTGTGTCCCGGAGGTAGCGGTTGTAGTTGGCGACGTTGTCGGGATGCTTCCCGTGGCCAAAGAAGTTGTAGAAGGTCTCGTAGTTGGGGAGATGCTTGATCGCGGCGAGCTTGAGCCGCGTGAGGGCCATGTGGTTGGCGTTCAGGTCCACGGCCACGATCCGCTTCGGACTGTGAACGAGGTAGTTGAGAACGTTACAGCCGCCACTCGAAATCGTGAACAGGCTCTTCTCGGGGCCAATCTGCAAGGCCTCGGCATCGACGCGAGGATCCTCCCATATTTGGTTGTAGATGAAGCCCCGGAACCAGAGCGTAAACATCCGCTCGAGCATGCCACGGCGGCTGGCGAGCTTGTGGTGGTGGACCGCCTTCCGGAGGCGATGGGTGTTTCCAGGGGTCGTCACAGGTCGTGGCATTTGCGGGACATCACTCCGAGCGTGGTGAACCCGGAAATGTAGCCGATCGCCCCGCAGGTCGTCGATCCCACCGGCTTTTCAGAAGGCCGTCGATGGGGCTGTGGCCCCACGGCGGCCGGCGGCAGGGGCTACCCTGTCTACCTCTTGGACCGCCTTCCCAATCTCGCTCACCAACGCGCGACCGAGCTTCACAACCTCCTCCTCGGCCTGCCGGAGGCTCGCGGCAGTCGCTTTCACTTCTGCCTCAAAGCGGTCTGCCAACCGGGTGGCTTCTGCGACGTCCCGCTCCCACTTTTCGATGTCGTCTTTGAACTCGCTGGTTTGGTCCTCGAGGAGTTTCTGTTCGGCCCGCGCCTTCTCGAGCCCGGCGTCGAGCCGCTCCTTCGCCGCCTCGAGCGACGCGATCTCTCGCTTGAGTACCTTTCGCAATGCAGAGACACCTTCAGAGACGAGACGGTCATCGTTTCCGGGCAGGGCGGTGCCGTGGATGAGTGTCAAGCCGTCCAGAAGGGGCCTGCGGTAGAAAACCTTGTCGATGGTAAACGTGCCGTCATCGCGGTTGTCGTACGCTGCGGCAAAGTCCATTTCCACCTCGAGCTTGGCTTCCTTCCCGATGTCTTCCGGGGCGACTCCCAGAAACGCCTCCATGTCGGTTCGGTCCTTGAATGTCACTTCGGCCCAATACTCGCCGGGCAGCACGTCATGGGTCGGAGGCACGTCTGTCTTGTTGTCGATCATCCTTTTGCGGAGGTCAGCCCATAGCGATTCATCAATGGCCTCCCGTACGTCGGCGGCTGTCAGGGAGTGTTGCCTCAACCGATTGCGGAAGTTCAAGTACCCGGCTATTCCGTCAGCGGACCCGTCGATCTCGGGAACAATCTCATCGATCGCTGCCTCGGGCCTCTTCTTGGGTGCCGGGGCGACCAGCTTATCGTCATCGGCAGGCTCCCCTTCACTTGTTTCCGAAAATGCCAGCCAACGGTCAGTCGGCAACTCCGTGAACACGCTTACGGAGTCATATTCCCGGTTCCATGCTGCGGTGTCATAGGCGTCTCGCGCTGCCGTCTGTTGCACGGTGAGTACATGGCGGCCGTCGGTGACCGCGACCGACTGGACAAGGAAGGCCCCGAGGTACTTCCCACCTCCATCGGCTGTCCTGGGCGCGTCCTCGAACACGTATACGGTCGCCCCAGGATCGATCGGTGTGCCAGTGGGCCCCTGGGCGGCCGGGATGTCTCCTTCGGCCGCGACGTCTGCGACGTCGGCAGCGTCGGGAATTGCTTCCCGCTTTGGCCGAGGGAGAGTGATCGTGCCGGTCTCGCCATCGGCAGGTGGGGGCGTGAAGGAGGCAGCATCCCAGTGTCGCCCCCGCCAGTTGTCCGCACGCGTCAATGCCCGCTGCCAGCGTTCCATTGTCTGCTGGAGCTCTCCGATCGACGGCATTCCCTCAACTGGTTCAAGCCGCCCCTTCTTCTCCTTGTCCGGCGAGGGTTCGCGGCCGTCTCGGGCGCGGGCGATCTTCTCCTGGAAACCGCGGGCGGACTGTGCCCATCGCCATTCCTGATGAAGGAGTTGTGCCGCGAAATAGAGATACGTGGGGATCGTGAGCGCCACCAGAAACGCCGCGACCACAGACACGATGCTCCATCGCTTGTGGCCCATGCCAAAGGCCACGAGCGTGAAGATCAAGAGCAGACCGAGAGCGGCGACAATCGCCATGTCGACGTATGACATGCTCGGCAGCCTAAAAACCCGTGGAATCGTGGGGCGGCACAAACCGCGCAACCAGAACGCCCGGATTATAGCTCCGGCTGCGCATTCTCCCCCTGTCCTCCTTTCGTTCCCCACGTGTCTTGATCTTGAGCCGGCCTCGGCTGGGCGTTGCATCCGTGCGACATGGCCTGTCCACGCGTTGCCATTCGACGACACGGCCAAGCCCAGCAAATCCTCGCGGTTTTCGAGCCGTCGGCCAGTTTTCAGCCAAAACCCTCGGTCGGCCGTCCGGCGTCTGCGATTCGGCATGGGAACTGCCCTCTGAACGGACGTCGAGGGTCCGCTCCCCTTCGGAAGGCCCACCGAGATCGCAAAAGAACAGGAACCCGCCATGCCCACTCTCGCCGCTGCCCCGCCCCGCCGTCGTTCTGCGCCAATTCGCCGCACCGCCGCTGTGATCGATGATCCGATCCGCCTCTACCTGCTTCAAATGGGTGGCATCCCTCTTCTCAACCGCGCATCCGAGGTGGCGAGCGCCCGCGAGATCGAGCGGTGGCGACGCCAGTTTCGCAACACCCTCCTGGCCAATGACTTCGTCTTGGCAGGTGCGGTCAATCTCCTCGAGCGAGTCCATGCCGGAACACTGCGGCTGGACCGCACGATCGAGGTGTCCGTCACGAACACCTCCGAGAAGAAGCGGCTTCTCGAGCGTCTTGGTCCCAACCTGGCCACGCTCGCCCGCATCGAGCAGGAGAAGCGACGGCTGTTTCGGGTCGCGATGTCGAAGAGCCTGCCGATGGCACAGCGGCGCGAAGCGTGGCGGCGGCTCGTGCGGCAGCGGAACAAAGCCGTGCGGCTCGTCGAAGAGATGCACCTTCGAATCCAGAGGCTCTATCCGCTTCTGCGGCAGCTTCGCGACCTGTGGCAGCGACACCAGACCCTGGCAGGACAACGCGGCGAGACACGCGAACGGGCTCGTTCCATGGAGCTTGCATTGAAGCAGCGGCAGATTCTGCTGGCCACGCGAGAGAGCCGGCGAACGCTCGATCGCAGGCTGACCCGGCTCGATGATCTCCAGCAGCGGTACGACGCCGCCAAGCAAAATCTGGCTGCCGGCAATCTCCGATTGGTCATTTCGATCGCGAAGCGGTACCGCAACCGCGGCCTCTCGTTCCTTGACCTCATCCAGGAAGGCAACTCGGGGCTCATGCGGGCCGTGGACAAGTTCGAGCATGCCCGCGGTTTCAAGTTCTCGACCTACGCCACGTGGTGGATTCGCCAGGCCATCACGCGGGCCATCGCCGACCAGAGCCGTACGATTCGGGTGCCGGTCCATATGACCGACACCATGAACAAGCTGCGGAACCTTTCGCGGGATTTCCTCCAGACACACGGACGTGAGCCCACCGTTGAAGAAACTGCGGAGCTCGCAGGGCTCTCGGTTGAAGAGGCCGAATGCGTCGGGCGGATGTCCCGTCGCTGCGTGTCGCTTGACCAGCCTCTCGGCGATGGCGATGAAGGGACGGTCGGGGACTTCGTGAGCGACACCCGCGAAGATGACCCGCTCCGCGACCTCAATCGTCAGGCGTTGCGGTCTTCGATCGGTCGAGCCCTCGAGGGCCTCACCTACCGCGAGCGGGAGATCATCCGCATGAGGTTCGGGTTGGCAGACGGCTGCGCCTACACGCTCGAAGAGGTCGGAACGATCTTTCAGGTCACCCGCGAGCGGGTCCGGCAAATCGAGGCCAAGGCCGTCGAAAAACTCCGACAACCTGGATGTGATGTCGATCTGGCAAGCTTTGTCCCGGAATCCATCGCCGAACGGTGGCGTGATGAACCCGTCGCGAACCTCGAGCCGGTAGGTGGTGGGTAGGCGTCGCAGGCGCGAGGAACGTGCAATCCCGGAGGAGTTTAGTTACTCCGTGACTGGACCGTTGTGCGAGTGCGGGCCGTACTGACCCGGTGTCGGAGACACCGGGTTCCTGGGCGGACTGGCCTAAGCGGTCTTGGCTTCGTCGAGAGCCTGCTGAAGCCGTGCCTTCGGTTGCACACCCATCATTTGTTGCGTGAGCTTGCCTCCGCTGAAGATCATGATCGCGGGGATACTGGCGACGTTGTAGGACATTGCCAACTGCTGGTTCTCATCGACGTTGACCTTCCCCACCTTGAACGTACCGGCGTTCTCCAGGGCGAGCTCCTCGATGATCGGCCCAATCATCCGACACGGTCCACACCAGGGGGCCCAGAAATCGACGAGCACCGGCACCTCCGCCTGGAGAACCTCGGATTGGAAGTTGGTGTCGGTGAACTCGAGGGCATTTCCCATGGTTGTGCAAGACTCCTGTCGATTTCGGTGAGCCGCCAAAAGCGGTACGCTCTTCTTTCGGCGTCGGCACCACGGCGGTGACGACCAGACCGGAAGCCGAAAAGTATAGCGGCCCGGGTCGTTCGCGGGTGAATCACGCAGGTCTCGAGGTGTTTCAATGGCCACCGACACCCAGCAAACGGCGGCCGAAGGCCGATGCTGGCGAGTGAATCGTGGCGCTGCCGGAGAGTCCCACGGCGGCGTTGCGGCCCTCGATTGGAGCCCGGACGCCACCGCCGATACGGAGGTCGTTGTCCGTGTCGATGCCGCCGGCTTCAACTACAAAGACGCGCTCTGCTGCATCGGCCATCCCGGCGTGATGCGGGTGTCACCGCTGGTACCCGGAATCGATGCGGCTGGCACGCTCATGGGCCCCGCAGCCGGCCTTCCCGAAGGGGCCGCTGTCGTGGTCACGGGGCATGGCATCGGGGAGCGGATCGACGGCAGTTTTGCGACCCACCTGCGGACACCCGCTTCGGCCGTATTGCCGAGACCTTCCGGACTCTCGGCGGCCGATGCAATGGTTTTTGGAACCGCCGGGCTCACGGCGCTTCTGGCCTGCGACCGCCTCGACCAGCTTGTCGATCCGCGGCATGCCAAGCCCGAGGAGACCTGGCTCGTCACTGGCGCCAGCGGCGGCGTAGGCATGCTCGCAGTCGCGTTTCTGGCGGCATTGGGGAAGCGGGTGGTGGCATGCAGCCGAAAGCCGAGCGCGGTCAAGTATCTCGAGGGGCTCGGCGCCGCCGAAGTCCTGCCACCGGAAGCCGTTGTCGATCCCACTCCAAAATCCCTTGCGGCTGGTCGCTGGGCGGGTGTGATCGACACGGTCGGCGGAACGCTTTTGGCCGACGTCCTTCGGTCGGTCCGCGTTGGAGGAGCCGTGGCGGCCATCGGGATGGCCGGCGGTGCCGACCTCCTGACGACCGTCCATCCATTCATCCTCCGGGGTGTCACGCTCGCCGGCATGGACGTGGCGGTGCAGCCGTCGCAGGATGACCGGCAGCGACTCTGGGAACGGCTTGCGGCATCATGGCCAGGCATTCGCGGCCGGATGCCGGTGACGCGGTTGAGGCTCGACGAGGCGGGCGACCATGCCGGACGGATGCTCGCCGGGGAAACCATCGGTCGCGGTGTCGTGATCCCATGAGCGAGCGACACACGATCAACCTCTCGACGGCGTGGCGGCCCCCATCAGACGGTTCGCGGGCCTGGGTTCGTCACTTCGGGCGACCTTCGGGCATTGAAACGGGAGACCGCGTGTGGCTCGTGCTCGAAAGTCGTGAGCGACTGTCGCTCGTTCTGAATGGTGTGTGCCTTTCGGCCGCGATTGGTCGTCACGACGTGACCACGCTCCTCGAACCACGCAACGAGCTTTTGCTCATTCCCACGACGGTTGAACCGGGCGAGAAATTGCCGTTGGGCGAGGTGCCCCCCCCTGCCCCTTCGCATGGCCGCTACCCGCTCGACCCACGGCTCGGGCATCTGCATCTCGAAATCGAAGCCAACGTTCCTTGACGTGCGCCCCGGCCAATCGGTAGGAACTGAACAGGAAGTGATCGTCACGCCCGCGAAGCCACCGGATGTTCCGCGGCACGTTCAGGAGCCGTGAGTCACGAGGAGCCAGAACCATGTCAGTCATCAGGGTTGGAAGTTCGAATACGTATGCCGAGGGCTGGGACGCCATTTTTGGTGGTCGGACGAAGCGGACCGGCGTTCCTGCTGGGAAGAAGAAGGCGACCGCTACCGCTACGAAGCAAAAGTCGAACAAAGGTCTCGGCGGTGGCCGCAAGCCGTCACCCAAGCCTCCGCAGGTCAAATCCCGCCGCCGGAAGTGACGCACACGACAGGCAACACGACAGACAATTAGCCGCCGAGCTCTTTCGCGCGGACGGTGGCGGCGACGACGGCGGCGGCGATCGCTTCCCGAACGCCGTGAGCGTCGAGCACGGCCAAGCCGGCGAGGGT
>JBGTKO010000016.1:0-16144 GCA_041744595.1 Pirellulales bacterium
CGCTTCAATAAGGCGCGGAAGATCATCGAGATGGGGGGCCAGAAGAACCGGCGACAGCTCTTCAATCTCTCGCAGGCCAAGAGCTACATGCAGACCCTGCTCGTGGCCACCGGCTGCAAGCAGCTCGTCGAACAGCAAAAAACTACGAGCATCCGAGGCCTCTACTACCTCCTCAAGCACACGATCGAAGGGACTCGGGAAGAGACCTTTGCCACGCAGGAGGAATGCGACCCGATCATTGAAGACCTCGAGGTGACGCTCGAGAGCCTCCGCGAGGAGTTGCATGTTTACGCGAGCAATCGCGGCGGCATGGTGGGCCCGATCACCCTCATCGATTCGGGTGACGAGATCGACTGTGCTCGGATGGGCTCGGGGGGATACTCGATTCCCTCGATCGTCGAGGCCGACATCATCAAGTTCAAGTCGTGTGACGCCAAATTCATCCTCCATGTCGAGAAGGACACCGTCTGGCGGCGGTTCAACGAGGACAAGTTTTGGCGGAAGCATGGCTGCCTCCTCACCCACGGTGGCGGACAGCCTCCGCGGGGCGTCCGCCGCATGCTCCATCGCCTCCACCACGAGTTGAAGCTTCCGATCTATTGCTTGCTCGACAACGATCCGTGGGGATACTACATCTACTCGGTGCTCAAGCAGGGCTCGATCAATCTCGCCTACGAGTCGAAACGGATGGCCATCCCGGAGGCCCGCTTCCTCGGCCTCCGCAGCCGCGACTACGAGCGATGCAAGCTCTCGCCGAGTGTGCAGATCACGCTTGCCGACACCGACATCAAACGGGCGAAACAGATTGCCGCCTATCCATGGTTTGCCAGCAAGAAGGCCTGGCAGAAAGAGATCGCGACGATGCTCTCCAACGGCTTTAAGCTGGAAGTCGAGGCGCTCATCTCGAAAGACATCAGCTACGTGACGGACACGTACACGCCCGAGCGGCTCGAAGAAGCTGACTGGTTGGATTGAATTCGCGGCCGGTGAAGTATCCTTGCCCTTGGCGGCCGCATGAGTGCGGCCCGCATTGACCCGGTGTCGGAGACACCGGGCTCCTGGGAAGGTCATCCGCTTGCGAATACGCCTTCCGCGAGGGGGTGCCCGTGCCAGAGAGCCGGCGTAGTAGGAAACAAGCGCAGCCTGGAGGGCGGAGCGCGGTTTCCTCCGAGCGCCCGGAGGGCAGGATGCCCGAAGGAAGCGTCCGGCGACATGGCACGGGCAACCCCGAGCCGTCATACGGGTAAGCAACCCCGAGCCGCCGCTATGCGTGATCTCGAAGGAGCGCCGGTGGGGCTTCCATTTCTTCGAGCTCAGGGGGCAGTTGGAGCTGCCGCATCGTCTCGTCGGTGCGTCGCATGCCTTCGGCGACTTCGTCCACCCGGCGGGCGATGTCGCTGACGTCGCGGCGGGCGACAGCGCCTTCGGCAAGCGCGGCGATCTTCGTCTCGAGCCGCTCGATCTCTGCCGCCACGACATCGAAATTGTGACGGGCCTCGGCGATGTTCGTGAGCCGGTCGCGGGTGGTCCGGAGGTTGTCCTCGACGGCTGCTCGGAGAGCCGCCCTGCCGTCCCCTTCGGGAATACTGGCAAGTCGCTTCTCGAGCTCCGCAACCCGTCGACGGAGCGCCTCGTCGTCGGTGTGCTCGAGAAACTCAGAGAGCTTGGCGGCATTCCAGATCATCCGCAGATGGCCCCAGAGAAGCCGTTCGAGCGATTCGAGCGTGCCTCGGTCTGGGCCCATCGACTCCGGACCTCGCATGCTACCGGCCAGTTCTGTGAGCTTCAGACAGTGGCCGCGGAGCTGGTCGAACCGCTCGAGGAGCTTCGGCGGGAGTTGGCTGCGAATCTTGTCGTAGGCAGCCTGCGTGCCAGCCGTCTCGGCCGTGCGGCGACCCTTGGCTTCCTGGGCATCCACGGCAGAACGAAAACGGTCATTCGTCGTGAGTGTCGCCATATAGAGAAGTTCTCCCGCAGCCACGAGCGGCAGGACAATGTCAGGACGGCCACTGATGACCGCAGCCGCTGCCCCCGCCCCGACAAAGAGGAGGTTCCAGTGGTAGGTGAAAGCGGCTCGGAGGTAGCGCCCGATTGGTTCGAACATTGGTGGAAGCGTTGGAAACAGCGGCCGCTCGATCCCTCTCAGCGGTCTGGAAGAGGCTTGGCCTCGGCCTCGATCCTTTCGATCTTCGCATGAAGCCGCGCGACCTCGTCATTGAACCATGGCTGAGCCTGCGCCTCCCGAGCCGGGACCGAGGGAGAAGGGAGCGTGACCTCCTCGGCGATGCGTCCGGGCGTCGTGGCCATGAGATAAACGCGGTCTCCGAGGTAGACGGCTTCTTCGACGGAGTGCGTCACGAAAAGCACCGTGGCCTCAGCCTCTCGCCAGAGCTTCACGAGTAGGTCCTGCATGTCGAGCCGGGTGGCTGGATCGAGGGCTCCAAAGGGCTCGTCCATCAGGATGACCCGTGGCCGAAGGATCAGTGTGCGGGCGATGGCCACCCGCTGCCGCATGCCACCCGAAAGCTCATGCGGATATTTCTGAGCGTCCCGCCTCGGATCGAGCCCCACCCTTGCGATCCAGTCGAGTCCTTCTGCCTCACGTTCCCGACGGGGCATCCCGCGGCATTCGAGGCCGAAGACCACATTGTCGAGCACGGTCCGGTTGTCGAAGCTCGTGTAGTCCTGAAAGACCATGCCCCGGTCGGCACCCGGGCCGATGACGTCCCTCCCGAGCACTCGCACCATTCCGCGAGTCGGCGGAAACTGCGGCTCGAGTCCCGCCACCATCCTGAGCACCGTGCTCTTCCCGCAGCCGCTCGGGCCGAGGAACGAACAAAACTCGCCATGGTCCTCACGGTCAGGAATCGTGAAACTCACGTCCTGGATCGCGATGACCTCGCGGGGCGTGCCCTGGTGAAAGATCTTCGTCACACCATGAAGCTCGACAGCCGGTGGCCGGGCTGTCGGTGGCTCTGCCCCAACGGCAGTCTGTTCGGACATCATGGCCGAAACTCCGTGCTCACAGCCGGAGGGTGGAAGAGCCGATTCATGAGCCGCGGCAGCCACCCCTTGCCTCCATAGCGGTATGGAAACAGGTCGCACTGGAGCCACCAGAGGGCGCGGTCGATGGCATAGGCGAGCATCGGGATCACGATCAGAACGATGAGGACCGGCTCCCGGTCACCTCGACGCTGAGACATGCTGATGAGGTCGCCAAGTCCCCCGGAGTCACCCCCGAACTTCACGAGCTCGGCCAGCATGACGTAACCGAAGGCGAGCCCGAAGAGCAGCCGCAGCGAGTTGAAGATCACTGGCGCCGCCAAGGGCATGAGCACTTTGAGGATGATCTGGAGCCGCGAAGCTCCGAGCGTCAGCGCCGTATCGACATACCGCTGTGGCACCTCGAGCACCGCGGCCGTCGCGTCGCTGATCACAAACGCGACGCTCGCGATAAAGAGAAACATCACCTTCTGAAACTCACCGATTCCGAAGAGCGAGAACGTCAGCGGGATGAGTGCCGCCACGGGAATATTGCGGCCAAAGATCGTTACGGGATAAAGAAACGCCCGCACGGCCGGGAAGCAGGCTGCCGCCACACCCAAGGGCACGCCAATCACCGCTGAGAGCCCGAACCCGAGCAGCACCCGCAGGAGCGTCACTCGGGTGTTGGCAATCAGTTTCCGCTCCGTGATCACGCGGGGCACCGCCTCGAAGACGGTTCCCGGCCCGGGCAGCATCACCGGACTCACGAGCGGCACGTATTCCCGCTCGATCGGCTGCTCGGCCACATCCGTCACGGGCACGGGAAACAACGGTGTCGTCGCGAGCCACCAGGCTCCAAGCACGGTGGCAATGGCAGCGACGCCCCAGAGGAACGTCGCCTCGGTCGAAAGATTCCCCCGAAGCGGCGTCCTCGGACGACCGGCAAGCGCGGGCCGGCTGCCGGCGGAGGGTTCAGCGATCCCGTCGGTCACGATCGGTCACTCCTTCTCGGCGGAGTAGACCTTGATCTCCACGCGACGGTTGAGAACGTGCTCGTCAGGCTGGTCGGGATCGGAAGGCCGGTCCCATCCGAGACCGTCCACGGCAAAACGATTCACGTCGAAGTCAAACTTCGCAATCAGCTCGTCTTTCACCGCCCCGGCCCGCGCCAGCGACAGTTCCTTCACGAGCGATGCGGGAACCTTCCCCTTCATCGAACCGTCGGTATGCCCCTCGATCACGATTCGGGCATTCCCAAATTGCTGAGCCAGCGCCGCCACCTCGGCGAGCACGAGGTCCGCTCGCGGGTCGTACGGCTCTTCGACTTCACGTCCGTCAAGTCGCCGGAGGATCAATTTCCGGAAATCGGCGCTGTTGGGATAGAAGTGGATGACGACCGTGTTGGTGAGAATCTCTTCGTTCTCGGCGCGGATCGCCGAAAGCGACTTGGGCGCGAGCGCTCGGGCATACTCGTCCTTCGTGTCGGCATACTTCGGCTCTTCGCCGAGTTTTTGGATGATGGAGAAATCCATCACCTGATCAAACGGCACCGGCGGGTGCGTGATGGCGCCGACGTTGCGGTAGAGACGGTATGCCTGCTTCCAGATCCGCTCGAAGTTGGATGGGTTGTTGCGGTTGACAAAGAACTGGTAGTTCTCGGCCCAGTTAGTCGAGTGGGCGTCACCCAGCATGTCGAGCGTGTCGGTTGCCGGGATGTTGAAGCCCTCGGCCATGAGCTCGGCGACCTTCGCCTTGGCTCCCTCCGTCTTGAGCTCCTCCATCGCGTCGAAAATGCCGCGGACGATCGCTTCGGTCTTGTCGGAATGGTCCTTGGCGAAGTCGGCACGGGCAAACCAGACGTCGGCGATGAGCCGGTTCGCCGTCTGGGTGGTCACGAGCATCCGGTTGCCCCTCACCTTTTCGAGGTTGTAGATGTCCGGCGCCCAGGAGACGCAGCCGGCGAGATCCTTCCTCGCATTGAATGCCGCGGCCGCCTGGAAAGCGTCGTCGGTGTAGATCATCTCAACATCGGCCGGCTGGAGCCCCCCAGCCACGAGCATGTTGAGGGCAAAGAACTGGCTGGGAGAGTTTTGTGCGAGCACGAGCTTCTTTCCGGCCAGGTCGCGGACGGTCTTGATATTCTCACGCACCACGATGCCGTCGCCGCCGTTGGAAAAATCGACCTGCTGGTAGATCCGGGGCATGGCCCGTGAATCTTTTGGCTTCCCCGTCGCATCGACGAGGCCCTCCAAGAAGAGCGGCACCATGTCGAGCGTGGCCCAGCCGACATGCACCTCACCGGCGGCCCATGCATCCCGCATCGTGACAGGATTATCAATCAGCACGAGCTCGACCTTGAAGGGCTTGCCACCCGGTGCTTGCCAGACCTTGCCCGGCTTGAAACCCTCGTTGGCGTAGATGATCGGTGCCCAGCCGGCCCACACATTGAGCGCGAACCGAACCGTGTCGTCTTGGAGAGGTTTGTAGCCGGCGATTCCTGTGACAGGGGGAAGCCGCTCGGCCGGCTTGAAGGCGTATTCCTGCACCGTCGTCGGGGCCATGTCGTCGGCTGCCTCAGACGGGAGATCCTCTTCCCCGGAGCCGCCCGGCACCTGCGGCTCACGCGCGACCTTTTGGCCACCGGCACCGCCACCACCACCACCTGGCTGATTGAACAACCCCCACTGCCAGGCCGCGTAGCCGACGAGGCCCAATGCCACAAGCCACACGACCACCCAGAATGAAGCCTTTGGTTGCCCTGCCATGGAATCGCCTCTCTTCAAAAAGTTTCGATCGATCGGAAAGTGAACGAAATCGGTCGTCAGCGACAGCGTGTCAGCCGCGGAAGGCCGTCTTGGGGCGACTCTTGCCAGCCATGTGCATCGCCTGCATGAGGCCGTAGGCAGTCACCTCGCACAGAAGCTGCGTAACCTTCTCGTGTGCTTCGTCGGAGAGCAGGGGCTCGAGTTCTTTCATATGGGACACGATCCGCTTCTCTTGCTCTTCGAGCTCAGCCGATGTCACTTGGCCGTCAGCCACGGCATCGCAAAATGAATCGAGCTTGCGGGCATACTCTGCAAGCAGCGGGGCCTCGGTCTTTTCATCGAACCAGGGTGTCTTGGTGGCCATGGGGGGTCCTCAGGGGTGGTGAGCGAAAACGTAATGGTAAACGTTGTGTCGGGATTCCGCGGGTCAAATGCCAAAAAGGCTCAGGAACTGATCACATCTCGGATCGCGGCGGCCCGCTCCTGGAGCCGGGCACGGCCCCCTTGCTGATCTACGATCGCACGCCAGTGGGGCGGCAGAAACCGCTTTTCTGTGCATTCGAGCACTGCCACGATCTCTTGGAGCTCCTTCTCGAGCCCCTGGGCAGACGGCATGAAGTCGTCGAGGGCCGCCCGCAAATCGTCAGAAGTAATTTCGTCAGGAGGCGGCTCGCCGGCCTCGGCCGCCCGTTCAAGGCCTGTCCGCCGGGCGGCCAAAACAACACTTTCGATGTCGGCGCCGGAGAGGCCGAGATTGAGGTCAACCGGGCCTGGGAGACCAGGGGCGAGCCTCACGCGGGCCTTGCGAGCCATGACCGCAAACATCGCATCGATCTCTTCTTGGTCATGCGGATAAAAGAGCGGAATATGCACCTCGGCCCTGCCCTGCCGCTTGAGGTCGATCGGGAGCCTGTCTGGACGGCTCGTCAGGAGCATCCAGACGATCTTGCCGCGGTAGCGGGTGTCGCCCATCTGGCGGGCGATCATCGAGAAGACACGACCGCTCGTGCCCGAGTCACCGCTGCTCTCGCGGTTCCCAAGCGCGGCGTCGGCCTCATCGATAACGATGACAACAGGCCCCAGACTTCGCAGCACGCCGAGGGCATGTTCGAGGTTGCCTTCGGTCTCGCCTACATACTTGCTCCGGAAGTTCTTCAGGACGGCGCACGGGATGCCCACAGTTCCCGCGTAGCACTCGGCAATAAAACTCTTTCCGGTGCCAACGGGGCCACAGATGAGGTAGCCCATGGGAGCGCTCTCAAACTGCCCACGGCGGATCACTCGGGCGTCGGACTCGAGCCGCCTCTTCGCCTCGGCATGGCCAGCCACCGCATCGAGTGTCAACTGTGGCTCCATGAACTCGACGAGGCCGTTGCAGCTCCGCTCGATGAGATCCTTTTTGCGAGCCGCAAACTCGGCGCCGTCGGGAGCCGATCCATCGCGGGCGGCAAGCTTGATGACACCACGCAGACTCTCGAGCGTAAGGCCTCCGGCAATCGTGGCCATCCGCCTTACGGCTGCGTCCTGAGCCGGCGGCATTTTTGCGGCGGCTGCCGTTGCCAAGGCAAACCGCTCCCTCTCGGCGTGATCGGGCATTGGCACGTCGATCGCAGTCACCGAGCCACTGGTCACGAGCCTGGGGTGAACCTCGGTGAGGTTGTCGGCAATGAGAACGACCGCCACGTTGACCCGACGCAGAAGAGGGTTACTCGCCCATCCCAGGATTCGAACAAGCCTGGCCGCCGCCGTCCGCGAGCCAATATCCCCACTCGGCACGAGGTACGACGCGTAGTCGAGCACGACGGCGATTCGCTTCCGTTGATCCGGCGGGTCAATGAGATTGCGTTCGAGAATCGCATCGATCGCGGCGATCGCGGCATCGGGGTCGCGGGGCCAGCCTGCGGCGTTGCCCAGCCGCTCCGAAAGCCACTGGGCCATTGTTCGCAGCCGGACTGGGTCACTGCCGGCCAGCGGCCGCAGTCCCTTGCCCACGTCGTACGAGAGGACAACGTCCCAACGACCAAACATCTCCCTCGCGAGAAAATCCGGGACGGTGCCCCAGGCATCGATCGCGTCGGGACGTCCTGATACTGGCGCGGCGACCGGCACGAGATCGCGAACGTTGCCATGCAGGAGGAACACACAGCTCGTGCCCGAAAGGTAGGCATCGCCGAGACGCTCGGCCCACCGCGGACACCACGAAGGCAATGCACCTGCCCCACGGTCCGCCCCTGGCTCCAAGCCAAGGTCGGCCGGCTCGGCTTCGCTGCCTGTTCGGGCCGCCGCCAACACGGAAACGGCGGGCTCGGGATTGATCACCGGTGTCGTCACGGAACTGGCTCACTCCCTGCGGGAAGGCAGGGCCTCAGTCGGCCGACTGCTTGACCGTATGAGACCCGAGCTCTTTGTCGTCTGACGTCACTCCAGCGGTCTCTGGCGTGACAAGCCCCAACTCGATCTCAAACTCACGAAGGGCATCAGAAGCCATCGACTCTTCCACCGCCTGCTCCCGCCGGATGTCCTCCAGGCCCTGCCCAGAAAGGTCGGCGGCCACGCGGACTTTTGCACGGTTCAAGCCGATCTTGTCTTGGATCACGTCTTCGATTTGGCCAAATTCGGTTGTCATGTCGAAGTTGAAGCTCTGGGCGAGCTTGGCGAGTTCGGCCTCGGCCCGTGAGAGCTTGAGCTCGGCGTCGTACTTCTGGATTCGGGTTTTAAGGTCACCAAGCTTCTTGCTGGCGTGCTTGATCTTCGTGACGTTGTTCTCGTAGGCCGTTTCATGAAGCTTGAGCTGCGCCTCGTTCTCGGCCATTTCCTTCCTGGCTTTTTGGAGCTCGAGGGCAAACTTTGCCGCCGTGTCACGCTCGCCCGCCTTGAGGTACGCCTTCACGCGAGCTTCGAGCGAAGCCACATGCTGGTGGTCACTGTTGACCTGTCGCGTCACCCGCTCAACAAGCGCCCGATACTGTTCGAGCCCCTCGCGGCCGTCCTTCATCTGCTCAACGGCCTTGTCGTATTCGTACTGGAGTTGGGCGATCGGATCGGCCGTCCAGAAGAAGTTGGCAATCTTGTTCATCTGTGCGGCAAACGCGTTCCAGATCTTTCCGAAGAACATGGTCGTGGACTCCGCGAGCGAGGGCTTGAGAAACGGGCCGGTGTCGGTCGGCCCAAGAGCCTGTCGTGATACCCCCCGAGAAGACTCTCGTCAAACGGATGGCGCGACCGCGACCACCGTCAGGGTCTCCGGCTCAGAGCAACGGCAGCAGGGTGATCCCAGCCGCCGGGCTCATCGTTCAACCACGAGGCTCGGGCGCCCATCGACAAGGGCATCGACTGCCTCGTCGTCCACGCTTGTAAAAGCCAAGGAAACTCGCCGTAGCCTGGGCAGTTTCTGAATCGTGGCAAGCGATGCGTCGCCAACCTGCGTGCCGGCGAGCGTGAGATCCTCCAGTCGCTCGAGACCCGTGAGATGTTTCACCCCCTCGTCGGTCACCGCCGTATTCTGGAGGTTGAGCGACACGAGACCAGTGAGCCTTCCCACGGCCGCCATCCCTGCATCACTGACCCGCGTGTCCCAAAGGTCGAGCGCGGCAAGCTTCACGAGGCCTGCGAGGTGAGCCACTCCCTCGTCTCCCACGCTCGTCTCGGCCAGGTCGAGAAGGACAAGCTCGGGTAGCTTCGCCAGGTGCGCCAAGCCCTCGTCTCCCACGAGCGTCCCGCGGAGCTCGAGCCGCTTGAGCTTCGTCAGCCCTGCGAGATGAGCCAGGCCTTCATCGCCCACGAACGTCCGCATCACATTGATCTCGTCGATCGCGGTCTTCGTGGCAAAGGGGGCGAGGCCGGCATCGGTGATCTGGCCGTCCTCGACGGCAAAGCCCCGGAGATTTGGAAGCGTCGCCACGTGGGCGAGGCCGATGTCGGTCACACTCGGGCAGCGGAGCTTGACCCGCTCGAGGCTCGTGAGCTTCGCGACATGCTCGAGCCCGGCATCGCTGACCAGCGAGCAGCCTCGAAGGTCGAGCACTCGAAGCCCACCGAGCGGTGCCAGGTGGGCGAGCCCGGCATCGGTAAAGTTGTTGTAGAGAAGGATGAGCTGTTCGAGCCCACGGATCTTCGCCACCGATTCGAGGGCGGCATCGGTCATGTTCGACGACCGCCGCAGATTGAGAACGCGGAGGTTCTCGAGGCCGGCGAGAGCCTCGGCCCCGGCATCCGTCACGTCCGTGTTCTCCAGGACGAGCTTCCGGAGACTCTTGATCTGGCCGATTGACTTCATGCCAGCATCAGAAATTTCGGCCCCCCAGACCTCGAGCGACTCGAGCGTCGAAAGCTCCGCGAACGTGGCCAGGTCGGTATCGGTGGTCGGTCGGTTCGCAAGCGAGATGCCGATCACGTGGAATCCAGTGTCCCTCGTGATGGTCCCTCCGAGCCGCTCGACGGTCGCGGCCGCCGCGCCGTCAGCGGGAGTGGGCATGTCGCCCTGCACGGTGACAGCACCGCATACGGCGATCCCGAGCCCCAGGAGGAGAGTTCGCATGATCAGGTTTGCCAGCCTTCGCGATGGGTCGGCCTCACCACATGCTCCACCTCGGGAGCGTTTGTGGCGACGAGTTTCACCGGGTCCCACTCGATCTTCTTGCCGGGCGAATCGGCCTCTGCGGCAGCCCAAACGGCAAGGTTGCCAAGCAGGATCGTCTCGGTGAGCGGGCCGGCGTAGTCGGGGAAATTGCTCCGGGCTGCGGGCCCACCACGGATTGCCCGAATCCATTCCTGAAAGTGGCCCGGCGACTTCTCGAATGCGACATCGCTCGGCTTGTCACCACTTCGGAGCTTGACGCCCTTCTCGCAATAGTCGCCAGGCGCATAAAGCGAATCCTTTTCTCCAACGACGAGCACACCGCTGGCCGCAATCTGGAAGGGCTTTTCCTCGACCGAGCCATCTTCCTTCGTCTTTCGGTCTCCCTGGTACCCGGCAAACAGCGAAACATCCGGCAGCTTCCCGCCGTCATACCACTTCACCTGCACGGCCGATCGCTCTCCGAGCGCTGGAAAGGCAAAGTCGATGATCGACCACTTCGGGTAGGTCTCCTTGTTGTGCCCGCTGGTGAGAGCCTGCACGCTCGCTGGGTCGCGCAGGTTCAATGCCATGAACGGCATGTTGAACGTATGGCAGGCCATGTCGCCCAAGGCACCGGTGCCGAAATCCCAAAATCCACGCCAGGCGAACGGGTGATAGCCGGGTCCGTACGGCCGCATCGGGGCCGGACCAATCCAGCAATCCCAGTCGAGGTTCGGTGGCACAGCCGCCTCAGCCGGGCGACCGCCCCCCTGGGCCCAGACGGGTCGATTGGTCCATACATGCACTTCGCGGATGGAGCCGAGCGCCCCCGACTGAACGTAGGCTGCCGCACGACGGAGCGAGTCATTCGCCGTTCCCTGATTCCCCATCTGCGTTGCCACGCCCTTCGCGCGGGCCAGTTCACCGAGCAGACGGGCCTCGGCAATCGATCGCGTCAGTGGCTTCTGGCAGAAGCAGTGTTTGTCGAGCCCGAGCGCCATGGCGGCCGCAGTGATGTGGGTGTGGTCAGGCGTGCTGACGGTGACGGCATCGATCTCTCCGGCCATCTCGTCGAACATCTTCCGGAAGTCGGTGTACGCCTTCGCTCCAGGGAACGATTTCTCGGCCCGCTTGAGCTGGTTGGAATCAACGTCTGCGACAGCCACGACCTTGCCACCACGGCCAGCGTCTGCCGAGTCACTCTGCCCCTTGCCACCGATGCCAATGCAGGCGAAGCGAATCTCTTCATTCGCACTCGTCGTAGCCGCATCGTCGTCAGCCCTGGAAGACGGGAGGACGAAGTACCCGACGGCAGCCGCCGAGGATGCGGTAAGGAAAGACCGACGGCTAGCGGGAGGGAGGGGGCGAGACCGAGGCATGCGGGCTACTCCTGGAAAGGCAGGCACAAAGAACACGGAGCGAAAAAAGGGGTGACTGACGGGACTCGAACCCGCGACCCTCGGTACCACAAACCGATGCTCTAACCAACTGAGCTACAGCCACCACGCCGTGTTGGGCAATTACTATACCAAACTCATGAAGCCCTGCTCGGCCGGCATGCCAACGGGGTTCGCCAACGGGCTTTGCCAGCCAGTGCGAGTCGGCCGGCGTGTCACCCGTCTCGACCCCCACGAGCACAAGGAGCCCGACACCGATCCGGGCGATTTCCAGGCCATCGATCGCCACGGCTGCCTCACGGACCCGCTGCGCGACAACCCGTATGGAGGGCAGTGAAGCGAAAAAAACGCCTACCCTCGTCGCACACTGTTCCCTACGATCCGGGGCATCCGTCAGCAAATCACCCACCACCGAATGTCATGGTGCGATGTCCATTCCCATGAGCCCTTCCGTAGCCACCGCCCCGTTGCCGGCAGGCAGGCGCGTCATCAATGATCTCGCGATCATCGGCCGCACGATCCCGCTCTTCCCCGTGGACCGCGAAATGCGGCTCGCGGACGTGGCAGAAGCGCGATCGACGGCCCGGCGTCGGATCGGCTGGACGGCTTGCTTCATGAAGGCCTACGCCATCGTCGCCTCCGAGATGCCGCTGCTGCGAACCTGGTTGATCAACGGACTCACATCGAGGCTCGCAACCGCAAGCCACAGTGTTGCCTCGGTGGCCATGAACCGCGCCGATGGCGACGCCGACCGCCTGTTTGTGGCTCGACTCCTGGCTCCCGAGGGACGTCCCCTGGTCGGTATCCAGGGCTTCATTGACCGCCACGCAACCGCCCCGATCCAGGAGGTCTTCTTTCGCCAACTCGACCTCGAACGGATGCCTGGATGGCTCCGGCGGACGATCCTCCGCTGGAACATGAATTCCTCATCGCCGAAACGAGCCAACCGCATCGGCACCTTCAGCATGTCGTCACTGGCCGGCTCAGGCGTGGGCAACCATTTTCATCCCACGATCTGCACGACAAGTCTCTGCCAAGGGCCACTGGATGAAGCGGGCCGTTGTCGCGTGACGCTGATCGCGGACCATCGGGTGCTCGACGGTATCACCGTCGCGCGGGCACTTCGTCGGCTCGAAGAGGTGCTCGTGCGAGACATCGTCTCGGAGCTCAAGTCTTTGAAGCGGGCTTCAAACGCGATTCCCCCAGCCGCCGCCTGATCTCGGCGAGGCGTTCCCCGAGATCCCGCTCCATGCCACGGTCGGTCGGTTCATAGTAGGTCTTTTCGACGCCGAGGTAGTCCTGGGCCGCAATCCCGTCGGGGTGGTCATGGGCGTAGGCATAGCCTTCACCATGTCCGAGCCGCTTCGCGCCCGAGTAGTGTTTGTCCTGAAGGTGCCGCGGCACGGGGATCACCGCCTTCTCGCGAACATCCCGTCGCGCAGCAGCGATCGCGGTCGTACAGGCATTGCTTTTGGGGGCGAGCGCGAGATACGTGACAGCCTGGGCGAGCGTGAGCTGACACTCAGGCAGCCCCACGAACTCGGTGGCCTGCATTGCTGCCACGGCGATGACGAGGCTCCGTGGGTCGGCGTTGCCGATATCCTCACTGGCAAGGATCACGAGCCGCCGCGTGATGAATCGAATGTCTTCACCTCCTTCGAGCATCCGGGCGAGCCAGTAGAGCCCCGCGTCGGCATCGCTCCCACGGATGCTCTTGATAAGGGCACTCGCGCAGTCGTAATGGGTGTCGCCGGCGTCATAGGCCACGACCCGTCGCTGCACGCTCTCGCGGGCCAAGTCCAGCGTGAACTCGAGTGGCCGTGCGGGGCTCGAGAGCACACCGACTTCGAGCGCCCCGAGGGCCTGACGGGCATCACCGTCGGATGTCTCGACGAGGAAGGCCCGAGCCTCCGGCGAAAAGACGATTGACTCATGCCCGAAACCATGCTCCTGGTCGGCGATCGCGCGGTCGAGAATCGTGCCGATGTCATCGGGTGACAGCATGGCCAGCTCGAAGATACGGCTACGGCTCACGAGCGCGCTTGTCAAAGCAAAAAAAGGATTCTGTGTCGTTGCCCCAATCAGCGCGATCACGCCGTTCTCGACATCGGGCAGGAGCACGTCCTGCTGGGCCTTGTTGAACCGGTGAATCTCGTCGATGAAGAGACACGTCTTCTCGCCGTCGTCCTCGAGTCGCCGCCGTGCCGCTTCGAGCACCTCGCGAACTTCTTTCACGCCGGAAGCTGTGGCCGAGATCTCGAGAAATCGCCGCCGCGTCTCGGTCGCAATGATCTCTGCCAACGTCGTCTTGCCGATACCGGGGGGGCCGTAGAGGATCACTGACCCGAGCCGGTCGGACTCGATAAGCCGCCGCAGGAGTTTCCCAGGTCCGACGATCGCTTCCTGGCCCACATAGTCAGCCAAGCGGCGAGGCCGCATCCGGGCAGCAAGCGGCGCAGCCCGTGCGACATTGGCGGCGCGGGAAGCGGAAAAGAGGTCGGGCATTCGGTCACCGTGGCGGCTCGAGCCCGCCTGGCGGGACTGTTTCTGACCGGACGACCTTGCCATCGACATCGCGGATGGCAAGCCCGACGGCAGGCAGTCCACCGTCGTCGGCCGTCCCCCAGTCGATCTCGATTGTTCCGAAGTTGGCACCGTGAAACCGATCGCCGAGCCTGTAGCGGTTCGGTTCATCTTCGTTGCCCTCATGTTTGCCGCCGAGGGGCTGGTTGAAGCTGCTCGCAGTGATGTCATAGAGGGGGTAGTGCAGCGCATCGTTCCCAGCAGGAATACGGCTGATCTCAGCCGAGTGTCGGTCGCCACTGACAATGATGACGCCGGCAGCCTCCGACTCGCGGATCGTTCTGAGGAGCCTCGCTCGCTCCGAAGGAAAATTCCCCCAGTGCTCCCAGCCATGCTCGATGCTTGCCACCTGGATGCTCGAGAGGATCACCCGGAGCTCGGCCGGATTTTCAAGCGTGGCGGCGAGCCAGTCCCACTGGGCACTTCCGAGCACCGTGGCCTGAGAATCGTGGTTCGGCATATAGGGCCCTTCACCCTTCACCCGCTCCTCTTTTGGAATGGACTCGAGCGGAGATCGGTGGAAGCGAGTATCGAGGCAGATGAACTGCACGCGGCGACCGGGTGGGCCGATGACCACCGATCGGTAGATGCCCTTCCGTTTGCGGACGGCTGCGTCCTCCGGAATCTCGAAGAAGTCGAGAAAAACCTGCTGCGATTCCCGCCGCATTGGATACTCGCGGCCCGCATCGTTCTCGCCGTAGTCATGGTCATCCCAGACCGCGACGATCGGCACGGTATTGCGGATCGCACCAAAACCCCGATCAGCGGCCAGCAGGTCATACTTCCTCCGCAACTCCGCCATGTCCTCGGTGTCGCCGTAGATGTTGTCGCCAAGCATGAGCAGCACATCGGGCTTGAAGCTACTCACCGCCGACCAGATCGGCATGGGCCTGTCCTGCCTGGCACAGGAGCCGAGCGCGATGCGTGACACGAGAAGATCGGGGCTCGGTTCACGGGCCGCGGCCGTGCCAATCGTGGCACCAACGGCCAGAAAGGCGGCCAGTTGGGGAAGGATTCGACATCGCATCGGCAGTGCTCCTCGGCAGTGGTTCTCAACCCGTCCAGACAAACTCGATGGCGGCGTCAACCTCCGGATGGAGGCTTTTGTGAACAGGGCATCCATGCCCCGCCTGCTCGAGAATGCTTCGGGCCTCGTGGTCCGCCGGAAGCGGAATCATGATGCGGGTCGTGAGCGACGCGATGCGCCGCGGGGGTGATGTGGTCATCACTTTTTCCGTCTCCGCGGTCATGCCGTCGAGGTTGATGTCACGACGAGCCGCCACGATGCCGATCGTCGTCATGATGCACGTGCCGAGCGCCGTGGCGACAAGGTCGGTTGGCGAAAAACTTTCGCCCTTGCCATGGTTGTCCGCGGGGGCATCGGTGACAAGCGAGGTGCCCGAGGGGCCATGCACGGCTTGGCATCGGAGGCCGCTCGAATACGTCGATCTGATTTTGACCATGGATTGCCCGTGTTTGTGGGAACGAAGAGACGAGAGGGAAGTCTAGCGTTTCTCCGGTCACGGAGTGACCTGGCCACGACAGGCAGCCTACGATGAGGTCAGTCACCGAGGATTGCTGTGCATGGGATTTCGCTCACTCCGCGACTGCGTCGATACCCTCCACCGCGAGCGGGCATGCGTCGTCATCGACCACCCGGTGGATCCCTGGCTCGAGATCGCGGAGATCCAGCGGCGGCTCTTTCGGGCCGGCGGCCCGGCGGTCCTCTTCACGCGGCCCCGAGGCACGGAGTTCCCGGTGCTCGTAAATCTCTACGGCACGAAACCGCGAATTGCGAGGATCTTCGCCGACTCGCTCGACCGGGTGCGGCGGCTCGTGGAGCTCAAGATCGACCC
>JBGTKO010000017.1:0-1501 GCA_041744595.1 Pirellulales bacterium
GCGAGCCGAGATCGGCCGCCAACTCCGCAACCTGCAATCGACAACGCCTCCCGATCAAGCCTCCGGTGAACTCGTCCGACAGCAGCGCCAGCGACTGAGCGAACGGGCCCGCGACCTGGACATGGAGCGGCGGCGCCTTCAGGCCCGCCTGCCGCTGTCGAGGTGGCGGCCCACCTCGGACCCGGTGCTCACCGCACGCCTAGCGGCACGAACCACCCAGATCGTTCACACCGCTGCCGAGGAACGCTGCGACTGGATCGTCGATGCGACACGCTCGTTGCTCGACTCGCCGACTCCGCCCGAGTTGGATGCGCTTGTCGAGGAACTCCGACTTCGAGCAGCACAGATCGAGCGCGATGGTTCAGAAGCGCCGGCCGTGACCGGTTGGGGCCATGGCCACTCCTTGACCTGATCGTCATGAACGCTTACCGGGGCGCCGGATGGCGTTGGGGAGGGTTTGCGGGCGGTGTTGCGGCGGCAAGCCGCAGCGAAGCACCCCCGGCGCTGCCCTCAGGTGACCCAGGGCCGTCGGAGCCAGGAGAAGAGGTGGCGTGACGGTCGAGCTACTGGGGGACGAAGATGCTGTCGATGACGCGTTCGAGGAATTCGACGTACGGAGCGGAAATCCCGCTCCCGTCCGAGGGGAGAACTACTTCGCGTTCAAATTCGAAGTTGCCACTATTCTTCCGAAAATCCAACTTGTAATTGCCGACGAAAATCTCTGCCGCTCCCGGGCCGAATACACGGTATGGAATTCCGCTAGGTGTCTCGTGGGATGTCAAAGGACCATAATTTTCAGCGAGGAAGTCGGCGGAACACCACGGCAGACCGCCGGGCGGGTCGCCTTCTTCGGCTTGAACCGCAGCAGAGCATTCAATGACGTCTTTGAGGTCGAGAGTGAAACCAGCGGTGCGTTGAGAATCGATATAGGTGTTCTCGGGGTGGAACATCCAGAGCTCGAATTTACTGATCAACCCAGAGTCGCCGGATGCCGGAAAATCCTCGCAGGTTGATGGCTCCAGAATTTCGCCTGGAATCTGGTTCAACCATTCCGACCACGGATATGCGGACTCGAGAGCGGTCAACGTCTCGCAGAAGTCGTTCACAAGAACTGCGCTCTGGTCGCCGCCCCCGTCGGTCTCTGATGCGGTGGGCGTAGTCGCCACTTCATCTTCAGTGTCGGGAGACGATTCAGCGTCCAGTTCGGCTTCGGTGGTTTCACCTGCGGAGTTGTCGGCCGTACTCGAGGCGTTGTTGGCGTCGTCGTCTTCGACGTTGGCGTTGTCAGCGGTATCTGCTGAACTGCCACAGCCGGCTGCGACAGTGGCAACAAGCAGCACCGGAAGGCATTGACGCGCCAACGTGCGATGCCCGGTCGCAGTGCGACGCAAGCTGAACTGAATGAACCGTCGCCCGGGATGCATAGGCGCGGATACTAAACGGCCGGACGCTGTTCGTGAGGGTTTCTGTGCACAGGAATGTCCACCCTTTCAAGCCGAAG
>JBGTKO010000018.1:0-6216 GCA_041744595.1 Pirellulales bacterium
TCGCTGTCGCGCGGGCCGAGCGTGAGGCAGCGAGCGTATCGGCTGCGCGGGTGGCCCCCTTTGTGGCGGCGCGACCTGCGGCGATCGCTGCGTGTGTTGCCGCAATGGTCGTCGCCTGCTTCGCGATCGCGGCTCCAGAGATGGCGGCCACCCAATGGCGCCGGTTCGTGCAACCCTTCGAAGACACCGCTCCGTATTCACTTGTCACGATCCTTGTCGAGCCGGGTGATGCCAGGGTCGCCTACGGTGCCGGGCTCGACATCTTGGTCCGCACGGAGGGCCCGCCGGTCGAACGGGTCGATCTTGTTCTGCGGGGCGAGAACGGTGCGGACGAGGTGCTGCCGATGTTTGCCGACGGCGACGGCGACTACCGTACGACGCTTGCGTCGATCATCGCCCCCACCCACTACCACGTGCGTGCCGATGCAGCCCGCAGCCAAGGTTTTCATATCGATGTCGTGACGGTGCCGCGGCTCGAAAACCTTCGCGTTCGCATCGCCCCTCCTGACTACACCCGCATGGCCGCCTACGAAGGCCCACTGCCTCCCGATGGCATCGCAGGGCTCCTCGGCACACAGGTGACGGTGGAGGCCACGAGCAACCGACCGCTGTCGGGCGGTGTGATGCAGTTTGTCGGCACCAGTGCTGGCGACGGAGGTGCTGACGACGGGGCAAGCCCCGAACCGCTCATGCTCGAACCGCTCGCAGCCGGTGCCGACACCGTGCGGGGGAGTTTTCAGATTGAGCGGTCCGGCACGTTTGAGCTGCGGGTGATCGACGTTGCCGGGGAGACATCGGTCGATGCCTACGCGGGCACGATCGTGGTCACTGAGGATCAGCGGCCGTTCGTTCGGCTGCTGAGGCCCAAGCAAACGTCGCTGGCCGTGCCGACGGCGATCATTCCTGTGCAGTGGTCGGCGGAAGACGACTTCGGCGTGGCGCACCTGACACTCTTCCGAAGCCTCAACGCGTCGCAGTGGCTGCCGCTTACGTTGCCGGCTTCCGTACCAACGGAGCGACAGGCTTCCGGAATGATCGAACTGCCGCTGGCTGCCTATGGCCTTGAACCTGGCGACGAGATCAGCCTCTTCGTGCGGGTCGAAGACAACGATCCGGCCGGCGCGAAGGGCGCCGAGAGCAACGTTGCCAAGATTCGGATCATCTCGCAGGCTGAGTTTGATTCCATGATGGAACGGCAATACACGTTCGAGATGCTGGCATCCAAATACCGGCAGGTGCAGCGGCGGCTCGCGGCACTCAAGGCGATGAACAAGCGGCTCCAGAAAAACGTGGCCGATCGGCCGGCCGACGCCGAGATCGACCCCGCCGATCGCGAGGCACTCGAAGCGCTCCAGAAGCGGCTGGCGAAAGATATCGAGGAACTTTCGGCCCTCGCGAAGGTCGCCCTTCCGTTCGACCTCGACCAGGCGCTCACGGACGATCTCGAGCGGCACATCGACCGGCTTCGGGAGGCCGCCGAAGCGCTCGACGAATCTGCCGGCAAGCCGTCTCTGAAGAGTGGCGAGCTCGCCGAGGCGCTCGCGGACCTTGCTCGGCAGTTGCAAGACGCCGGTGAGGATGTCGCGGCGGGCATCATGCCCCCCATCGAGCACCTCGAGGCGATCCTTCCACTCTTGGCAGCGGAGGAGGCGTTTATCGAGCTTGCCCGCCGTCAGCGAGATCTCGCCGAACGAATCGCCGCGCTCGAAGGAAACCAGGATCGTGACGAGCCTGCAAGAAAGGCCCGGTTCCGTGACCTTGCGTTGGAGCAGGGGGACATTCACAGGAGGCTCGACGATCTCCTGACCGAGATCGAAGAGCGGGCCGATCAACTGCCCGACGACGAGAAGCTCGAGACGCTCCGTGAGACGGCGAAGCGGTTTGCCGAAGACGTGCGGGACACGTTTGTTTTCGAAGACATGGCCGAGGCCGAGTCGTGGCTTGCGGGGTCGAACGCCCCCCGCGCGGCCTCCGCCGCAATGACAGCGGCCGACAAGCTCGATCTCTTCGTGAAGAAGTGCGAAGGCGGGCAGGGTATGCAGGGGGCAGGCTGCGAGTGTCTCGGCTTCGGGCCCTCCCTTGCCAAGCCGATGCAGGGCACGATCGCGCAGCTCCTCGCCCGCATGCGAGGCAAAGGCAATGTCGGATCGGGAATGACAGGACAGGGGCAGACGGGGATGTATGGCCAGCTTCCGGTGGCACTTGGCATGCTCGGAGGTGACGGCGAGAGCGACGACGCAGCCGGGCCTCCGGGGGCCGCGTCAGCACCGGGCGGTCCCGATCGCCCCAATACGGTCACCGCATTCGGCCCGAACACGTCGGCCCCAACCACCCGGCATGAGGCCCCTGCGACATACCGGCGGCGTGTTGCCGACTACTTTCGGCGACTCGCCGAGGACCTCGAAGAGAACCCGTGAGGAAACCATGCGCTATCCACTTTCCATTGTGATTGCTGCTGCCATCGTGACCGCATCGATGGTGCCGTGGGCCCCTGTGGCCGCCGCTGATCCAACGACTGCCGCGGAAGCAAAGAACGTTGGGGGTGAGCCCCAGGGCATCGTGCATGTGGCCAACCTGATCTACGCCGGCTTCAAGAGCAGCAAATGTTTTTCGGATCACTTCTTGATTGACGCCGAACAGGCCACGTCCATCTCCACGAGCCGTCGGTTCCACGCCGTGAAGCTGTCTTCGGACGAAGTGTTTGAGTTTCCGCTGGTGATCATGACGGGCGAAGGAGAATTTTCACTGCCCGACGCCGAACGCAAAAATTTACGGCAGTTTGTCGAGCGGGGCGGCTTTCTGCTCGCCTCGGCCGGCTGCTCGTCGGAGGAATGGGATAGCTCGTTTCGTCGTGAGATGGCCGCGGTGTTCACCGAGCAGCCGCTCGAACCGCTCGCGATGAGCCATCCGGTGTTTCACACCGTCCACGACATCGAGAAGCTTGCGGCGAAGCATGGCGAGCCGAAACCGCTCGAGGGCATCACGATCGGCGGTCGCCTGGGAGTCATCTACTCCCAGGATGGCCTCAACGACACGTCCCATGCACAAGGCTGTTGCTGCTGCGGTGGCAATGAAATCTCCGACGCCGCGAAGGTCAATGTCAACATCCTTGCCTACACGCTCACGCACTAGCCGCCCGTCACATGCCCGACGCCCACTTCACCGCAGCCTTTCGCACCCGAACATGGGGGCTCTTGAGCCCATGGGGCCTCACGGCTGCGGTCTGCGCCGTGGGCTGCGCTCCCACACCCCCCGCGAATGCGTTGCCGCTCACGATCCTGGCAACCGCCGATGTGGCCGGCTGGATCGTGCCCTGCGGCTGCACGACGAATCAATCGGGTGGCCTGCCGCGGCGGGGCCGGCTCGTGGCAGAAACCAGGAAGCAGGGCGAAGCGTTGGTGGTAGACGCTGGAGGGGCGGCGGCAGGCAGCACGCGATACGACAGGCTTCAGTTCGAGGCAATCCTGCGAGGCGAGGTGGCGATGGGCCTGGTGGCCCACAACCTCGGAGCGTCGGAAGCGGCGCTCGGCGGGGAGGAGCTCCGCAGGCTCACCGAGGAGATGGCAGTGCCGTTTGTGTCGGCCAACCTGCGGGATGACCGCGGTTCACTCGCGCCGGCCGAGCGGACTGTTGCGGCGAAGGATGGTCGGAGGGTCGCCTTCATCGGCGTCGTGTCACCGTCGCTCGTGCGATCCACAGGCCTTCAGGTGTCGCCGCCACATGAGGCGGTGCTCACGGCGATTGAGGCGATCTCACCGCGACCGGATTACGTGGTCGTGCTCGCCTATCTTCCCGAGGATGAGCTCGTCTCGCTCGCGACACTTGTGCCCGAGGTCGATCTCGTTATCGGCGGGCCAACAGGCCAATCGCTCGAGCCTCGATCGCTCGGGCCCACCACCGTCATGAGTGTCACCAACAAGGGCAAGTTTGTTGCCCGCGTGCGTCTCCCGGCCGGTGGCAGCAAGGCAGCCGTCGACGTGGTCGAGCTTGGCGAGACATTCGCCGACGATGAGCGTCAGACCGAGAACGTGCGGGCATTTCATGAGGAGCTCGGTCGGCTCGACATCGCGGCGGCCGAAACTCGTTTTATGCCCACTGGCCTCGGGGGGGGTATCGAGGCCCGGCTTATGGTCGCTGGCACGGATGCCTGCCGAAGCTGTCACACGGCCGATGCGGAGATCTGGGACGCCTCGGCCCACGCCCACGCCTGGGAGACGCTTGTGTCGAGCGGCGCCCATGTTGATGCCTCGTGCCAGCACTGCCACACGACCGGCTTCGGACGCCCTGGCGGATTTGAGTCGGTCCGTCGCAGCGTCGCTCGCACCGACGTGGGCTGCGAGAGCTGCCACGGCCCATCAGCCGCACACGCCGCCAACCCAAAAACGCTGACAGGCTTTGGTGCCGCTGCAAAGGACCAGTGCACGACCTGCCACGATCAGGAGAACAGTCCACACTTCAGTTTTGACGACTACTGGAGTCAGATCGTTCACGGCCGTGCGCCGGCCGAGCCGTCGCCGAAAGAGGCACCCAGCGAACGAGGCACACCATGAGATGGGCTGTGGTGGTTGCCTTGTCACTCGGGCTTGCCACGCGCGTGACCGCGGAGGATACAGCCGGCCCCGCCTGGCAGGCGTCGTTTGCTGCGGCCTCGGCTGCCGCACAGAAATCCAATCGGCCGCTGCTGGTCAAGTTTGGCGCCCCGTGGTGTGGCTGGTGCCAGAAGCTTGACGAGGAGTTTGCAAAGCCCGAGGTGGCTTTGGCGCTTTCAAAGTTTGAGCTTGCGACGATCGACATTGACCGCGATCGCGACGTGGCTCGCCAGCTTGCCGTCGAGGGCGTGCCGGCGCTGCGGGTGCTCACACCGCGAGGGCGGCTTCTCGCCAGCCGCGATGGTTTTCTTTCGGCCGCAGACCTTGTCGCGTGGCTGGCCGAAACCGCTCGGGCCGAAGAGGCCGTAAACGTGGTCGATGGCCTGGCGGGTTTGGCTGCAACCAGCCCACCAGGACTGCTCGAAGTCCCGCGGATCGCGAAGGCCTTCGGCAGCCGTGACGTTGCGATCCGCGAGGCCGCGATCTCGAGGCTTCGGCCGTACCCCAAGGAGTCAGCGGCCGCCGTCATTGCGGCGTTTCGTGGTGGGAATCTTCAGACTCGCCTGGCCGCGATTGACCTCTTGCGTGCGTGGCAGGCACCGACGAATGAGCTCGATCCGTGGCGTCCCGAAACACTCACAGCCGAGCGGCTTGCGGCCCTCGACACCTGGGGGCGATCGGTTTCCTCGGGGCCGGCGGCCGCGGCATGGGAACCGACGGCCGACGAGCTGGCAGCAGCCGTTCGTGACATGGACTCGTCTCTCACCGCCACGGCAACCGAGGCTGCGACCATCCGCGAACGGCTTGCGAAGTTCGGTCCGCGGCTTCTGCCCGCCGTGCTCGAGAAGCTCGTAACGGTCGAAGACGATGCCTACCGCGAGCGGCTCTATGCCCTCCGCTATCGGCTCGTTGCAGCGCAGGGGAGAGTGTTGGCCTGGCCGGGAGGCATTGAGCGCCTGGCCTCCCGCGATCTCAAGGAACGGCGGCAGGCAATCGGCGAGCTGATTGAGGCTGCGGCAGCAGACGACGAAGCGTTGCTCTCGGAACTGGCATCCGACCCAGACCCCTTAGTCCGCGAGCTGGCGCTTCGCGGTCTCCAGGAAACGTCGGGCGAGTCGGCCAATGCGGCGCTCGTCAAGATGCTCGCTGACCCGGAGCCGAATGTCCGCGCGGCGGTGCTCAAGCTCTGGGCCGAGCAGCCGGCTGCGTCGATGCTGCCGGAGTTGGAGAAGTATCTTGGAAAGGAAAAAGAAGCGGATCTCGTCGTGCATGCGGTGCGTGTGCTTCGCGAGCTCGGCGCTGGCTCGGGTCCGCTTCTCATCCGTCTGACGAAACACAGGGCGTGGCAGGTCCGCGCGGAGGCAGCCGAGGCGCTGGCAAAGCTCAGCGATGGCCACTCATTTGGCCCCTCATTCGGTATCGAAATCGACGACGACGACAATGATGAAGAAGGAACCGGCGGCGATGCCGTGGGCCAGGTCCATCAAGCGTTTCTCAACCTTCTGAATGATGACGACGACTACGTCGCGAGCCGCGCGGTCGAGGGGCTGCGGGACGCCGATCTGCCGCAGGCGGTGGAGCCACTGCTCGCGCTTGCCGAGTTGCGACCGGAGCTCGCACCGGCGGC
>JBGTKO010000019.1:0-2429 GCA_041744595.1 Pirellulales bacterium
CGCCTCGCGGGCGAGGCCCAAGAGACGTGAGGGCACGTTGGCGACGGCAGCGAGGAACGCTTCGGGCGAACCATCCTGAACTGCCGCGAGGAATGCTCGAGAGGCCGCGGCGACGTCGTGGAGATGGATGCCGAACATCCCCGCGGGCTGCTCGTCGAGACGGTGACGGCTGGATGGGCCACACACCGCGACCGTGCAGCCCTCTGCTTCGAGGCTCGCGCGGAAGCGGTGGATGCGGGTGTGCGGATGATCGCAGCAGCCGTGATCGATGAGAAGAATCCGCATGGAGTGTCAGCCAAGCCAGCCAACAGCATGACCTCTCACAGCCACTCTTGCCAGCGGGCGATCGCGAGGCACATCGCTCCGTACACCGCGGCGGCTTGGTCGTCGGCCAGGATGCCGAGTCCGGCCGGGAGCCGTTCGAGCCAGCGGCAGGGGGGCGGCTTGAAGATGTCGAAGACACGAAAGAGGACAAATGCCACGGCAAGAACGACAAGCCCGCGATCGATCGGTGGCACGATGACCAGTACCAGCGGCACGGCAACCGCCTCGTCGATGACGACCGCCCCCGGGTCTTTGGTTCCCAGAAGCCCCGCGGCACGTGTCGCGATCGGGATGCTCGCCGCGAAGAGCGCCGCGATGATGGCGAACTCGAACGCTGCGACGCTCGTCGTACCGGGAACCCCGACCGCACCGGCAAGCCACGTTGCCGCAGCACCGGTTGCGATGGCAAGCGGCAGGCCCACGAGTGAACCGAACGTCCCGGGTGCCCACGGAATCCAGCCGACGCCACCGCACGTCGCAAGGACGATCGCGGGATCAAAGCGGTTGATGTGGGGGTTGAGCGGAGGGCCGGTCATGGGGGTAGCTATGCTAAACAGATAGCGGGTTTGGTGTGCCGCGTCCCATCAGAATAAAAGCCCCCCTGCGCGAGCAGGGGGGACTGGCTACACGCGGCGCTCGCCATCCATGGCCTCGCTTCGCTGGCCGGGCCTCCGCCCGGATGGAACCAGCCCTCCAGGCCTTGCGCCCACTCCAAAAAAGCCCCCCTGCGCGAGCAGGGGGGACTGCGGGTGGCGCGCCCGGCAACTTGGCTATCATGATTTGGATCGCCCAACAGACCGTTGTCCCCACGCTGGCGCGAGAGGCTTCTGTGACGCTTGAAAGGTGTCGCCGCTATCGATGACTTGACGAACTTTCAGCGAACACGCTCCCGCGATTCCTTTACCCTCTCATGCCAGACGCACCTGCCACCATTGATTCTGCCACGATCGGGCCTCTCGCGCTCGTCGAATATCCCCACCCTGCCCTCCTGCGGCCCGCGAAGCCGCTCGTGCGGCTTGACGACGCCATCATCGACGCCGTCGAGCAGATGTTCGAGATCATGTATGCGGCCGAGGGCATCGGCCTGGCGGCCAACCAAGTGGCGATGCCCTACAGGCTCTTCGTCATCAATTCCGCGGGGAAGCGGGGCGTTGGCGAGGAGCATGTCTTCATCAATCCGGTGCTCAGTCGGCCGCGGGGAACGGCGATTCAGGAAGAGGGCTGCCTCAGCCTGCCTGGGGTGCGGATGGACGTGCGGCGGCCGGCAAAGGTGTTGATCGACGCCTGGTCGCTCGCGGGCGAACCGATCCATCTCGATCTTGACGGTCTGCTTGCTCGGGTCGTCCAGCACGAGTTCGACCACCTCGAAGGACGGCTCTTCACCGACCGCCTTCCTGAAGCGGCGGCGCTCGAAGTGCGGGGAGCGCTCGACGTATTTCGAGACGTGTTTGCTGGAAAGCAGTCGCGGGGTGAAGTGCCGGCCGATGCCGTGATCATCGCTGAGCTCGACCGGCTGGAGGCAGCGCGGTGTCGGACGTGAGACCGCTGCGGATCGTCGTGATGGGCACGGGGCCGTTCGCCGTGCCGATGCTCCGAGCGCTCGTCGCGTCGCCGCAGAAGATCGTGGCTGTCATCACGCGACCAAACCATGCGGCGGCTGGGCGTCGGCCGCCACCGAACCCGGTTCGCGATGCTGCAATTGCAGCCAGCCTTCCGGTCCTCGAACCAGAGCGGGTCAATACTCCGGAGAGTGTTGCCGCGATTCGCGGGCTCGCGGCCGACCTCTTCGTCGTATGCGACTACGGCCAGATCCTGTCGGCCGAGGTGCTGTCGGTGCCGGCGCTCGGTGGGATCAATCTGCACGGCTCGCTTCTTCCACGGCATCGCGGCGCGGCACCGGTGCAGTGGGCCATCCTCGAAGGCGATGCCGTCACGGGAGTGAGCGTCATCGGCATGACACCCGCCCTCGATGCCGGCCGAGTGATCACCGCCCGTGAGACGCCGATCGGCCAGCGTGAGACGGCGGCCGAGCTCGAATCGCGGCTCGCCGAGATCGGTGCGCCCGCGGTGCTCGATGCGATCGAACGCCTGCAAGCCGCGGCTGC
>JBGTKO010000020.1:0-9154 GCA_041744595.1 Pirellulales bacterium
GCAAGCCTGTGTATGAAACCCGTCAACAGACCTACACCGTCTGCAAGCCCGTCTAAGAGACGATGACCAAGGAGATCCCGTACACGGTCTGCAAGCCCGTCTACGAGACCCGTGAAGAAACCTACACGGTCTGCAAGCCGGTCCAAGAGACGCGGACCAAGGAGATCGTCTACACGGTCTGCAAGCCGGTCTGGGAGACCCGCACAAAGGACGTCTGCCGGACGGTCTGCAAGCCAGTGACGTATACCAAGACGATCAAGGTGTGCAGCGGCCGCTGGGAGACGCAGGTCGAAGAGGTTCCAGGCCCGGTCATCACACGATGCATCCGCGAGCCCGGTTGCTGGGAGTGCGATCCCTGCACAGGCAAGCGGTGCTACCGCCCCGGCCCCGTGGTCAAGGTGCAGGAGCAGTGCCCGCCGCGGACGATCTGCCGCAAGGTCTGGGTGCCCGAGATCTGCGAGAAGGAAGTTCAGTGCACGCGGTACGAGCGTGAGACCATCGTCGAGCAGAAGTGCTACAAGGTCTGCCGCATGGTGCCAGAGCAGCGGGTGAAGACCTGCTGCTACACCGTCTGCCGCATGGTGCCTGAGCAGCGTGTCCGGACCTACCAGGTCTGCAAAATGGTTCCCGAACAGCATGTTCGCACCTGCAGCTACCAGGTCTGCCGGATGGTTCCCGAGGAGCGTGTCCGGACCTACCAGGTCTGCCGGATGGTTCCCGAGCAGCGTGTTCGGACGTGCAGCTACCAGGTATGCCGCATGGTTCCCGAGGAGCGTGTGCGCACCTATCAGGTCTGCCACATGGTTCCCGAGCAGCGTGTTCGGACCTGCACCTACCAGTTGTGCCGCATGATTCCTGAGCAGCGTGTGCGGACGTATCAGGTGTGCCGGATGATTCCCGAGCAGCGGGTTCGGACCTGCACCTATCAGGTCTGCCGCATGATTCCTGAGCAGCGGGTTCGGACGTATCAGGTCTGCCGCATGATCCCCGAGCAGCGTGTTCGGACCTGCACGTACCAGATGTGCCGCATGGTTCCCGAGCAGCGGGTTCGGACGTACCAGGTGTGCCGGATGGTTCCTGAGCAGCGGATCAAGACCTGCACCTACCAGGTGTGCCGCATCGAGAAGGAGCAGCGTTGCCGTGAGGAGTGCTACAAGGTCTGCCGCATGGTCGAGGAGACCTGCGTGAAGCAGGTTCCCTTCTGCATCACGCGGCCGGTTCACTACAAGAAGACGATCGATGTCTGCAAGCTCGTGCCGACGAAGGTCGCCTACACCGTGACCAAGTGCGTGCCGAAGACGGTCTACCGTGAAGTGCCCTGCTGCGAGTGAGCAGTTGATCCTCTGACGAAGTGTTCACGCGGCCCGGTCTGGACCCCCAGCCCGGGCCGCGGCTGTTTTGGTCCGAGCGCGGGCATGTGATGGAACGTCCAGCGTGGCTCGGGGTCGCCCGTGTCATTTCGCCGGACGCTCGGGACGGGCCTCGTGCCCGTCGCTTCGCTCGGAGAAAAATGAGCTTCGCCATCCGGGCTTCGCTCATTTTTCTACGCCGGCTCCATGACACGGGCGACCCCGAGCTGGAACGCGCCTATTTTTCGTAGCCCGGTCACTCCGTGACCGGGTCAATGCGGGTCACGCTTGCACTGCCGGTAGGAAGCCGAACGACTCGGCGCGGGCAACGCTTCGCCCTGGTCTCTGGCCGAACAGGTTGTGTTCCCCGAGGCGATCGCAGGGGCGATTATCCTGTCTCCGGTTCAATCGACGCCGACATGGACCCCTTCGAGTGGGCAATAAGTTGATCGGCGCCGAACGCATGGATTTGGTCACGCTTGAGCTCGGCATGTTCACGGGTGGTCGTCAGCACCACGACGCGGCCCTTCGTATCGACCTCTGTGGCCATCTTCAGGCCTGTTGCGACCGGATGGCCGAAAAGCTTCTTGAGCATGACCACCACGTATTGGTACGTGTGGTCGTCGTCATTCCAGAGCACCACGTGGTAGCGGGGCTGACGTTTTGGTTTTGATTTGGACCGCGGGTCGGCTGCCGGGACAGCCTCCTCCACGACGTTCTCGGCCACGGCACTCGCAGACGACATCATCGACCTAGCACACTCGACAAGCCTCGGGCGATACTGCCCAATCTGAACAAGCATTGTATGGAGCCCGTGGCCAGAATCCACCGGTTCCCTTTCCCTGGAGCTGCCCTGTGCTCGATCGCCGCTACGTTGCCGACAACATTGACCTCGTCACCGCTAACTGTGTCAGCCGCGGCGTCACAGCCGATGTCACCCGGTTTGCCGAGCTTGACCGGCTCCGACGCCAACTTCAGGCCGACATCGACAAGCTCAACCAGCAG
The DNA here is from genome assembly GCA_041744595.1 of Pirellulales bacterium. Lineage (GTDB taxonomy): Bacteria > Planctomycetota > Planctomycetia > Pirellulales > UBA1268 > QWPN01. The sequence continues at coordinate 2,355 of JBGTKO010000020.1, forward strand.
GCCGGTGCGGTCAGCAAGTCAATCGCCAAGGCAGCCGATGCGGCTGAGCGGGAAGCTCGCAAGGATGAGGGGCGCCGGCTCCGAGAAGAGATCTCAGCGCTCGATGCCAAGGCCACCGAGATCACGGCGGAGTCTGACGCGATCCTCCGGGCGATCCCCAACCTTACCCACCCATCAGCGCCCATTGGAGGCGAAGACGCAGCCGTCGAAATCCGTCGCGGGGCCACGCCCGTGCGGGAGTTTGACTTCCAGCCGCTTGATCACGTCGCCCTCGGCGAGAAACTTGACCTCTTTGATTTCGAAGCGGGAGCCCGTGTCGCTGGGCACGGGTTTTACTTTTTGACGGGGGACGGCGTGCTCCTCGAGCTCGCGCTTCAGCGGTATGCCGTCGAGCTCCTTCACCAGGAAGGGTTTCGCTTGATGACGACGCCCGACCTCGCCCGCGACACGATCCTCGAAGGCACTGGCTTCATGCCCCGCGGCCCCGAGACCCAGATCTATTCGATTGCCGGGAGTGACCTCTCCCTTGTGGCCACCGCAGAGATCACGCTCGGCGGGGCGTATCACGAGAAGATTTTTGATGCCTCCGAGCTCCCTCTCAAACTCTGTGGGATCAGTCATTGCTTCCGCACGGAGGCGGGGGCCCACGGCCGGGCCACGCGAGGCCTCTACCGCGTGCACCAGTTCACGAAGGTGGAGATGTTCGCCTTCACGACGCCGGACCAAAGCGAGGCGATGCACGACGTGCTCCTCGACCTCGAATGCAAGCTCTTCGACGGCCTCGGCATCCCGTATCGCGTCATCGACACGCCGACGGGTGATCTCGGCGGCCCCGCCTACCGAAAATTTGACCTCGAGGCCTGGATGCCGGGTCGCGGCACCGGCGGCGAATGGGGTGAGGTGACGAGCACAAGCAACTGCACCGACTACCAGGCCCGTCGTCTCGGCATCCGGTTCAAGAAGGCTGGCGAGAAGGGCACCACCTTCGCCCACACCTTAAACGGCACGGCGATCGCCATCAGCCGCGGCATCGTGGCCCTTCTGGAAAATCACCAGCAGGACGACGGCTCGATCACAATCCCCGAACCACTCGTGGCCTGGATGGGCAAGGACCGCATTGCAGCGCCTGCGTAATGCACAAAACCATCAGTGGCGAAACCCGCTCGGGCGGAGCCGGTCTGAGACCATCGTGAAAGACCGTCCAAAAATGGGCGCTTTCGTCAGCGTCCGCAAGACAGCCCAAGGCCGATTGGGCTACGATCAAGCGATGATCGTCATCCATCCACCGGTTGGAGATGTGCCGTTGACCGTCCTGTCCTTTCTTCTCCGGGCTCCGTACGCCCTCACCCTGTTGGCACTCGTGCCATGCGTGCCCGCGGCTGCGGCCGAGCGGCCGAATGTGCTGCTCATCTTCGCCGACGACATCGGCTACGAGGCCTTGAACTGCTACGGTGGCCTCGACTTTGAGACACCGAACCTTGATCGGATGGCCACGGATGGCGTTCGGTTTTCAAGGGCCTATACGAGCCCAGTCTGCACGCCATCACGGGTCAGCCTGCATACGGGGCTCTACGTGCCGCGGCATGGGCATGCTGATGTGCTGCCGGTCTCCCGCGGCACGGACAAGGCCGTCGATTTCGTGACCATGCCGACGTTCGCCCAGCAACTGCGGGGCAACGGCTATCGCACGAGTGTCTCGGGCAAGTGGCAACTCGCCACGCTGACGAAGCATCCGGGGCATGTTCGCACAGCGGGCTTTGATTCGTGGTGCCTGTGGCAGATTTGGCACGACGGCCACAAGACCGATCGGCACTGGAACCCTACGTTTAACCAGGACGGGGTGATTCGTGATGACATTGCGGATCGTTTCGGGCCCGATGTGCTCGTGGACTACGTGATCGACCAGATGCGGGAAGCGAAGGCGGAGGGCGAGCCGTTTCTGATCGTCCACAACGAGCTGCTGCCGCACTGGCCGGTCGTGGAGACTCCGGAGGACCGGCGGCTGGGCCGCAAGCCGTCGCTCGTGCATTTCATTCATTACATGGACACGCTCGTGGGGCGGCTGCTCGACGAGGTGGAGGCTCTCGGGCTTCGAGACAACACCTATGTGTTCTTCATGGGAGACAATGGAACATGGGAGCCCGATTTCGTGAACCCGCGGGCTGCCCAGCCGGGCGAAGGCCTGCACACACGGCACACGACTGCTGGCCGGGTGAACGGCGGAAAATTTCAGCTCAACGACGGCGGCAGCCATGTGCCGCTTTTGGTATGGGGGCCGCCCTCGGTGCCGGCTGGCTCGGTGTGCGACGATCTTGTCGACGTCGTTGATTTGTTCCCCACGTTCTGCGAGCTGACGGGCACGAAGATTCCTGCTGCGGTTCCCATCGATGGCCGCAGCCTCGTGCCGCAGGTGCATGGCAAGCCAGGCGTGACGCGGCCGTGGGTTCACCATGCGTTGTCGGATCGCCGGGGCGGCGAGAACCTGTTTGATGGCCGTTTTCGGCTCTTTCGCACGGAGGGCACGCTGATCGATGCCCGGACGTTACCAGTCGAAAAGCCAGCCGATCCCCGCGATCCCGAAGCCAAGGCCGCGAAGGCGCATCTCAGCGAGGTCTTCATGAAGATCCTCCCCGACGGCCCGAGACCACCCGAACCGTGGGGCCCTTAGGAACCTCCCATCGGTGATCCGCTTGGGGCTGCCCGTGTCATGGAGCCGGCGTAGGAAACAAGCGCAGCCACGATGGCGGAGCGCCGTTTCCTCCGAGTGAGCGAAGGGCATGGAAGCGAGGCCGCGTGCGGCCTCGCGTTGCCCGGAGAGAACGTCCGGCGACATGACACGGGCAGCCCCAAGCCCACACAAGACGTTGATTCACATGCCCTGCGCGGCCGCTACCACTTCAGGCCGAAGCGGGCACCTTCGGACTCACCGCCGACGCCACCCTTGAGCGGTGTGGTGCGTTTCTTCGGTGGGGGTGGCGGGGCTTCAGGCTCTGAATCAGCCGCGGCTTCGGAAGCGTCTTCACGAAAGTGTTCGCGTTCAGCCGGAGGCGGGGCGAGAGCCTTGATCGAGAGCGAAAGTTTTTGGCCCTCGGGATCGATCGAGAGAACGCGGCACTCGACCTGTTCGCCCTCCTTGCAGACGTCGGCCACGCTCCGAATATGTCGCGTTGCTAGCTCCGAAATATGCACAAGCCCTTCGACACCCGGCTCGAGTTTGACGAAAGCTCCGAACTGGGCGATTCGACTGACGACACCCCGAACCGTCGCGCCGGTGTGGTACTTCTCGCCCGCGCTCTTCCATGGGCTCTCCAAGAGGTCGCGGGCTGACAGGCCGATCTTGCCGGTCTCACGGTCGACCTTCTTGACGATCACACGGATCTTCTGACCCACCTGGAGGATGTCGGCAGCGTTTGCCACGCGGTCCCACGAGAGCTCGCTCACATGCACGAGCCCCTCAACGCCGCTGCCGATGTCGACAAAGGCACCAAACTCACGGACGTTTCGAACCAGGCCGTCAAACTCGGCGCCGGGCTCGAGCGTCTCGAGGAGCTTTGATTTTGCGTCGGCCGCCTCCTTCTCGATCACGGCCCGCCGCGAGAGCACAAGCCGCCGTGCCGCTGGAACGATCTCCGTGACAAGACTATCGAGCGTTTGCCCGACCATCTCTTCGAGGTTTTCAATTCGCCAGGTGCTCACGAGGCTCGCCGGCATGAAGCCGCGAAGCCCCGCCACCTCACACTCGAGGCCTCCCTTGTTGGCCGCGGTCACGCGAGCCGCCACCACCATGCCGGCTTCGAGCTGCGACCAGTCTTCGACCGCCACAGCCCGATTCGCCGGGGCGACCTCGTAAAGATTGTCGTCGTCGTTGCGGCCTCCGATGCTCACCTCAACGACCTGGCCCGGCTCGGGAATCTCGTCACCACGCTCCAAGAAGCCCGCCAGCTTCATGGCACCCTGACGGCGGCCACCCAGATCGATGAATGCGGTGTCTGGGCCAATTGAGATGACGGTGCCTTTGACCTTCGCGCCCGGCTCGAGCGGCATGTCGGCCTTGAGCGCTCCTTGAGCGTCGAGGAGGTCATCGATCGCGAGGTCACCGAGGGCCGCGGCGAAGTCGGCTTCGAGATCGTCGTCCAGAGCACCACGGAGGCTCGGCACGGCGACCCGCTTGGCAGGCGGCAACACATCCGCGGGCGACGGCATTCTTGGAGCGTCGCGACGGCGACCCCGACCTCCGCGTGGTTCTTTCCCTGAAGGCGACCCAGCGGGTGGTGGCGGCTCGGTGGATGTCGGTGGCGTGGGAGGTTCGGCAGGTGCGTGAACTGCGTCGGTCGGAACGTCGCTTGGGGCCGCCGATGACTCCGGCGAGGCCAACTCGCTCGGCGGCACCACGTACTGCACCTTCGGCGCCAGCGAAGGCGGCGCGACGCCAGCCCGCTGCGTACCAATCGGAATCCGCCGCGGACGCGACTGCCCATCGGCAGTGTCTTCGGCAGAAGGAGCCCCCTCGGAGACGTCACTCATCAGCTTAGCCGCTCCCTGCCAGACTCAGCATCACTTCATCAGCCGCACGATGCGGCGGCCACTGTCCAAGTGAAAGAAGGCCATGGATGGCTTCTTTCACGTACCCACGGTCCCCGCCGCACGATGCGGCGGTTCTCAACCAAGTGAAAGAAGGCCATGGATGGCTTCTTTCACGTATAGATGCGGGAAACAGGACTTGAACCTGCACGGTATTACTACCACCAGGCCCTCAACCTGGCGCGTCTGCCAATTCCGCCATTCCCGCGGCTTTTGTGTTGGACGTCGTTTCTGAAACGGCGTCGAACGAAACCACCATTCTCAGTCTCGGATGCCGCCAGTCAAGCGGCCGTCGCGGGCCACGCTCGCCGGAGCAAGCCGGCGGACGGCAAGGGCATCACCAGCCGCCACCATGGCCGCCAGAATGCCAAATACCGCGAGACTCCAGGCAATGTCGCCGACGGGTGCCCATCGGTAAAAAGGGAGACCAGCCGCCAAGCATGTGAGGAGTCCTTCGGCTGACTTCGCGTACATGTCAGTCAGGAGCCAGTGGGCAACATCCGCGAGAGGGTAAACGACCAAACTTGGAATCGCCCCGCACACTGCCACGTTGAGCCAGCGAGTGCCGCGGCCAACACTGCCGAGAAGGCCGAAGTGGCCAAGCAAAATAGGCCACGTGAAACCGGCGAACATGATGACCGCAAGGAGCGGATGGTCGTACGGCGGCAAGAAAAGATTGCCGAGGGCGATCGCCACCACGGGTACGCTTGCTGCGATCAGCACCGAAGGGAAAAAAGCTCCCGCAGCCAGGGCGACCGCGGCCATCGGCGTGATGTTCCAGCCCGGCTGCCACGCCCGGCCGACGACGGCAAGCGTCACGAGAAAGAGCCAGGCGACGACGAGCAAGGCGAGCGAGGGACGTTCGGGAGTGTCACCGGCCTTCGTCGAATGTGAGTGCGTGGTCATGGGTCGTACGAAACCTCCTTGGGATTCCAGCCCTGCTGCATTTCCGCTTAATTTTGAATGTACCAGTACTTGTCGATCTTGACGAAGGTGATGGTGTCCTTTGGCGCGTCTTTGACGTCATGCGTGAAGACAGCCTTCTTTCCACCATCCTCCATCACGGGCTTTTTCCCGTCCATCGATTTCAGAACCTTGAGCAGTGCGTCGGCATGGTGCGCACCGAACGCCTCCGCAGCCTCCTTCAACGACATGCTCTCGGTGATCTGCTTCAAGGCGTCCGGAGCGGCAATTTTCTCGAGAAGCTTTTCATATTCTTTCGCCTCGATGAGTCGAATGGCGTCTGGGATGAGTGTCGCCAGGTTTTCGCGAGAGTCCACCGATTCCTCGGCCATGACCGCGATTGGGCAGCACATGATGACACTGACCAAACCGGCGTAGATCGCGGAAGTGGTCTGCATGAAAACCTCTGAACTGTCGGCACACGGGAAGGGTGAAACAGACGTTACACTACTGGTTTTCTCGCTTCAGGCAAGCTGGATATCGAGCCGCCCATGCCCGACACAGCCCAGGAGTTTTCCACGCTCACACTCGAGCGATCGGCCGACGGGCTCGGGGTATTGTCGTTTGACGTGCCCGACCACCGGCAGAATGTCATCACGCGGCAGGTGCTCGAAGACCTCGTGGAGGCCCTGGATGACCTCGCGGCCGGGCCGCGGCCTGTGGGCGTGATTCTCCGATCGGGTAAAGAAGGCTCGTTCTTCGCGGGGGCCGACCTGGACCGCCTCGATGCGCTGGCCGCCATGCCCGCCGACGAGATTGAGCGTCTCTGCGACGCAGGGCGAATGCTCTTGAGCCGACTCGCGGCCGAGTGGCCAACGGTTGCCGTGATCGACGGCACGTGCCTCGGTGGCGGCCTCGAGCTCGCGCTTGCCTGTGATTTCCGCGTGGCAACGACGGCACGGCACACCGCTCTCGGACTCCCCGAGGTCAAGCTCGGGCTTTTACCGGGGTGGGGCGGCACCGTCCGACTGCCGCGACTCATCGGCCCCGGCCCCGCGATCGAGCTTGCGGCGTCCGGCGAGCCAGTCGATGGATCGCAGGCGGTGCGGATCGGCCTTGTGGAGGCGTGTGTGCCCTCGGATGTCGCGATGGAAACCGCTAGGAGGCTTCTCGCCACGCGGGGTGGACCTGCCGTGGCGGAGCGTCGCCGCCGCATGACCGAGCCGGTGGTCCTTGACCCGGCTGAACGCGATTTTTTGGAGGCGACAACCGCTGCCGTGATTCTCGGTCGCACCGGAGGGCACTATCCTGCGCCG
>JBGTKO010000021.1:0-6811 GCA_041744595.1 Pirellulales bacterium
ATCCGCAAAGCGGATCAATGCTGACTCTGCCGAGGCATCCATGCCCTCGGCAGACTCATGCTCGGCGGGGGCAAGCCAAGGTTGCCCGCGCCGAGCCGGCCGCCGTCCAGGCGGCCGTAGAAGTGCGAAGTTTCCTCCGAGTGAGCGAAGGCCATGGAAGCGAGGCCGCGTGCGGCCGAGCGATGGCCATAGCGAACGTCCGGCGACATGACACGTGCTGCCCCGCGCCGGCCCCAACCATGAGACGTGCCATTTCAGGCTGCGGACGGTGCCGTCGGCTGAGTGAAGAGGAAACCGACGACGATGAGGATGATCTGGCTCGCGACATAGCCGGCCAACAGCATGAGGACACCGCTGGTGAACCCGTAGCTGTGCAGACCGATTCCAAGTTGGTTGGTGCCGAACCAGCTCCAGGCCGTGATGATATTGCCCCCGATGGCGAACAGGGCAAAGCCGCGCGGACCGATCCATCGGTCCCAGCGGGCGTGAAGGGCGGCCGCGTTCCAGAGCACGATCATGAGGGCGCCGTTTTCCTTGGGGTCCCATCCCCAAAAGCGGCCCCAACTGTCGTCGGCCCACAGGCCCCCGAGCACCGTGCCGATGAAGCTGAAGAAGAGCGCGAAGCAGACGACACCGTAGGTCATGCGGAAGAGGCGCTCTTGGATGCGATGGCTGCGGTCATCGCGAGCGGAGCCGCCACCTGACCATCGCGACCACATACGCTCGACGATCGAACACGTCCCGACCATACCGGCAAGAAACGTGGCCCCATAGCCGAGCGTGACCGTCACGACGTGCGTGGAGAGCCAGAATTGCGTATCGAGCACCGCCTGGAGCACGTGCATGGTGTCGCCGGAGTCAAGGCCGTAGGCCACCATCAGCGTGATCGCGCCGCTGGTAGCGGCGACGAGATTGCCAATGCCGAGCCGAAACAGTGACTCGAGACCGAGGCCTGCGATCACGCACGCCCAGCCAATGAACACTGCCGAGGAGTAGAGATTGACCACCGGAGGTCGGCCGGTGAGATAGACACGCGACACGAGTGCGAAGGTATGGAGCAGCAACGTCCCAAGGAGCATCCACGTGACAAACCGGTTCAGCGGCCCGTGCCAGACCAGGAAACTCACGAAGCAAAGCACCGTGGCACACACGTAGAGCCATTTGGCAAGGTCCGTGGGATTGAATGCGTTGAACCAGGCCTCGTAGGCCGCCTTGCCTGCTGAGTCTCGAGCCTCCGGCAGGTCGGCGATGGCCCGTCGGAATGAGGCCAGCGTCGTGTTGAACTTCTCAGATCGACTATCGACCGCGGCGAGCAGCTCGGTGAACGGTAAAAGTGCCGGATTCATAGTGTGGGAGGGCACTCCGTCACGGGCCTCGAGCATCCCAGCCACCATCGCGGTGACGGTGGCTGGAAACAGCGCCTGCCATCGGGCACTCGGCTGGTCGGCTTCCGCGATTCCCGCAGCGGTATCGAGCGGCGGAATCGCCGCCACCGGATGGTTGGCATCCAGTGCCCGCGCTCGCTGCATGAGCCACGTCATCTGCTCGAGTGCGGCGCGACGCGCCTCCTCTCCTTCGCCCGTCAGTTCCGGCATCGGCGGTGTCTCGTACGCAGCGCGGATGAGATCGTAGAGCATCAGCTTCTGCTCGATCTCAAGGTACTTTTTCTGGACGAACGAGCGTGCCTCCGGCGGCGTGTCGCCGATCGTTGCCACCTGCTTTCGCAACGCGTTCCGGCCCGGTCCGAGCTCGGCAGCCGTGTAGCGATGGCCCTGCCGCCTTTTCAGGTCAAAGACATCGAGGACCTCGAGTGCGTCAATCCGGAAGACGGCCGCATGGTCGGCCCAGTCCGTGCCGGCCATGTGGGAAAGCAGCCATTGCGTTGCCGAGATCCGGCCCCGCGGGCTGCCGAGCGGAGCGTCCTCGGGCATCACCACACTCGTCCGGATACCGAGCAGTTGGAGTGTGTGACGGGCCGCACTGTCGAGCGGCTTTATTCTGCCTTCGTGCATGACCGGGAGCGTACCGGCACCGCGCCAGTCGGCCTCGCGGGGCCGCGGATCTCCATGTCGCGCCGTCAACAAGACACACGCTGCCACAAGGCCGATCGCCAGAGCCGGAATCAGCCAAGTCGGTTTCTGTACCGCCCGGTCTGGCCGCCTTCCGACCGGCTCCCGCTTGTCGCGTATCGCCTCGCGTTCATGCCGGTTGGCGAACCGTACGAACGTGCCTCCGAAATGAACGAGCATGCCCCAGAACGCGAGGACGCAGGCGACGTAGGGAATCAACCAGCCCGCGTTCTCAACAACCTGAAGGCCGGTCATCTCGCCAACCCTGCCGTTTCCCAGGTCGACTTTTGCATACTGGCTTTGGTAGAAGGTTTCCCCGCGATACCGAACGGGGTTGTTCATCCATATCCGACCCTTTTGCTCCGCCTTTGTCGCGGTGTCGGTGAAGGTCACATACGACGAATAGTCGCGGGGCGTATCACTGGTGGAATAGTTCGTTCTTCGGACGTCGTCGAGCGTGACCGTATAGGGCTTGTATTCCCGCCGAAATCGTAGTTGCAGCCGCCATGTCGTGCCGGCCACGTCGATGGAATCGCAGAAGTCTGCCTGCCCGCCCAAGGCCAGATGGGCCTGATCGTTGAGGAACTGGCTGACGAGAAATGTTCCCAGATCACGGCCTGTTTCGCGTTCTGTGAGTTGCACATAGGCCGAGGCGATGTTCGATCGTGACGACACACCTCCTTCGGTCGGACGGGCGGTGGCCAGCCACTGAAGGCCAAGTCCCGTCGTCGCAGGATTGCGGGCCGCCGGTCCTGCCCGTGCGACCGATGAGTTGGGAAAATACGCGACCACCGAGAGGTCGCATGGAAGGCTCTCGATGACGATCGGTGGGCCGCCACTGCGGGCTGCGAGCAGGCGGCCCGAAACAACTGTCACCACGTCGATAGCCGCATCACTCGTATCGATGATGGCGAATTCCGTCTCGTCGGTCCTGAAGGCGACGTTGGTCGATTGTCTCTCGGCGAGCGACATCCGTTCCTCGATTTGCCGGTCACCGAACACGAACTGACCAAGCATCAAGAGGCCCACGGCGGCGTGAATCAGCACGTTGCCGCCACGGGAGCCGAAGACGAGCACAAGGCCCGTAAGGAGCACGACCGCCGCCCCGCTCGACTGCATCAAGTGCCACATGATTCGCAGTCCCGGATCGTTCAGACGGAACGAGTCGCCGCCGATGAGTGTGATCGCGACGATCGTGGCGACCACGGCAGCAGCGCCACCGAGGATTGCCTGCACGAGCCGTTGGCGGCTGCGGATGGCCAAAAAGACGAGCCCGATTGCGGCCACGGCACAGCTCAACTGCACCATCCGCCACACGACCTGATAGTCGACCGGTGGGCAGCCTTGGAGACCGTCGGCACGTTCGCCGGGCAGGAGAACAACGGCTGTCAGAGCTCCGCCGCCCAAGATCACGAGGATTCCAACTGTGAGCCGCAGCCCACGGGCCGTCACATAGAATCGCGTCGCTTTCGCCGCAATCAGGTTGACGAGGAGCACGAGGCCGATCGTTGCCCCTCCTGGGAATGGAAACCAGGCAGTGAGCGAGGACGGCCCGAAGATCGTCACGGGAAAGAAGTCGGCCAGCGGGATAGTGGCAATCCAACTGTTGAAATACTCAGCCTTCACCTCCGGAAGGTTCTTCTCATCCTGGGCGAGCGTGCCGACAAAGAGGAGGAACGTGGCGGCCAGAAACATCACGACTGTGATCTTGAGCGAGCCGATCGCCCGAAGGGCCTGCCATGCGAGGCCACTCGCAGCCCGATCCGCGAAGTACGTTCCGGAGGCCGCGGCAATCGGAACTACGGATTCGGAACGACGGGATAACACGCTCCCGCCATGATACAGAATTCGCCCAGCTCAATCGCGACGAGAAGCACTCGTTCGCGATGACGAGGGCAACGCCGAAACCGCCCATCAGGGACGGTGAAACACTTTTGGCCCGTCGGTCGCGTACGAACCGGTTCCCCCCTGATAGCGACGTCCGTGCCACCAGCCGAGCTCGACGTGCTTTGGAATCACGTGCCCGGCATAGTCGATGCCCCAGACACCTTCGTACGCTCGGCGGGGCTCACCGTGGCGGCTCCGCTCCCGGGCGCCACCCCCGACGTAGTAGCCGACCTCGTGAGACGGGTCGTGGGCCTTTGCCAGTGGCGAGATGCACTGAGGGTTGCCGGCCCGCTGGAATTGGTTCCCCTGGAAATGCTTCCGCTCGGTCGCAGGCTTCCCCATGGAGGGCGTGAAATCGTGGGCCAACGCCAGACCACAAAGCCACGTCAGAGGCGCCGCGAGGAGCCACATCGGCTGTTTCCGCCACGAGCGAGGGCCATGGAAAGACCGCCCGATTGTCGTATCGAGTTTTTTCAAAGTCACTCCTGACAGGTTCACCACCACCCCCCACAAACGCAGTTTGCCTGCGCGACCATCCCCTTCATCGCCCAGTCACCCCGAAGGACTCGCACGCCCCATTTTTCACCATGGTGATTGGACAGGAAGGCAGAATCGCGAGAACCCGAAAAGCCGATAGATTCGGAAAGGTCTGCTTCCGCTGCCCAGAGAGACCGGTCCGGTGCGCTCGACCATCAGCGTCCATCACGCCACACGCAAGGAACCGCGCAGTTCACCCTGCTGCGCGGCCGTGGCGTTTGCCGCTTGGCTGATCGCTTCTGGTCTCGTGGGATGCCCACCGTCAGCGGCAGGCAGAGCTCCCGAGTGGCTGCCCTCGCCGTCCGACCAGTACGCCCCTGATCTCGATGTCATTCCGTTACCGCACCCTGGTCCGGAGCCCACCGTCCTCGGCGATCCGGCGGAGAACCTCTTCGACCGGGCCGAGGAGCGGGAGGTTCTCGACCCACTCTTTCGCTATCGAGGGTTCCCCACGGCGGGCTTCGCCGGCGCCTCGAGTGTCCTGCCGCACGAAGAGCAGGAGAACAGTCATTTTGTCCCGATGGAGGATCGCTGGCGGATCGGTCTGCCGCCGTGGGACCGCTACGGCCGCGGTCATGAGCGGCTCGATGACTATCCCTATGCGCTCGGCAACATCTACAACCCATACACACAGAACCTCCTCAAGGAGGACTATCCGATCATTGGCCAGCACACCTTCTTCGACATGCGGGTGAGCAGCCGCACAATCACCAACTTCCGCCAGGTGCCGACGCCCGACACGCCGTTTGAATCGACGCCCACGCCTGGTCAAGAGGACTTCTTTGGAAACCCCAACGGTTTTCTGTTTCTCCAGTACTACGCGCTCGCTTTCGAGCTCAACCACGGCGACCGGTCATTCAAGCCGAACGACTGGCGGATCAGGATCGCCCCGGTCATCAACCAGAACTACCTCGAGGTGTATGAATTCGGTGTCGTGAGACCCGACGTGAGAGATGGCCGGAGGCGCTACCGCGGATTCGCAACGATCGAAGAATGGTTCGTGGAAGTGAAGCTCGCTGACCTGAGCCCCGACTACGATTTTGTCTCGGTTCGCGGCGGCTCGCAGCCGTTCACCAGCGACTTCCGGGGCTTCATCTTCAGTGACCTGAATCGGGCGATCCGGCTTTTCGGCACGCGGCTCTCCAACCGCGACCAGTTCAATATCGCCATCTTTGACCAGCGGGAGAAGGACACCAACAGCTTTCTCAACTCCTTCGAGGACCGCGGCCAGGAAATCTTCATCGCCAACTATTATCGGCAAGACTTCCTCTGGCCCGGGCATACGGCGCAGGTGAGCTTTCACTATGACCACGACCAGAAGAGCCTCCACTACGACCAGAACGGATTTCTGGTCCGGCCAGATCCAGTGGGACTTGCCGAGCCCCACGAAGTCAACGCCTGTTACGTGGGGATCGCGACCGATGGCCACATCAACGAGCTCAATGTCACGAGTGCCTTTTACTATGCCTTCGGCCACGACACGCTCAACCCGCAGGCCCTCCAGCCCATCGACATCGGCGCGACGATGGCGGCCCTGGAGCTCTCCTACTCCCCGGACTGGATACGGTTTCGCGGGTCGGTCTTCTTCGCCTCGGGCGACAACGACATCAACGACAACAAGGGAGGCGGCTTCGACGGCATCATCGACAACACCCAGTTCGCGGGCGGCGAGTTCAGCTTCTGGGTCCGCCAACAGATCAAGCTCCTGGGAACCAACCTCAAGAACCTGCTGTCGATCTATCCTGACCTACGGGCCACCAACAAGTGGCAGTCACAGGCCAACTTCGTGAACCCCGGGCTCCAGCTCTACAACGTCGGGGTCGATTTCGAACTGACCCAGCGGACGCGGCTGGTCACCAACTGTAACTTTCTCTTCTTCGATACGACCAACGTGCTCGAGTCGTACGTCTTCCAGGAGAACATCTCGAAATCGATTGGAACTGACCTGAGCCTCGGCATCGAATCACGGCCGCTGCTCAACAACAACTGGATCTTCCGTGCCGGAGTGTCGGGGCTCGTCGTCGGCCAAGGGTTTCGCGACCTCTATGGCAATATTGACGGCGGCATGGACAACCTCTTCGGCGCGTTTACGGACCTCGAGCTCGCGTACTAATACACGCGGCGCGGGCCATCCATGGCCCCGCTTCGCTTGCCGGGCCTCCGCCCGGAAGTGGCGACGCATCCGGCGTCGCAGACTTCAGGCACGCAGCGCTCGTCAGATTTCGCCATCCATGGCCCCGCTTCGCTTGCCGGGCCTCCGCCCGGAAGTGGCGACGCATCCGGCGTCGCAGACTTCAGGCACGCAGCGCTCGTCAGAT
>JBGTKO010000022.1:0-11332 GCA_041744595.1 Pirellulales bacterium
TCCTTGGTCATCGTCTCATAGACAGGCTTGCAGACGGTGTAAGTCTGCTGACGGGTCTCGTACACCGGCTTGCAGACCGTGTAGGGCACTTCCTTGGTCATCGTCTCGTAGACCGGCTTGCAGACGGTGTAGACCTGTTGACGGGTTTCATACACCGGCTTGCAGACCGTGTACGGCACTTCCTTGGTCATCGTCTCGTAAACGGGCTTGCAGACGGTATAGACCTGTTGACGGGTCTCGTACACCGGCTTACAGACGGTGTAGGGAACTTCCTTGGTCATCGTCTCGTAGACGGGCTTGCAGACGGTGTAGACCTGCTGGCGGGTCTCGTAGACGGGCTTACAGACCGTGTACGGGATCTGCTTCGTCATCGTCTCGTAGACAGGCCGGCAGACCGTATACGGAATCTCCTTCTGCATCGTCTCATAGACCGGCTTGCAGACCGTGTAGGTCTCTTGGCGGGTCTCGTACACCGGTCGGCAGACGGTGTAGGGAATTTCCTTTGTGCGGGTCTCATAGACGGGCTTGCAGACCGTGTACGGAATCGTCCGCGTGCGGGTCTCCCAGACCGGCTTGCACACCTTGTAGGAAACTTCCTTGCAGCCCCGCTCGGTCTCGTAGCGGACGCAGTCGATCTCGCGCTGCTCGACCACCTTCTCGCAGACGGTCTTGTAGCAGGTGTACTCCCGCTTCTCGTACACGACGTCCTTCACGAGCCGGGTGCCACAGCACGACGGGGCGGCTGCGCAACTCACGTCACCGGCCGCCTCATCAGCGGCACAATTCCGCCGAGCCGAGGCGAAACTGACAGTCATCATCTGGCCGGAGCCACATTCGTAGCTGGCCAGGCCGCAGTAGGCTGCATCAGCCACGCTGATGGGTGCCAGGTAGCCCGCAAGAGCCACGAGACAACAGAGCAAGGTCTTCTTCATGATTGCCACCTCTGCCGAGGAGGCCTCCTTCAAAAGGGATGACAAATGGATGGTCGTAAACGGGAGAGTCAGTGAACGGGGTACAGGGACTGCGCCGAGCGCAACCCATGCACCCCTTAAACATCGGCCACAAACTTGCCGCAGGTCGACAAGTCACCCCGACCGGTGGGGTTTTTCCATCCCCCCAGTAGCCGTATGACTGGCATCTTCCGCAGAACGGGAACATTCGTCACCTGGCCGGTGGTGATTTTTCGGTTTTGCCGGTAGAGTCGTGAGGATCGAGGGTGGTACAGGCGGCACGTCTCGCAGGATGTTCGATGACGGAATCGCGACCGCAACCCGCACAACAAGAGGTGCCGTCGGATGCGGCGGTGCCCAAGGTCGTCGTTAGCCGTCTCAGCCTCTACCTACGGGAGCTCCAGCGGCTTGTGGCAGCCGGGCAAGAGACGATTTCGTCGGGCCAGCTCGGTGCGCTCCTCGGCTTCAGTGACGCCCAAGTCCGGAAGGATCTCGGGTTTGTAGGCCAGTTTGGTCATCCGGGCGTGGGCTACCGATGCGACGAGCTCATTACGGCGATGCGAGAAATCCTCGGCACAAATCAGACCTGGCGGGTGGCGATAGTGGGGGCGGGGAACCTCGGCCAGGCCCTCCTTGGCTACCGTGGGTTCGGGCGGCAAAACTTCACGATTGTAGCAGCGTTTGATGCCGATCCCGCCAAGGTCGGCAAGGTCATTCAGGGCATCCGCATCCAGTCGCTCGACGAGCTTTCCAAAACCATTCAGCACAAGGAGATTCGGCTCGGCATGATCGTCGTCCCCGCGGAGCGGGCCCAGGAGGTTGCAGACCTTCTCGTGGCGGCCGGCATCGCGGGGATCGTGAATTTTTCTCCGGCGAATCTGGCCGTGCCGGAGCACGTCGATGTCGTCGGAGTCGATCTCGCGATCGAACTCGAACAACTCTCATTCGCCGTGAAGAGCCGGACCCCCAACCCCGGCACAGAGTCCGCACCCTGAAGCCAATGGCGTCAGCGAAAACCCACTGCCCTCGCTGATGCGATGGCAGGCAGGACGGCTAGTCTGAAAAAGAATATACCCAGGGTTCGATTTCCTCATTCTTGTAGGTGCCTTCAGGACACAACACGAAATCCTTGTCTCGATACGCGTTATGTCTTCGGCCCGAGGTAATGCCTTCACCCCAGATTCGAACCTTACTGGCTCCAATCAAACGCGGTTCCGAACCCTCAGAAAACACGTAAGTCGGGAAGCTGAATTCGCCTGGTTCAATCGTCCATGTATTGACGTCCTGGGCTTCGGTCGTACCCGGTTCGCCGGGATACCAAAGCCACTTCCCCGATTTGGAGCGGGATTGAAACAAAATGTGATAGCGGATTGGCTCGTTCGTTTGGTTGATCACGACCAGCGTGCGTCGGTCAAACGACTTGAAATCCCGGAAGCGATGTGCCTTCAGTACCTGGGGATTGATTTCGGCGGCCTTTTGGTACGCACGGTCTGATTCGTCATTCCTCCCCGCGACAAGGAGGATATTGCCCTTGGTGACGAAGTGCATCGCTGACTTCGGGTTCCTCGAGATCGCTGCATCGATGTCAGCGATCGCCTTTTCGAACATCCGGCTTTTCATCCACGCCAACGCGCGGCCGGCATATGCCTCATCGTCTGCGTCATTGCTCTCGATCACCTTGTTGTAGTCGACACGCGCCAGGTGGGGCGCGCCACCATCTCGCGCCGCGTCCGCCCTCTTTCTCAGAAGCTGCGTTCGGCCAGCGCCCAAATGAGATCTATCCAAACGCATGGCCTCGGTGAAGTCCTGGAAGGCGTTCAAATATTTTTTAGAGTCAAAATTCAGTTCCCCACGCCTTTCGTGGTACTGCGCTACGGCTGGCTCATGGCGAATTGCGGTTGTTAACTCCTCGAGTGCCGTCTCCTTTGATCCGTTCTCCCGTTCAATCTCCGCGCGCCCTGCGTAGGCTCGTCCGAGCAGCGAATCGAGTTCGAGGGCGTCGGTAAAATCATCCTTGGCCGACTTCAACTGTCCTTTTTTCAAATAGCACCAGCCGCGAAGACACAGTGCCATTTCCGTCTTGGGCTCGAGTTTGAGCGCTTCGGAAAAGTCCTTCGCAGCCGCGTCAATGTCACCCAATTCGAAGTGTGCCTCACCGCGGCCCACGATGTATTTGGCGGTCTTCGGCTCGATTCCCACTGCTTCGTCAAAGTCGTTGAGCGCCTGACGAAAACGGCTCTTGGCCAGATAATTCTTGCCTCGCTCAAAGAGCTCCTCTGCTGATTCCGGATCAATCAGCTTCCGAACCGCGTTCATGTAGTCGCGAATTTCTGATACATGGATAAAAAAAGTGCGAAGGCTTGTTCGATTGTCACGGGAGGAGACAATTGCTACCACCTCGCCGTGGTCATTCACGACCGGACCGCCGCTGTCTCCCGGATTCACGGGAGACTGTGATTCAACGATTCGAGCGTTGATTTTTTGATCATGATCGACTGGAAATGCAGTGGTAAGGACCTGCCGGACCGTTCCGGTCGTGAAAATCCACATGGAATCAGTGATCCCGCCAGGATTGCCGATCGAAAACACGTCTTCCCCCGGCTGGATGTCGTCTTCTGGGGCAGCGAGCTCGAGCTGCCGTGTGGCAAGCGGCAACGCTCCCACACGAATCACAGCAAGGTCTTTTTCTGGATTTGAATCGACGACCCAACCCATCAAGGGAATTTCTTTTTTCTTGTAATAATCGCCGTCGGTCATCAGGCGTCCGCGGCGGCGTGCAGGAAAGTAGACCCGGACGTGATCACAGTCCTTGACCACGTGATCGTTGGTAACCAGCAAGCAATTGTTCTTGTCAATCACCCATGCCGTACCACTCCCCATCGGCCTACTATTCGCATCGTAGCGAACCACCCAGGCAGTACCATCGAGTGTGTGCTGGTAGATCTCGGACTTTCGCATGACAGGTGAACGTTCCTTCACCGGTTCCTTCACCGGTTCCGTCACCGGTTCCGTCACCGTTTCCTTCACCGTTTCCTTGTCGTCGCCGGCGAATGCGATGGTGGCGAGGCAGATTGCCATGAGCCCCGAAAGTATCCATGGACCTCGACCGATTCGTCGAACGGGAGGCACAACACAACAAACCCCCAAAGACCATCCGTTCATGGAATCACCAAGCCCTTTAAAAAGAGAAGTCGCTACCGAAGAGAAGTCGCTACCACCGGTCCACACTTTGCCCCGTGGCTGCGGGCGCAGCCCCTGCTGCTCGACCACGCAAACCATACATCCGCGGAGTTTCGGTCGCAACCAGCCACCCGCGAAGAATCGCAATCCGATCACTGGATTGATTCCAACAACAAATTCCGCATCACGAGGAATACCAAGGCCTCCCTTCGCGGGCGTTGCTGCAATGGCCTCCGGAACAATTGACACAACGGGCCTGACAAACAGAAACCGGGCCTCCCTCGCGGGAGGCCCGGTCATGCTAATCTGCACGGCGCCGTTTTCTGACGGACTGTTATCCGTTGAATCCGGGAAGCCGGTCGTATCAGAGGTCGGCCGGGGCGTCACCAGACTGGGACGTGACGGCAGGGGAGTCAGCCTTCACGGGCTCGCCAGCCGAGGTGTCGGCAGACACGATCACGCCTTCGCCACCGCAGTCGCCGCCGGCGCAGCCCGACGAGCAGCCGCATGAACTCGACTCCGACTCGCAGCAGCTCGTGCTGGTCTCGCAGCAGGTGTTGTACGAGGCAACTTCGGCGTGGCAGCCCCTCTTCCGGCCGTGGCGACGAGCGTGGCCTCTGCAACTGCTGTGGCAGTCGTTGTGGTGGTGGTCATTGTGGCACGAAGCCTCAACACCATGGCACTTGGCACGACGGCCGTGGCAGCCACCACGGGCCATCGCGTCGCTGTCACCACCGACCAAGGCGATGCCGACGAGGGCGAAGAGCATCGCCATCGAGAATCCGAGAAAACGCTTCATAAAAAAACTCCAAGTAAGGAATCAAACGCAATCACTCATGGCCGTCACGAATTGAACCCCGATCCGGGACGGCCACCGGACCGCAGAAAACGATGTTGCCGACACCCTCGAGCGACCGTCTTCAGCCTTGCCATCAATGAAAGATGCGCAAGATAGGAAGACATTGACGCCCTGAGTGACGCCGGGAAAGACTACTCCCCGAATGGCGAGTGTCAAGAAAGATGGGCAAAACTCGTCGGGAGTGCCGAATTTGTCAATTCTGCCGACGAGTCACACTGGTGGTTCGTTGATCGAAACAGCTACTGGGGCCCAGGACGCCCCGTTTCGGGCGGATTTCCCGCCGTCCGCTGCTGCTAACCGGCGGGCTTCTCGGCGGCGGCCGCCCGGCGTTGAAGCTCAGCGGCGACCATCTCCTGCTTCGCGAGCATGTCCTCTGGATCTTCGAAGTCCAAGAGAAGGGGCGGTAGATCATCAAAAATCCGCATGGCCATTCCGACAACCCGCCAGCCTTCCGGATCGAGCCGGACGACCCACACAACGTTTTCGGTCGTCTTGGTCCCGTCTTCGTCTGTATCGGTCCACGACGTTGCAACGTGGACGACATCGCCGTCCTCGCTCACCACCTCACTCTCGGTGACTAGATAGGTTGCCGTGTCCTCCACGGGCGGCGCCACGGATATCCCGAGCTCTTCGGTCTTCGTTCGTGCGGCCGTACTCAAAAGCCCACTTGCCGCGGTGTCATCGCCGCGTCGAACGGCCTCCAGAAACAAACCCACTGTCCTTTGGGCAGCGACGGCGTCGTCTCCGCCCTGCGGCGCACCCGAGCATCCCGGCAGACCGATCAGACACGCGAGCAGGGCCGACATGACTGCGTGAGGGGCGAATGAAGTGAGCAGAGCACTGGTCGATCGCATGGCAGGCCAATCCTCTTGAATGGAACGCGTTTCGGCGATGTCGCCGCGGATTCGAGGTGGGAAGAGTGACCGGCCGAGTCTCATGCGTCAAGGCGACTTGGCTCGGTGGTTCGGCACCAGCGGGTTCTGCTAGCATGGATTCGGGATGCCTGGATCAGGCCAGGACGTCAACTTGGAAAGAGGCCCCGTATGGGCAAGCCACGCAGACTCCAGAAGCTGCCCGTGTGGATCATCACCGTCAGCCTGGTAACCGCCGCGTCGGCTGCTTTTGGTCAAAAGTCGCAGCAGCCTGTCCGCCGAGCGCCGCCACCCTCGGTCGAATGGGACAAGGCCACGGCCGGTACTTTTTTTGACAACGCCTTTGGCATTCTTTCTGGCCCACGTCCGGATTTCGCGACCGTCGCCCGGCCAGACACACGGACAGCTTCCGGTAGCGGCCAGGCTGCCGCCGGGTCAGGCGATACCGGCAATCGCGGCTTCAAGTGGTCGTCGCTCATTTCAGACGACACGCTCGTGGACGAGATCAAGAGCCAACAGGAGCTCATCGGGCCGACGGTCGCCTCGCCGTCAACCTTCAAAGGAGGCGGCTACGACCAGGCCCGGCGCTCGTTCAGCATGCTCGGGGTAGCCTTCGGGTTGATCGCTGTCCATGACCAAGATGTCCGCTGGAAGAAAGACGCCGCGACTGCCCGGGATCTCTTTGCTCGCGCCAGCTTCAACTGCAAGACAGCGACCGACCAGGCCTTCAACGAGTCGAAACTCCGCATCGAAGACCTCCAACTGATGATGAACGGGACCTCGCCGAAGGCCAAGTCCGAACGGGAGGAGGACTTCCAGTGGAGCCAGGTGGCCGCCCGGCCGGCCCTCATGGCTCGGCTCGAAGAGGCTGAAAAAGCCGTTGCTTCTGGAATGTCTTCGACAGGCGAGTTCACCAAGCGTCAATCAGACATCGTGCATGAAGCGGAGATCGTGGCGGCCATTGGCGAAGTCATCGGCCTGCCCGATTTCGAATATCACGATGACGAGTCGTATCTCGAGCTGAGGAACGGGATGCGGGATGCGGCAGTCCGTGTCCGCGATGCCGCCATGAAAAAGGACTACGATTCCGCCCGCGCCGCTGCCGGTGAAATCTCGAAGGCATGCAGCGGCTGCCACGAGTCGTACCGGTAGGTCAGCTCTCGGTCACGCAGTTGCAGGAGCGGCCTGCTCCATCGGTGCGAGGGCGACCAGTTCGGCGAGTCCGGCCTTGGCCATCTCTCGGCCGGTGACGTACCGGTGCGTTCGGATCCACTCGCTGATCAGCTCCTCGGCCGTGCCAAAGAGTTCACAGAGGAGCACGTCCATTTCCTTCTCGAGCGCGGCGAAGTGTCGCGACCATTCGGCCGCCTCACGAATCCCGATGTGCTCTTCGCTTTGCCATTTCATCGGGTGAAAGAGGAACACGCTGTAAGGCGTGACAATCCGACGACGGCAGGCCGCGAAGGGCCAAAGCGCTGCCGACGAGCATTCCCCCGTGACGATCGCCGTGGCGCGGGTGTCTCGAAGCCTGATGAGGCTCACGAGCGACATCGCGCAGTATGGGCTACCGCCGGGCGAATCGAAATAGATCGTGCACTCCTCTCCAGGGCGTATCCCCAAGAGACGCTCGGTGAGATCCTGCTCCTTGTCGGTCAGATCACCGACGATGGCGATCTCGAGCGGCCCCTCGTCCTGGTCCGCCCCCGGCTGGTGATCCTGGGAGGGGGCATGGTCGCGGGGGGTCATCAACAGGCTCCTGAAATCGGTTCATGCCACGGCGATCCATTCACCGAGGCAGCCAACGGAGACTAAATCGGCCTCGACGTTGCAGCAAGCGGCAGCCCCTCTCTTGCGGCACCGGATGCCAGGGGCGACGATGCTGGTATTCCGCTACTGTGAGGAACAAGGCATGGGAATCGTCTCATACTGCCCAAACCGCCACCGGGTGAAGGTCAAAGATGATCTCGCCGGCAAGAAGGGAATCTGCCCCACCTGCGGCGCACGTTTCCGCATTCCGCTCGAGTCGCAGCCAGACCCTGCGACCCTTCAGGACACCGGCCCAGCAGAACTCGAGCCCACGGCCAATCCAGCACCCGCACCGGTCGCGTCTGCCATCGCGGTCCCGGCGGCTCAAGAGTCCGCCTCGCCACCGCTTGCCTCGCTCCCTGGTGCCGACGCTCCACTCCCTCCTGGTGGCTTCGCTGGGCTCTCCACCACTGGCCTCCCCGTTGCCGAGATCATCTCGCTCGATGCCGACCTTGCAGTTTCACTGCCGCGGGCCCTTCCGTTGGCTTCGCCGGCATCAGGCTAGCGAGGCTGGCTTCCTGACAGCCGTGCGAATGCAAACCGTATTGACCAGGTGTCGGAGACACCGGGCTCCTGGGGAAGGACACGACGACGGGGATGCATCCGCTTACGAAAACGGTCTCCAGCTCGGGGTTGCCCGTGTCATGGAGCCGGCGTAGGAAACGAGCGGAGCCTGGATGGCGGAGCGACGTTTCCTCCGAGTGAGCCAAGGGCATGGAAGCGAGGCCGCTCGCGGCTTCGCGATGCCCGAAACGAACGTCCGGCGACATGACACGGGCAACCCCGAGCCACGCTTGGCGTCACCGAGGCGCGAGGCCGCGGTCGAAGGCGTCCTGATCGCGGCGGAACACCGCAAGCGTCGTATCAAACCGTTCGACCGGAATCCGGTAGACCGGCTGCTCGGCGGTGTGCGCGTGGCAGTGGGCCACAAGGAGCCGGTAAAGAAACTTGAAGAGCTGCCGTGGCACCCGGAGGCTTCGCAGGCCGTCGATGAGCCGTCGCTGATCGACCGTGGAATCGAACAGCGCCGAAAGCGTTGCTTGTGGCTCGCCCGCGCTCGCCGCCTTCACGCGGGTGGAGGCGATGTCGTAGAGCGTCTCGCCCGACCATTCGAGCGATGGAACGAGGTTCTGTTTGTCGAGCCGTGCCCGCTGGTTGAACTGTTCGTCCTCACGCTCGATGAACCGGTAGAGCTCCTCCGGGAGGAGCAGCTTGAACCCGATGCCTGGCATCTTGAGGAGCTTGTTGTCGAGAAGCGGCCAGATGACCAGCCGCATCCGCTCACCGGCACCATTGATGAGGTGTGGCTCATCGAGCCGATCCACGATCACCACCATGCCCGTCCAGCCAAGCGTCGCCAGCACGCCCTGTAACTTGGCAAGCATTTCATAGCGGTCGTCGGAACGGGCGTGGGCGGGAAGCGGCTGCGCAGCGAGGTCCATCTCGGGCATCGACGCGAGGGCGTTGGCCAACTGGCCCACCGTGCGGTTGCCGGTTCTCATGCTGCAAACGGTCCGCCAGGCTCGCCATGTCGATTTCAGCCGCCGGAGTCCAGCGGGAATCCAGGCCGCTCCAAGGAGCGACCAGGGGAGCCACGATGCGAACCACTCGACCTTCCCTGCGGCAAAGGCCCCAATGAGTGTCGCCACGAACACCGCCGTTGCTGCAAGCCCGAGAAGTCGCGGCCAGCCGCCGAACCTGCCGTGGTATCCCGTCCGCCATCGCAGCCTCCGCCACCGCATCGGAAACGGTTCGGCCGTCGATTGGTCGTAACACGCAGCAAGGAGGGCCACATCACGAGCCTGGGCATGCGTGAGCTTCGGTGGTCGATCGCCCGCGACGAGCCCATCCACGAGCTGCGTGACAGCCAGCGACAGGATCGCATCCATGTGGTCCCAGAGCTTCCACTGCCCGAGGGCCTTTTCAATCCCGCGGCCTGGGCCCACGCGAGCAACAAAACGATCGAGGAAAGGATTGAAATCGTCGTAGAGCACGACGAAGCAGCGGCCCCGCGGACAGGTCTCGTTGTGCCGGTCAAACTGGCGAACCATCTGGAGCTTGAGCGCCGTCTTGCCGCTTCCCTTTTCGCCAAACACGATCGATGTGCTCGGGTCGGACGGGCTGCCGACGATCTTGTCCCAGGCCGGGTGGAACGTGGTCTCGAGGCAGTCACGCTTGAAGACGGCGTCGGTCTGCGCGTCTTCCTCCGCAAAGGGATTGCCTGCGATCCCGTGGTGCTCGAGAAAGTCCTGAACTTTCATGACTAGCGTTTCGCTGGCACCATGCCTTCGAGCATTTTCTTATAACCCTCGACATGCTTCCCGACCGTGTCTGCGGGACCATAGAACTTGAGGAAGTAGTTGCCTGCATCGGGTGTCTCGACGATGCCGGCAAGCATCCGGTAGCCGGGCCGCTGGATCGTCTTGCCACCGGCGAACGGACCGCCGGGCTGATCGAGGTAGGTGCCTGGGATATCAACCATCGTGACGGTCGTGCCGGCGACCTTAAACGACTTCGTGCTCGACTTCTCCTTCGTGTCACCGCCATCGGGCTGTGTGAACTGGCTGCACCAGCGGTCGATGTTGGCCTGGATGGAGCCGCCCGCCCCCATCACGGTCATCCGCCCCGCCGGCAGCTCACTCCCGTCCTCTCCCTTGCCTTCCGATGGAATGGCAAACTCCGTCTCGACCATGCCCGACGACGGCCGCACCCTCACAAAGCCCTTCGGTGCCTCGAGCGACAGACTGCCGTCGGCGATCGTAAACGCCAAAGCCTCGGCCGCCGGCTCAGCGAGCACGGGCTGCGAGGCCACGGCCGCAACGGCACCGACGAACACACCCATGAGGAGCAATCGACGCTCGACCGTGAAACAAGCTGCCAAACAAGCTGCCATGTGAAAGACCTCCAGGCTCAGGACGGTTTTTTGAGCGGTGGCTCCGGGCTGCCGCCGCGCGAGCAATGTATCACACCCGGGGGCTGGGCTCCTGGTTCCCGGCGATGGTTCCTGGGAAAATGCGGCTACCCCTTTGGCATACGATGAAGCCATGTCGCCGGCAGAGCTTCACCGAATCGTGGTCGGCCGCGAGGCCATGGGCTGCCGTTTTGAGGTGGTTTTCAATGCGGGCGAGGTGCCGGAATCGACGGAGCTTGGGATCGCGGTCCTCGACCTCGTAGACGAGATCGAAGGCCGCATCAGCATCTACCGCCATGACACCGAACTGGCCCGCATCAACGCGGCGGCAGGCGAATGGGTGACGGTATCGGACGATACGCTTGCCCTGCTTTCCCTCGCCAGTGAACTTCACTCACGGACCAGCGGTGCCTTCGACATCGCAGCCGGCCCGCTCGTTCAAGCCTGGGGCTTTCTGAGGCGGCAAGGTCGTACGCCTGCCCCAGAGGAGCTTGCCGAAGCCCTTGCGGCCTCGGGGATGCGGCACGTAGAGCTCGATGACACATCGTCTCGTGTGCGGCTCGTCCTGCCAGGAGCGTCATTGAATCCCGGCGGGATCGGAAAAGGATGGGCGATCGACCGCGGTATCGCGTGGCTCACCGGCGCGGGCGTGGCGAGCGGGCTCGTGCATGGCGGTCAGAGCAGCGTACGAGCAATCGGCACGCAGGGGCCTTCGGTGCCAGGCCGCGGAGGCTGGACCGTCGGTCTTCGGCAC
>JBGTKO010000023.1:0-2488 GCA_041744595.1 Pirellulales bacterium
TGCCGACATGTGGCCGGGCGGGCAGCAATGACCTCGACGGCAATCGACTCGATCTCGCGGGGGAGTCGCATGCGACCCATCCGGAGTCGCACGAGATCGACCAGATGCCGCGGCGAACTGCTTGGCCGAAACACACTCGCCTCGATCACCGTGGGGGCGGCGGTTGCCATCGCGGTGGCTGTCACGGCCGGTTCGAGTCGCACGTGGAGCGAAACGACCCCTTCGCCCCGGGCGGCGAGCGCCGCCGTGCATTGCCCCACAAGCTGTTCGAGCAGACTGCCAATCACGTCCTCGTTCACCGAGGCAAGTGACAAGGGCAACTCAAAATCATGCGTCGCCTGTGGCAGTTGCTCGCCGTGAGGGGGTTCGATTGGCTCAGGCCGCGCCCCTGTAAATTCTGCCAGCCGCAGGGAAACACTCGCCGGGAACCGAGACGCCAGGCTCTTGGCCGGCAGCCGCAAGACGCCGCCGATCGTGTCGATGCCAACCTCGCGGAGCATGTCGATCGCAGCAGGCTCGAGTCGCAGGCCCGCAAGCGGCAAGCCTCCGAGTACGGCCTCCTCGCCGCGGGCCAGCCGCTGCACCCCCGGCGGCACGACGACGCTTCTTGCTTTCCGTGGCGAAAGCCTTTCATGGCCTTTTGACATGTGGCCGAGCGGTGGCAAGTCCAAGGTTTGCCACGGTCGGCAATCGCCGCATCCTTCGGCGTCAGTCTGCTTGCGCGCGGCCGCGAGCATCTCCTTAGCCACGAGGTCAGTGTGATGGGCAGCAGCCCAGGCAGCGGCCGGAGTGTCGGCAATGGCTGTTCGGGCATGCAGGCCGCGAGCGGCGAGTGTCCAGGCGACTGTGTGGGCAAGTGCACCCTCGCCACCGAAAAACTCTGCGGTGTTTGTAACATCAAGGTAAAGACACTCGGCCGCAGCCGCGCTGCCAACCGCTCTACGGCCAGGCATCTGCGGCACGTTCTCGATACCCACGACAGGTGCAAATCGCCGGCATGCACGGGACAGTTGCTCGAGGACTGCCATGTCGGCGGCCGGATCATCGGTCTCTATCTCGGAAACGTGGCAGGCCTGTGAACCGTAGGCGAGTGCCAAGACACCCATGGCCTCGGCAAGTGACATTCCCGGCTGGATCATCACTCGCTGTCGCTTCGGTGGTTCGGCCCATGCCCACGACACCACCATCATGAGACCACGTGCTTCACGGCGACAGACAAACACCGGCCGCTTTCGCCATTCGCGCCGCTCGACGAGCCGCCGCTGCACCGGCCATCGCGGGAGCCAGATCGTCATGACGCGCGGCATGACACACCTCTCATCGTGACAATCGGCGCGTCTGTTGTGACCTCGCGATGCCGTGGCAATGCAACGCTGCGGACCACATCGCGCGGAATCACTCCCTCGCAGTCTCGTGCCAGATCGAGCACCGTCTCGGTGGCTCGCCCTGTGAGGCCACCGTTCCAGGCGCCCCCCACCCGTTCGAGCCGCAGCCGCCGCTCGAGGAGCGTGCCTCCCGTCAGTGGTGAGACGGCGATTTTCGCTTCGGCCCATGAGGGCTCGCTCGCAGTCGTGGCCGGCCGCACGAAGAGGCCGATCGAGCCACTCGACCGTGCCGCCAGTTGCCAGCGGCGCATCGCGGTTGTCCATTGCGAAAGTGGCCGCGAGTGGCCATGCCTGTTGCCGGCCTGCATCGTCTGCCCCCAGGCTGAGCGGCCCGCCACGCCTCGCGGCCAGGCCACCACCGCGGCCACGCCACGGCATCTGAGTGCCTGATCGATCGTCCAGATTTCATCGTCGTCATGTGATGGGCACGCCACGACGATCTGCCGCGAATCACCCAGCCACGGCAGCACGGCCGGTGGGTGAAACCATCCACCACGATCGACCACAAGAATTGTCCGGGGGCCCGAGTGAGCGACTGAAGCCGCACCGGAATCCGGCTTGGCAAGTCGGCATGCAATGGCCAGCGCAAGCGAAACCGCCCCGGCGCCACGTGCCATATCACCCGCTGCGGAATCGCCACCTGCAAGCCATTCCACAAGGCTGCCCCGCCGTAGGCCGCCGGCTGGCAGAAGAGCATCGACAGCCCTGAAGCCGCTGCGAATCACCTCGCGGGATTCTTCTCGGCCCCGCAGATCACCGCCGCTCGAGAGGCCAAAAGTGTCGAGGGCTGATCGTGGCGTGAAGGCTGGCAGGCTGCTGATCGTCACCATGGCTCGGCCCTTTTCTCGCACACGGGCCGCCACATCGCAGCCCCGACAGGTCAATGTACTCCCGTACAGTATCCATCATCGCGCGACCTGTCAAGCATGTGGCAGTGCTCGATCTTGTCCTTCTTCGGCAAGGCCTTAAATCAAGCCGTAGCCGCGGCTCGGGGTTGCCCGTGCCATGTCGCCGGACGGGATGCTGTCGCGCCGTCGCCGCCGTCCCGGCGTCGTCTCCGGCTTGAGGTCGCCGTGCGAAGCCCGGCTCCCACTCCGTCGGCC
>JBGTKO010000024.1:0-4203 GCA_041744595.1 Pirellulales bacterium
CGGCGGGCGGGGCATCGGCGCGGAGGTGGTCCGCGGCCTGGCCTCGCGTGGCTACACCGTCGCGATCCATTGTCATGCGTCGCTGCCCGCGGCTCGTGCCCTCGCCGCCGAGATCGAGGCAGCAGGCGGGCAGGCCCTGGCGGTGACAGCAAACCTCCGTGAAGAGGGTGCCGTGCGGGTCGTGGTTCACCGTGTTCTCGACCATTTCGGTCGGCTCGACGTGGTAGCGGCCTGCGCGAGACTCCGGCGGTCCTCGCCGCTTGCCGACATGACGTCCGGCGACCTCCTGGCCCACTACGAAGTCAACGTCATCGGCACGTGCATCGTGGCCCAGGAGGCCGTGGCCGCGATGCTCTTGCAGCCGGAAGGTGGCACGATCGTGGGACTTGCCACGCGCGACGAGCCCCAGCCGGGCGACATCGCATTTGCCGCAAGCCAGGCTGCGATTCCCGCACTCATGCAGTCGCTCACGGCTGAGTGTGCCACACGCCATCCGCGGGTTCGTGCCGGGTTCGTAACGGCAGCCGGGCATGAGTCAACCGCCGCCACGGCTTCCTTCCTCCTCGCCCTGGTTGACGATCTTGCTCACCGTCGGTGAGAAGTCGGTAGTGAGGCTTCTGAGAGAACCTTGGGCCACAGACGAAATGCGCCTACTTGACTTCAGAGGCCATCGAGAGGTGTCGGCATGACCGGCTGCCCGGCTCACATGCCCGGGGGGAGGAAGGGACGGTGGAATCTC
This sequence comes from Pirellulales bacterium, assembly GCA_041744595.1. Taxonomy (GTDB): domain Bacteria; phylum Planctomycetota; class Planctomycetia; order Pirellulales; family UBA1268; genus QWPN01. The sequence continues at coordinate 740 of JBGTKO010000024.1, forward strand.
TCAAACTCCCCAGCAAACACGATAATGTCCTGGTTCAAGCCTGAGAGATCATCAGGAACGAGTGCGTCTACTTCCGGGTTGGTAAAGAACAACGCAACCTCTGCCTGCATTCCGAGACGCTTCGGAAGTTCCTTCGGGTCGATTGGCTTGCCATCGACACCAAACGATTTGATCTCTTTCCCGTCGGCCTTCAGCCAGATCTCGCACAATTCACGCTGAACAAAACTGTCCGTCATCACGATGATCTTTCCGTCTCTCTCTAGCGTTACGGTCTGCTCGACTGGTATGTACTGCGGCACGAAGAAGATCACGGAGACATGCTCCCCGCGATCCCTGGCTTCTGCCATCACGATCTCCGGCAGAAGGACGTGCGGTATCGGAGGCTTTTCTTGGGCGCCGGCTCCATCGGCATGGATCGCCACCAATATTACGAGGATCCAGGGCCTCAGCATCCTTTGCTCTCCAGTATGGCCGAACGCCTACGATAACCAAGTCGCGGCAATCCATTTTCCATTGCTATTGATGTTTGAGTTGTTCATTCAAGGGTGAACGGCCCGTTTTCGCCGTCGCGATGCGACGGCAGCAGTTGAATCAACTGGTCAAAGATCAATAACACCGACTTCTCCGCGACTTCGGTTCATCGCTCGGTTCGGCTGTTTTTCATGTCCCGTCCCGTGCTACTATTGGCCGCCGATTATGGTCGGTGAAGGCGCACTAATTTCTTCTTGCCCCCGTAAATTATCGAACCGTCAGCGGCGATGACATGGCTATTGCCTTGGTCGAGGACGGCATCGTCTTGACCAAGATCGATTCGTCGGACGAGCTGGCCGGCGCCGAGGTCGAGAACGGAGTAAACGTGGGAGTCGCCGTCGCGGCCCATGCCGAAGACGCGCGGGCCCGTGGGGCCACGGCCGATCGTCGGCACGCCGTTGATGTGCACGTCGGGGTTGGCCCAGACGAGTTGGAGCTTGCGTGCCTCTGGATTCCAATCGACGCGCTGAACGCCCTTCGGCGGTGTGCCGTCGGGTTTGAAGCCTGCCCACTGCGCAATCACCACCGCATTGCCCAACACTGCGGGCGAGTTCTCGGCTGAGTGACCCTTGCCGTCGGGCGTTGAATGCGGGAGGGCAAACACGCCAGCCACCCGCCGGTCGAGTTTCTTCTTCGCGTCATACGGGTCGGGCAACGGTTGCCAGTCGGCCGGGATCTCGTCGCGCCAGAATGCCACCAGATTGTTCTTCGGCGAATGCCCATCGACCACCACCACGACTCCCGTTCTCGGGTCGCCGATCAGACTCGGTGTTGTGCCTGAGCCAGTGCCGGCGTCGCCTCGCGCCACGGCGATCACGTCGCGAAATTTGCCTCGACCTTGTTCGTCCTCGAATCCCGGGCCGCGCATGTTGTACGAGGACTGCCACACTATCTGAAACACTTGATCGTTCCAGTCGATAGCGAACATCACCTGTTGTCCGACGAAGTACATACGGCCGCGCTCGTCGATGGGGAAGCTGTTGTGCGTGGTCAACCCCAGTTCCTTCGGCAAATCGAGAGAAGCTAGAATCCGGCCCGCTCGCGGATCGATCGCGATCAAGGTCGGCTTCTCGGTCAATGCAACGACCGTTCCGTCGTATCCGATCGTGAAGTGCGCCGTGATGGTCCCGTACTTTTCGGCGTCGATGGGAATGCGTCGAACTACGGTCAGCCGGGAACGCGGATCGGCACGCTCGTCGCTGACGACGGCAAAACGGTTGTGTTGCTTCTCCGTGACCAGGGCAGACCCGTCGGCCAGCAGCAGAATCCCCCAGTCGAAATCCAGGAAGCGGCGCTCGAGACGAAGGAAGTTCACGCCCTGCAATCGCCCCCCTTCGATGACGTACTTCGCGACGCCATTGACCGGCGAGGTGAGCACGACCTGCGAGCCGTCAGCGGCGGGCATGCGGAGCACCGTCCATGGCGAAACGTTGCCGTCGCCGAAGCGGCGGTGGGTGAGGTTGCCGACCGTCTGGAACGCGACCGGATCGATCGGCGGCGTGTTGAGCACCGATGCCGACGCATAGTTGTTCGCGTGATAGATGGGCCACGTGCTCTGCGCGAGATGTAAATTGACGGGTGGCTGCGGCGGTTGTGCGACCAGGCGACCAGGCAGTGCGATGATCAGCAGCACGACGAGTGTCGTGATTCCATAACCGGCGTTCAATTCTCGAGCCTGTTTCCAGAGATGATGATGGAGGCGGTTGTCGGTTCCGCGAACATGTGGGAAGCCGGGCGGCGCGATCCGCCCGGCTACCCGATTCTGCGTGCCTGGGTTATCCAGCGTCATGCCACGTCATACCCGCGGGAAGCTCGCCGGGCCAATACTCGACATGAAGAATCCGCCTTCGCCGAGAGGCAGGACTTCCGGAATCTGACGAAGCGAACATGCTGAATCGGGATGTGGCTTCGCTACGTCGCGGTAAACAGTCGCAGGCCCGCGCGGAACAGCCAGCGGAAGAGTTGTTGCACAGCCGCTCCGCGGCGTGCATCGTCGTACATCCGACTCACGGCGCGCACCCAAAAGCGACTCATAGAGGCGAGGGACAATGCCTGGAAGCAGCACGCAGTAGTGGGGCCCTGGGCCAACGAAGCGAACGTGCTGAGCAGGATTCTCGGCGGGTGGTGGAACAGGATATGGGGCTGGGACACTTCGCGAGGATTTTTAGGCTGATGAGAAACATCCGCTGGGGTCACTTCATCTACCGCCACCAACCAGCAGAACAGCCGAGGGTTAGCCTGCGCGCACTCCGCTTCTGTGGGTGACCCCCGGTCTTCAAACCAACCCGACTCAAGCAGTCCAACAGAAGCCTACCACGGCGGCGGCGAGGCATGCCAGAAGTACGGCGTCTCGCCACGTGACTCGTCCGCTTCCGCGGTTGAGCCGTATGGAGTCAAGGAAAGCCCCCGTCGGACAGCCATAGCGACAGTAGGCCATCGGATACCGGACGCTTGCCACGAGGCTCACCACAAAGATGGCGAGCGCTGGGAATCCGGCCACAAGCGGCACATACGCATCGAATGGTTCGATGTCTACAAGCGCGATCGGCAGTGGCATAACCGCCACAAGGACCGCAAGGGCAAGGAGCGCCCACGGAAGGCCTGTAAGCCACGGACGCCAATGCTTCGCCACACGGCCCTTTGGTTTCGCGACGTGAAGAATCACCTGCTGGGCAGCACCATGTGCACAGAGATGAGAACAGTACACGTTTCGTTTCGTGGTCGCCGAAGCCACGAGCGCAACCGCGGCGAGCACCGTGAGTACCGCCGCAGCCGCCGGCACACCTGCCTGCACCCATCCTGCAAACTGGGCCATCGAGAGAACGGCTCCCGCACCAAAGCCCAGATAGAGTAGCACGACGACCGGCAGTGCCAACCGGCCAAACCACGTGCCGCGAGCCCGCGTGAATGCCGTGGCGACGCCCGCACAGATG
>JBGTKO010000025.1:0-23963 GCA_041744595.1 Pirellulales bacterium
TCGCCGCCGGCCGCGTCGAAACGGCCTGACTCCGCATCACGCCACGTCCGGCCCTGGTTCATCGGGATAGGCGTCTTGCCAGATCGCTCGGTAGTCGTTGGCGACGCCCTCGGTTGCAATCACACGGTGCAGCCGGTCGAAGTCAATATCCCCACGATTCTCGCGGAGCACCATGGCGGCATCTGCCTGGTCGATGATCCGTCCGGCGAGGAGCTTGATGACGATCAGATCGTCCGGCCGAACAACCTGAACGGCGGTGTTACTTCCCGGGAGCGTCCGCGAGATTGCCCGCTCGAGTGACTCCCGTTGGAATGCAGTCGTGGCCAGCAGGATGTCAAACTGAAATGGCATCAAGGCGTCAGCGGGTTGGAATGTGAACTGGATGATTCCTTGGCCATCGATGATCTTCAATGGCGGCGTATGCCGTGGATGAAACCCCGCCTCAACGAGCGCCGCCACGAGTGCCCCGATGTGCTCCGGCTCGACCGCCACAAGCACATCGGCGTCGCGGGTGTACCTCGCATGATTCCAAGCCGACAAGGCAAGGCCGCCGATCACAGCCTTGGACACTTCAAGCCGTTGAAGCGCTTCCCAGCCCGCTTGGAGTGTCGCGAAGACGCCTTCACTGGCCATCATTCCCCCGCGGATGACGCCCCTTCAGTATGCGGATCTTTGCTGCGAGGCTATCGGCAGAGCGTCGTTCGAGCCACTCGAGACACGCCTCCCGCGCCGCCGTATCGGAGCCAAGCCGCTGTCGAAACCCGTCATAGATGAATCGGTCCCCTTCATCGACCATCTGTGCCCAGAGCCGCATGCGATCACCCGTTGAGAGGCAGGCAATGCTCGGTGGCGCGAGGTCGGGCGGAGGTATCAACCGCGAAGTAGCCATGCCGCAATCATACCCGCCGATAGGATCATTCCCCCTCGGCGGCCGCGGTGGGCTTTCAGGCCTCAACCGGTGCGTCAGCCCCTTCGGTATATTGGTCTCCTTGCTCTGAACGACCTGCCTAGGTGTGCCTCATGCCGCGGACGATTTTTATGAACGATTCGCTCGTGCCGGAGCACGAGGCGAAGGTGAGCGTGTTTGACCACGGCCTGCTCTACGGCGACGGCGTGTTTGAAGGGATTCGCTGCTACGCTGGGAAAGTTTTTCGGCTGGCCGCGCACATCGACCGGCTCTTCGCGAGTGCGCGGGCCATTGCGCTCGAGATTCCGATGTCGAAGGAGGCCGTCTCACAGGCCGTCATCGACACGCTCGCGGCCAATGGCCTCGCCGACGGCTACGTTCGCCTCATCGTCACCCGCGGCGCAGGCACGCTCGGCCTCGATCCAAACAAGACGAGCCATCCGCAGGTGATCGTGATCGCCGACACGATCGCGCTCTACCCGCGCGAGTTTTACGACAAGGGCTTGCGGATCGTGACGGCCGCCACGCAGCGGACGCATTCGGCGGCCCTCTCGCCGCGGATCAAGTCGCTCAACTATTTGAACAACATCATGGCCAAGCTTGAGGGTCTTCAAGCCGGCTGCGTCGAGGCCCTCATGCTCAACCACAAGGGGGAAGTCGCCGAGTGCACTGGCGATAACGTGTTTGTTGTCCGAGCCGGTCGTTTGCTCACGCCGCCGCCGGATGCCGGTATCTTGGAAGGCATCACTCGCGGGGCCGTGATGGAGCTTGCGACGGCCGCGGGCATCGATTGCCGTGAGCAAACCCTCGTTCGCCACGACCTCTACACGGCTGACGAGTGTTTTCTCACGGGGACCGCTGCCGAAGTGATCCCGGTCGTCGAGATCGACGGCCGCAAGGTCGGCTCGGGCGCTCCCGGGGCGATCACGCAGCAACTCACGGACGCCTTCCACACGCTCGTCCGCGCGTAGCCCTGGGGTTGCCGTGAGGCAGTCATGCCACTGGCGGTCCGCCCGCTCCACGTTGCTGGCATCGGCAGTGTACGACACCTCCCCGATGACATAGGTCGGTGCTCCGTCGATGGTTCCCCTTGCCATCACGTCGGCCCGCAGGAAGTCATCAACCTCGTCGGATTCGAGCCGTGGCTCGAGCTCGTTGAGTCGTGAGGTGATTGAGTCGAGCGCGTCGGGGAGGAACCCTTGCTTCGCCATGCCGTCCAACGTGAGAGCCAGCGACGATGGTTCGGGTACCGGGGCTGACCATGCCCGGAGCATGCCGGTGGATAATCATGGCGGCAACGCCGGACACGATGATGCCTGTCCCTTTTCCGGACCAATCCTTGACGATCTTGCCCCGACCGAACAGCCTGTGGACATCAGCGACGAATGGACCGACGACGACCTCGCCGACGCGGCCTCCGCTTCTGTGCGTCAAGCTGATCAATCGATCAAGGGCAACAGAGCCCACGATGAATCCAGGTGAGGTGATCCGGATCGATCTCCCCGGCGTCGTCCAAACCAAGAAGCGTCCCGCCGTCATCCTCTCGTCCGCTTTGGAGCGTGTGAGCAAAGCGTGAGCGACGGTCGCGTCTCCACGGTCCGATTCACAAATGTGGTTTCACAAAAATGGTGAGACCCACAGAAACGGGGAGCTGCACTCGTCGGGCCTCACGAAGGGCCATCGACCGATCGTTGGGCACATCAAAAGCTCATCGAGATCTTGCAAAATCCTCATCGAACGCTGGTCAAACGCTCATTGACGGCGACTACTCTACGCCCGTCGGTTTGAGTTCAGACGATTCCCACCTACCTCAAGATGTCAACGCGGCGCGGGGTGAAAGCGGCACCCCAATAGGCCAGCCCGAATGCTGGCAACGCCTCGGCCAAGACCCACCAATTTGACAACGTCACAGTCTTCATAACTGCGGAAAAAACATGAAAAAGATACTAGGAACGATGATTACGGCGGCAGTGCTTGCCGTTGCTGGCCAGATGGCCGCCCAGGCCCAAACGGTCTTTTCCGACAACTTCAACACGAGCCAAGGGGCCACGTTCACCACGGGCGGAGATATTGGAACGAGCCCTTGGACGGTAACGCGATCGGGTGCCGACTGGGGAGCCCGAATCGACAACAACATCCTCGAATTGACGAACACGGCGTCCGCGGCGACAAACGCGACCGGGTGGGTGTATGCCTCGGCTGATACCGCGGACTTCACGGCCCCCTGGAGCTCGATCCTGTCGGCGAATACCGGGCTCGTCACGTGGGACTTCAACATGCGTCAGATTAGGACTGATCCCGCTGGGTTTGGAGGAACCTCCTACGGCGTCGCCTTCATTCTCGGATCGACCAGCACCACTGTGGCGACGGCGGGGAACGGCTACGCCGTCGTGTTGGGGAACACTACCGCAACTGATCCCGTGCGGCTTGTGTCATTCACCGGGGGCATTCAGACCCTCGGAACAACGACCGGCGGCCTGATCACTGCGGCAAGCCCGCTTAATGATGTTGGCAATTCATATCTCAGCCTCCGCGTCACGTATGACCCGCTCACCAGCGGCTGGGAAATGTTTGGCCGCAACGACGGAGCTACCGCCTTCGCGGACCCCAGTGTTGGCCCGCTGGATTCACTCGGCACGGTGACCAACTCCACGTACACGGGTGTCTCTCTCACGTCGATGGGTGCCTACTGGAATGGCTCGACCGCCGCCACCCAGACCGCGTTCTTCGACAACGTGTCCGTCGCCGTGGGCGCGGCCCCTCCGGCAAGCGGCCTCTACTGGCATAGCGGGATCGGCTGGACGACCACCTCTCCTGGCACCGGTGGCAGTGGCACCTGGGACGGAGGCGGCGGGTGGGATCCGGCCGAAACCGCGTTTTTCGGAGACACGGGCGGAACCGTCACGATCGATGCCGGCGGCGTCACGGCCAACAACGGGCTTTCGTTTGAGGTGGATGGCTACACGGTCTCGGGGGGCACGCTGACCTTCGGCGCGACTTCAAATGTGATCTCCGTCGCCGCCGCCTCCGACGCGACGATCAACGCGGTGATCGCTGGTTCAAACGGCCTCACAAAAACGCTCCCAGGCACGCTTGCCCTCGGCGGAGCCAACACCTTTACCGGAGGCGTCACCGTGTCTGGTGGCACGCTGGTGATCGGGGCCGACTCTGCTCTCGGCAACACAGCGAATGGTCTCGTTGTGAACGGCACGCTCGAGACGACGGCGACCTTCGCGATCGGAGCCGGTCGCAGCGTTTCCGGGGCCAGTACGCTCGATATTGCTCCAGGCACGACTCTGACGATCGAAGGACCGGCAAGTTTTTCGGCAACAACGCTTGCCAACAGCGGCACGCTCGTTCTGAATGATGCCACCACCCGCTCGGTGGGGAACCTTACGATCAACTCCCCGATGGAGCTGCAGGCTTCTGGACCAATTTCGGCAACCGGCCTTACCGCCTCGGGCCTCTCGGCCGGCACGGCCACGATCGTGCCTGCGATCGTGTTGACGACCGGTGACAAGACCGTCAACGTTCCCGGTACGGGCACGCTTGTGCTGCAAGGCGACGTGAGTGGCCTCGGCACGAGCCGGCTGGCCAAGACGGGCACTGGCACCCTCGAGATCGACGGTGAACTGACCGGCGGCATTCGCGTGGGCGTCGCTGGCACCACCGATGGCGGCACCGTCGTGCTCGGCCAGGCGGCGAGCGCCGGCACGCTCGCTCAGATCCATTTCAACTACGGCACGCTCCGCACCGACGCGGTTGGCGGCCTCGCTCTGACTCCCGGCCTTTCGATCGGTGGTCGGAATGCCACGAGGGCGGTGCTGGGGGCGGGGGAGGCGTTGAGCTTTGCCGGTGACATCTCGTTCTTCGGCGGCTCGGAAGACTATGTCGTGGAGGTCAACAACTCCTCGACGTTCAGCGGACCGGTGGCGCTTTCCACGTTCGGCTGGACGATCCGGGGATCCGGCGACCTTACGCTCTCAGGAGACAGCAGCATTGGCTTGACCTCGGCCGTCACGCTTGCTGACACGCTTGCCCTCACGCTCGATGGCCTGATCGGTGGCGACCTGATCGTGGGAGGCGGCAACGTGATCGGCGGTGGTGGCACGATCGGGGGTAATCTCACGTTCCTCGATGGAGCGGGGATGGTCTTCGATCCGCTCCAGACGCTCATGGTGAACGGAGCGAGCGTTTCGTTCGAGAATTTCGGGGTCGCCGACCTCGTCGGTTTCTCGGCCGCCGTGCCCGATGGTTTCTACACGCTCATCGACGGCACAGCGACGGTGGACACGACGAACCTACTCAACTTTGGATCTGCCAACGCCGTCGACCTTGGCGGTGGCCGCAGCGCGTATTTCACGACGGGCAGCCTCAATCTGGTCGTGGTGCCGGAGCCAAGTTCGTTCCTGCTCGTGGGATTCGGCGGCTTGGTCGTAGCCGGCGGAGTCATCCGCCGCCGGCTGCGTTAACGGTAACGCGGCGGCGGGCGCGATCGACGATGGCCCCAAGGCGATCATGCCAACGCCTCCCAGGGCGAGCCTGGCGGGCTTCGCTCCAGGCGCGACCACATCGCCAGTCGCCGTGCCCGCGGCGAGGTTGGAGGAAAATCGGCAAACCGGTTGCCAAATGCCCGGCAAAATCACCGGAACGTGAATTTCAGCGTTTCCTGTGGAGCATCAGCTCTCGGTCTTGGCTATCGTGAGCAGATTGTGAGCGGTCAGCCCGCCAGCGGGTTCCGATTCTCAGAAATCGTGTCACCAGACTGGTGCGGTTCACAGAACCGACCGCAGAGGCGGTTTGAACCCGATTTCGAGGCCTCGGTAGACCGGTAGAGGGGTTTTCTGCGGCGGCAACACAGAAGACTCACTCCTTTCTCACAGAATCCTAATCCTGCGCTGGTTAAATACTCACGCGGGACGACTAACCTTCGTTGCGTCGACCAGCACCCGACGGTGCTCAGAGAAGCCAAGCGTCTGGCTCCTCTTGGCTCCCGTCCAACAGCCCATCATCCCAACTCGGACAACTCGGCTTTCACAACTCGAAATCGTTTGTCGGGGACGGCAGACACGTCGGATTCAAGGATCACCATGTTTTCTCTTTTTCTCACCAGAGGGGTTAGTTTTATGAAGACCAATTGGACCACTGCCATCTCGCGAGGCCTTGTGGCCTGCGTGCTGGCGGCAGGATTTGCTGCCGGAGATCGAGCCGCTCAGGCTCAGACGTCGTTTACGGATGTGCTCGCGACGGGCGCGTGGAATACGGCACGGTGGAACAACGATGCGGACGCGGCTCCATACACCGAAGCGTATACCACGAATCAAAACGTGAACTTCACCACCGGCAACTACGCCTTCGCGGGAATGGGTTCCGCCCTGAATGTCGGAAACATCACGGTCAATTCTGGCGCCAATGTGAACTTCGCAACGATTGGCAGCACATTCGCCACCGGTGGCAACGTTCGAACGTTCGATATCGCATCGGGAAGCACTTTCGACTTTAACGGCCAGGCCTTGTCAACGGCCGCTGGCACGGGATTCATCAAGAATGGTTTGGGTGTGTTGGGGACGGGTGGTGGCAACTTCACTGGTGGCTTCACCCTAAATAATGGCACTGTGGTCGCTCGTGGCACAACGGGCTTGGGCTCGGGAGTCTCGAACACTCTCGCACTCAACGGTGGAACGATCACGGCGAATGCAAATCGGGACTTCGCGGATACTCGTTTTCCTGGCGGAATTTCCATTGGTGGCAATGTCCAGCTCGGTGCCTTCGCCTCCGAGGTTGCCATCTCGAGTGATACGGCCCGAGTCACATTTGCCAACAACGTGAATCTTGGGGGCGCGAACCGCACGCTAACCCTGGGGAATAGTGGTAATCACGGCTTCAGTGGCATCATTTCCAACGGATCACTCACGTTCGCGGCCAACTCGGCAACTGATGGTCGGTTCGATATCACGGGCACCGCCAACACGTTCACAGGCGACATCAACGTCAACGGTGGCGAAGTCCGCTTTACTGCCGATGGCAGCATGGGCAATGCGAACAACGACATCATCATCGATGGTGGCCGGTTTGCGACTTTGAGTGGTGCGACTTTCACCCTTGGGGCAGGTCGCGACGTCTTCGTCGGTAACGGCACTGGAACGAGTATCAGCACTCCCGGTGCGGGCACGTTCACAATCAATGTCGGTATCCAGGATAAGATCTTTACAACGGGTTCGTGGGCCAAGCAGGGTGGTGGCACGCTCGAGCTCGGTGGTGTCAGCACCTACACGGGTGACACGTCCATCAACAACGGCATCGTTCGGCTGACGACGGGCAATAACCGCCTGCCAACAAGCACGTCTCTGAGCCTGGGCCAGGCCGCCAGTACGAACCTCGGTATGCTCGACCTAAACGGGTTTAGCCAACAGGTTGCTGGTCTCAACTCGACCACCGGCACGAACGCCGGCGCGAGCACCAACGTCGTTACGTCCGCGTCCGCCGCCACGCTCACCATCAACGGTGGTGGAACCTATAGCGATGGAACGGCCGCAAACTCCGGCGTCATCTCGGGGGCGATCAGCCTCGTGAAGACCGGAGCTGGCACCCAGACCCTCGGTGGTGTCAATACCTACACTGGCACCACAGCGATCAGTGGTGGCACGCTGGCTCTCGGTGCTTCTGGCTCGATTGCTAACTCATCGGCGATCAACGTCGAAACTGGTGGCACGTTCGATGTGTCGGCGGTGACCGGCGGATTCTCACTGGCGACTGGCCAGACCCTGACCGGAACGGGCACGGTTGCTGGTGATCTGACCGTCGCCAATGGCTCAACGTTCGCAATCGGCTCAGGCATGGGCACGAAGACGATCGACGGCGACCTAACCTTCGGTGCAAGTTCGAACTTCGACGTGTCGAACGTGATTGCTGGCGGGACGGGGATCACGATCGATAACAGTTTCTTCAGCGTTGCCTTCGGTGTCGGTTTCGGCGTTGCGAACCTGTTCGGTGTCGATTCCTTGACCCCAGAAGGTACGTACACGCTGATCAATTCTGCTCAGGATTTCGAGCTGGCGGGTCTTGAAAACTTCGGGGAAGTGAATGCCGTCAGCATTGGCGGCGGTAAGCATGCCTACTTCCAGAACGGCAGCCTTGAACTCGTCGTGGCTCCAGTGCCTGAGCCTGGTTCGATGGCCCTGCTCGCCTTCGGCGGCGTGGCCTTCCTCGCCTGGAACCGCAGGCGCCAAAGCAGCAAGTAAACGCGTGGAGAGCGGTGCCCGGGGACACCCCCCGGCCTGCTCCCCACGTTCGATTCACGGGAAGCCCGCGGACCACAAGTCCGCGGGCTTCTTCTTTTCGTGGGCCGAATACGTGCGACGGCCAAGCCTGGCTATGGGAGCAAGACACTACCACTGGCCACCAAGGACGGCTCGCTCCTCGCCGCTGCCCGAAAGGCCCGAGTCGCCGTCTCAACCTGACCGTCAGCAGTGGTGGGGGCACCAAGACGGGCAGCTCTCGCCGAAGTCCAGCGAGTTTGGAGAGCCGCAAAGTAGAGGCATATTGATCGCGTGGGCAAAGGCACAGGCATCACGTTGGGCGAAACGACGCCAGCGTTGTCACGGTGAGTCCGTCGAACCGTGAAAAATCACGGTCCTCGGTGAGCAGCGTCGTGGCTCCATGCTCACGGCAGACCGCGGCGACCTGGGCATCGAAGACGAGGTTACCGCGGACGGCCGACTGGTCCAGGGTTGATTTCACCAGCGATAGGAAACGGTCACCAGGCATCAGGAGCCTGGCCGACGGGCTCGCCAGGAGGGCCTCGATCACGGCAACGGCTTCCGCAACGGGTGTCGGAGGATCGAAGACGCGATCGTGTGACACGACGCGGATGAACTCACCGACACAGAAGACCGGCAGGGCCCATGCCGTGTCGCCTTCCGCAAGCGATCGCACCGCCTTCAGGGCAGCCTTGTGGAGTGGCAACTCTTCGCGATGGGCCGCGATGAGAATGTTCGTATCGACGGCGATCATCGCCGCCCGTCCATCGCATCGAAGAGCCTGTCGCGGTCGGTGATATCCACACCCGCGACCAGTTTCCCACGGCGGGTCTTCCACTGGAGTTGAAAGGGCTTGCCTACGGGCGGTCGCGAGGCGAGGGCCGCAGCAAGCGCATGCTCCACGAAGGCCGTCAGCGTGGTATTTCGTTGCGCGGCCTGTCGCTTGGCCGCAGACAGCAACTGGTCGTCAAGATCGAGCGTCGTTCTCATGCATACATGTGTATGCCGTGCCCGCATCTACGTCAATTTTGTTCCACGCGCGCCGAAAGGCTGGGCCGTGTTCCGCGGTGGAGCCAGAGGGGCAAATTTGCCTTGCACATACCCTTACGGTAACCTTACGAAACCTGTCGGAAGCCTTGCGACACCGCGTTTCCCACTTTCTTACGCCATTTTTGACTTTTTTTGAGTCCCTTCCCCGGCGACCTGCCAGGAGATTTTCTTGCCCATTTCCAGAGTTTTCTCGTCTCGGCTCGTCATTGCTGTCGTGTGTGCAAGCTTTGCGATTGCGCGAGCGACGACGGCTTCAGCCATCGATGTGATCACAACCAACTTCACCCAAACCGGTGGGGTGTACACGATCAATCCCCCGGACGGACTGTTTGTCACCCATGGTTCCAACAACCCGCTGTTCACGCTCGCGGACGGGGCGACAACGTCGGGTATCACAGGATTCGTTGTCGGCGAGGGCGACGGTGAGTCAGGCCGGCTTCGGATTGAAGGGGGCAGTGTTCTGAGCAACACGGGCGACGATGGTATCGTGATTACCATTGGCCCAGTCGCTGTGCGTCGAGGCCGGGGATACCTCGGGCTTCTCGAAGGCAGCTATGGCGAGGCCACGATCACGGGAGCTGGTTCCGAGTGGATCAACGAGGGCCGAATCTATGTCGGAGAGTATGGTGACGGTTCGCTGACGATCGAGAATGGTGGTTTTCTTTCCAGCGCTCATGGGTTCATCGGTACGCGGGCAAATTCTGTCGGGAGCGTCACGGTATCCGGCGTCAATTCCCAGTGGGAAGCGGTCGGGGATCCGAATCTGGAGCAGTGGCAGATTCAGGTAGGCGCGTTCGGAAACGGCACGTTGCTTATCGAGGAAGGTGGGGTTGTCTCATCCTACGCGAACTTTATTGGAGCCTCTGGCGGAAGCGTCGGAGCAGCCACGGTGACTGGCGTGGGCTCGCAATTGATCAGCACTTCAGATACTCATGTTGGATTTCAAGGGGAAGGTAGCCTGATTGTCGAAAATGGTGGGACCGTTACCAGTAATTCAGGTTACATCGGCACCTTCCCGACCGGCTCACCGAATCCCTTTCCAGGGGGCGACGGGCATGTTGTCGTTCGAGACGCAGGCTCCGCATGGAACGTAGCCGGATCGTTTGCAGTTGGCTGGCGAAGAATCGGGGTTCTCGACATCGAGAATGGCGGTACGGTCACCTCCGGCAGTTCAGTGATTGGTGCTGAGCTGAGCACCGGGCAAGGTGAGGTGACTGTGACAGGCACCGGTTCGACCTGGACGGTCAACGGCGATCTCTTTTTGGGTGGCTGGCCTATCAATACCCCCACTCCGGCTACGGGGCTCCTCACGGTCGCTGACGGGGGCACGGTGGAAGTCGCCGGAACGACCGTCATTCATGGCAATAACCCCAGCACCATCAACCTCAACGCCGGCGGCACCTTGATCGTCAATCATTTCGATCCATCCGGCGGCACGTTCAATTGGACCGGTGGCAGTCTCGTGGTGAATGGCGACTATCAGGGTGATCGCAACGTGGCCGCGCTCGCGACCCTGAGCGGCACGGGCGAGGTTCAAGGCAATCTGACGAATGCTGGTCTGGTAACGCCCGGACTGTCGCCAGGAATACTCACGGTGACCGGGGATTTCACGCAGTCATCTGCTGGCGAAACGCTGTTTGAGATCGGCGGGCTCACTCCAGGCAGCCAGTATGATGTGTTGAATGTAGGTGGTGCGGTTTCGCTGGATGGCTTAATTTCTGTGGCCCTGATCGACTCGTTTAACCCTCAGTTTGGGGACAGTTTCAGTGTGCTGAGTTTCGACAGCTTTACTGACAACGGGTTCGCCTTTGATTTCTCGATGGCGCCGCTGGGGGGTAGCCTGGAGTGGGATACCAGCATGTTCAGCACGAATGGCAGCATCATGGTGGTGCCCGAGCCCGCCGGCCCACTGCTGTGCGGCTTGGGATTTGTGTCAATGTTGTTCCTTCGTCGCCGCCGCGCCATGCCCACGAAACAGGCAGGCAGCCTCGAGAAGGCGCAAGAGAGTCGCCAAAACGATCCTTGCGATTCTTGAAGGTTTTTCGATTCGCTGGCATCGATCCGCCCAAGACTCACTGCCAGGGCATTTGGTAGGCCCGATGCCTGAATCGTGGCACGGGGTTTGCTCTCTTCGTTGGCAGGCGGCTTCACACCCCAGCGATTGCCCCTGCCTTTTGCAACCCGCTGGATCAGTGATGATTCCTTGATTCCCACCTCTCGCGCCGGGCCTGCTGCCGGTGCCAATCAGGAAAGAAGCCATGAAACGCGGTTATTTGATTGATATGGATGGTGTCGTCCACCGTGGCGGCGAAATGGTTCCGGGAGCCGACAAGTTCATTCTGCGGCTCATTCGGGAAGACATCCCATTCGTCTTCTTGACGAACAACAGCCAGCGGACGCGGCGAGACGTCGCCATGAAGCTCGTTCGCATGGGGATTCCGGCCGAGGAGCACAACGTCTTCACGTGCTCGATGGCGACAGCCCGCTACCTGGCCCAGCACAAGCCGGACGGCACGGCGTTTGTCATTGGTGAGGGTGGGCTTCTCAATGCCCTCCACTTGAACGGCTACACGGTGGTCGATCATTCCCCCGACTTTGTCGTGGTGGGAGAAGGCCGTACCGTCACGCTCGACATCTTGGAGACGGCGGTGCAGCTCATCCTCGACGGGGCCAAGCTCATCGCCACAAACCTCGACCCCAACTGCCCCACGCGGACCGGCACCCGCCCCGGCTGCGGGGCGACTGTGGCCTATCTCGAAACCGCCACCGGCACCAAGGCCCTGAGCTGCGGCAAGCCAAGCCCGATCATGATGCGGGCGGCGAGGAAGGAGCTCGGCCTCGCCACGAGTGAGACCGTCATGGTGGGCGACACGATGGAGACCGATATCCTCGGCGGCGTGCAGATGGGGTATCGCTCCATCCTGGTGCTGACAGGGAGCACCAAAAGGTCTGACCTCACCCGCTACGCCTATGGCCCTGACCTGATCATCGACTCGATCGCGGCGCTCGCCGACCCCGAGATCGATCTCCAGGAAGTGGTGCCATGTGGCGACCGTGCTGACGACACGATCCCCGACTTGGACAAATGGCGGCGGGCCGCCATGACCTGAGCCGCGAAGCGGAATCCCGCGTCCATACAAGCCCACGGCGGCCGAGCAGTGGGAGGGTGAAACGTCTGGCTCTGGCTCACCGCAGCGCGAATTCAGCGGGCGGAGGGCATGCGGGGTTTACCCACTGGATCACGGCGGCCCAGCCGGCGCTCTCCGGGTCGTGCTGAAGATAGCCATGGATCGGCTTTACGACCTGCCAGCCGTCTTTCAAATGGGCTGAGAGGACGGGATCAACTCGCTTGCCGGCGACCACTTCGCGGACGTACTCATCCGCGGGCACGACGGCCGCGACGGCGGCATAACCCGGGAGACGACTCCCGCCGACCATCCGCCAGAGTGTCTCTTTCATCACGAGGCCCCGGGTCGCGTCAGTGAGGCCATGGGCAAGCCCGTGGTGCTGGTGCGCAGGGCTCACGAACACATCCGCCCCGTAGAGCGTGGGCCCCTCGGGATCGTGGTCGGCAAATGTGCCCCGCGCCGTGAGCACGTCCCACGAATCATCGATGTGAAAGTCAGCAAAGCGAAGCCGCAGCGTGAAATGCACGCCCACGGCCTCGCCCGTCGGCACATGCTCGGCTACGAATTGCCCCTGCGGGTAGACGGCGTGGTGCTCGGCCAGCTCCTCCGCCGTGTAGGGCGTGTCATGCGGATAGACGATGCGGCATATCTCGCTGATGGCAGCGAAATCGGACGGCTCCATGAGCCGAATGCGGTAGTCGGGCGGCAGTGGCCTGGATATGGTTATCATCAGTTCTTTCACGTCGCACCACAAAGGGGACTTCCCATGCCAGGATGGGCCATCGCACTGTTGAGCGTCGGCGGTGTGATCCTGTTGATCATCGTCGTGGTCGCAGGTATCTACAACAAGCTGGTCATGCTGCGGAATCGATTCAAGGGCCAGTTTGCACAGATCGATGTGCAGCTCAAGCGACGGTATGACCTGATTCCCAATCTGGTTGAAACCGCCAAGGGCTATATGGCCCACGAGCGAGGAACGCTCGAGGCGGTGATCGAGGCCCGCAACTCGGCGGCCACTGCCGAGCGGGCCGTTGCCGCTAATCCGGCCGATCCGACCGCGATGCGAAGTCTCATGGGCGCTGAGGCGGTGCTCGGCGGCGCGATGACCAAGTTCATGGCACTGGCTGAGGCCTACCCGGACCTCAAGGCCAACCAAAACATGATGCAACTCACCGAGGAACTGACAACGACGGAGAACAAGGTCGCTTTCGCACGCCAGGCCTACAACGACTCGGTGATGCAATACAACACCTACCGGGAGAGCTTTCCGGCCACGGTCTTCGCGGGCATGTTCAACTTCGATGCCGCCATGTATTGGGAAATCACCGAGGCGACGGAGCGGGATGCGATCAAGGTGTCGTTTCCCTAATCCATCGATCACGGCTTGCCCGCCGTCTCCATCCCATGGCGATGAACTTCTTCGAACAACAAGATGCCGCCCGGAGAAACACCGGGCGGCTCGTCTTCCTGTTCGCCCTTTCCGTAGCCCTCACCATCGCGGCGATCTACCTCCTGATAGCCGTGGCGATCGTGGCGGGGCATGATCGAGCGGGGCACGCAGAGCCACACGTGCCGAGAGCCATGGCCGAGCGAGACCCGTCCCTTGTCGAAACGCCCTCGCTCTGGAACTGGCCGGTGCTGCTCGGGGTATCGGTCGTGGTGCTCGCGGTCGTGGGTTTCGGATCGGTCTACAAGATCGCGCAGCTCGGCTCGGGTGGCCCTGCCGTCGCCGAGATGATCGGTGGCAAGCTGCTCCACCATGACACGAGGGACCCGAACGCGCAAAAGATACTCAACGTCGTCGAGGAAATGGCGATCGCATCGGGCACGCCTGTTCCGCCCGTCTACCTCGTCGATGAACCCGGCATCAACGCGTTTGCCGCAGGCTATTCCTCAGGCGATGCGGTGATCGGAGTCACTCGGGGATGCATCGAACGCTTGTCACGCGATGAGTTGCAAGGCGTGGTCGCCCACGAATTCAGCCACATCCTCAATGGTGACATGCGGCTCAATATCCGCCTCATCGGCCTCATCCACGGCATTCTCGTCGTGGGACTCATCGGCTACTACGTCATGCGGGCTGGTATGGCCACGTCGCGAAGCAGTGGCAACAAGAAGGGGGCCGATCCGGGCATGGCGATGGTCGTCTTCGGTGCGGGAGTCATGGCGATCGGGTTCATCGGCACGCTCTTCGGTCAGCTCATCCGCGCGGCGGTCAGCAGACAGCGGGAGTTTCTCGCCGACGCCTCAGCGGTGCAGTTCACACGGAACCCTCATGGCATCGCCGGCGCCCTTCAAAAAATTGGAGGGCATCCATCGGGAGCTCACATCAACCACAGCCATGCCAGTGAAATCGCCCACATGATGTTCAGCCAGTCGCTTGCCGGCATGTTTGCCACGCATCCGCCGCTGGTGGATCGGATCAGGCGCGTGGACCCGAACTGGGATGGCCAGTTCGTCAAACCGGGTTCGGTTGACAACCGAAACGAAGTAGAGAATCGCGGTGCGGCTGCCGTCGCGAGTCAGCAGGACAAGGGCCGCGAGCGAATCGAAGGATTGGCCAAAGCCGCGATGGCCGTCACCGCGATGCAGATGATTGGCCAGCCAACACCGGCACACGTCACCTATGCCAGGGAGCTCATCGCCGGCATTCCAGCCGACCTGCGAGAGGCTGCCCACGAGCCCTACGGTGCCCGTGCATTGATCTATGCGATGCTGCTGCATGGCGAAGGGAGCGCCCGTCTCGCTCAGATTCAGTGCCTGAGCCAGAGGGAGGAGGCGGAAGTCGGCCGTATCGTCAGCCGGCTTGCGCCGTCCCTTGGCCGCCTCGATACCAGGGCGCGGCTCCCATTGATCGAACTGGCTTCGGCATCCCTAGGTGAGCTGAGCGAGCGGCAGTATGACCGGTTCCGCGAAAACATCCGGGCGTTCATGGAGGCCGATGGGTCCATTGACACGTTCGAATGGGTACTTGGCCACGTCCTCCTGCATCACCTCGACCAGCATTTTGATAAGCGGAATCGTCCGCGGGTGCAATACTACGCCCTCTCGGCATTGGGCCCGCAGCTCTCCACGCTCCTGAGCGCGCTTGCCCATGTCGGTCATGAGAATGCAGGCGAGGTCGCCAAGGCATTTGCGGCCGGCGCTGCTCAGCTCAGTGTGGAAGTGAGCCTTCTGCCCGAGAGGGAGAGCGATCTCGGTGGGCTCGATGCTGCACTCGACGTGCTTGACACGGTCGCGGCCAAGCAGAAACAGAAAATCCTCATGGCCTGTGCGGCCTGCATCGCGGCGGACAAGGCGATCACGACCGAGGAGGCCGAAGTCTTCCGCGCGGTCGCGTCGAGCCTCGACTGCCCGACGCCTCCGATTCTGCCTGGTCAGCCGCTCGTCTGAAGAGACCGCCCCTGAGAGGACCGGTGTGATTCGAATGCAGGGCCCAAAAGAAACGCCGCACAACCCCGTGGCGACGAACGGTTACCTGGTGTTGGGTATGCACCGGAGCGGCACATCCTGCCTCACCGGCTTGCTGGAAACCACCGGGCTATGGCTGAGCGAGGTTCCCCGGCACAACAAAAACAACGTCAAGGGAAATTTGGAGAACAAGACAATTCAGGCGGTGAACGCGGCGATCCTGGCTCAATGTGGTGGCTCTTGGGATGCGCCGCCGCGAACGATTGCTTGGGACCAGATCGACACCGGCCCGATCCGATCGGCCCTCGCCGTTTTTTCTGACCGACCCCGTTGGCTGGTCAAAGACCCTCGCATGGTGCTCACGCTGGAAGCCTGGCTTCCCCATCTCAGTTCGTTTCAGATCATCGGTTCCTTTCGCCACCCGGCGTCGGTTGCCCGATCCCTCGCGGCCCGCAACAAGTTTCCATTCGACAAGGGACTGAATCTGTGGGCCCATTACAATCGTCGGCTCGTCGAGTTGCAGCAGCGGCACCAGTTTCCCCTGGTATCGTTCGACCTGCCTCCGCGGGCGTACCTGTCCCAGTTTTCCGACCTGAGCAGTTTTTTATCGCTGCCGTTCGACGCAACCGCTGCCGCAGACTTTTATCGGCCTGAAGCGGTGCATCACGCCGGGGCAGACGAGTCGATCCTTCCGTCCGATGTGGTGCGGCTCTACGAGGAACTGATGGATCGGCGGTTTGTCTCGGACTCCGTGGCCGATGCGCCGCCTCCCAAGGCGGACTGATTTATTGATGTTTGAGTTGTTCGTTCAATGGTGAATGGCCCGTTTTTGCCGTCGCGATGCGACGGCGGCGCTTGCATCAACTGGTCAAAGGGCAATAGGGCAGACCCCGCAGAGAGACTCCGCCGATATGGACCTTACGTTCAACATCATTTTTGTGCCTGGTATGGTTCGCTATCTTCGGCTTGCCGTACTCAGCCTTCTGGATCACAGCGACTTCCGCTTTCGACTCGTCTCCAACGGCCTGCCCCGCGATGAGTTGATCCTGTTACAGCAGTTCTGCCTGAGGTGTCCGAGGCTCGAGTTCCTCGGCTATCCGACGCCGGCCATGCTGCCTCACGGCACGCTGTTGACGCTGCTCGAGCACCGGGAGCACGGCGAGCACTTTTGTTTTATGGACCCAGATATCTTCGCCACGGGACCGTTCCAGCCGGAACTGGAACGGCGCGTACGGGACTGCGATGTGTTTTCGTCGTGCCGACAATTGGTCGTCGATCCAAACGATATTCCCACGGGCTACAACGGGGCGAATATTAAGACGCCAACGGGCTTGGATCTCGCCACGAGTTTCCTTGCGGTCTATCGAGGCGAGTTGCTGCGGCGAGTGATTGCTGCCGAAGGCGTGGCATTCGAACATTTTCCACATCCGGCAACGTTTCCGCCGGGCGTTGCGGCACGGCTGGCGGCCAGAGGGCTCAATCCCGAGCGTTGTGACACGGGCAAGCTCCTGAACATTTTGATGCACGATCACCAGGTGAGGTTCCAATACTCGCCCCTGGAGGGCCTGCATCATATCGGCGGGATCGCCGCCTTCTTCCGTGACATGCAAGGCCCTTCGCTCCGCGACCGCATCGGAAGGCTGTTCAAGCGTCCGTCCGTGCTCCGCGACGTAGACGTGGGAGCCGCGGGGGCCAAGGTCGCGACTGGCACGGACTGCCGTGCTGCCGATACGACTGAGAAACTGCGGTGGAAGCAGCACGCGATGCGCCGGACGAGTGTCGCCAGGTTCTTCGCCTGTTTCTTGCAGTCGCTGTTCGACGGCGCGCCGGAACCAGGGCTGAGCATCTCAGACGCCTCACTCCGCGAGCGGATCATGGATATGTGCCACGTCCTCCGCGAAGTGCACGGCCGGCACGCGTCGTCGCTGGTTGCCTAGCGTCGCAGGAAACCAAGGTGGAAAAACAACTAGGCCCGGTAGGATTCGAACCTACGACCAAGGGATTATGAGTCCCCTGCTCTAACCACTGAGCTACGGGCCCGAAGGCTTGTTTTATAGGCTTTTTCTGATAGGCTGTCCAGCGGGGAAATAAAGACGACAACCGTTACGACAACCGCAACGCATTTTTGAGGCTCCTGATGATCGCGACCAACCTGCACTCCAATCGCCTTCCGCGGCCAGCAATCAGCGAGTCGCAGCATACCGACGAGAAGGACGCCATGCGACGGCGCGGGCGGCCGAAGACAGGGGTGGCAGACGCCGCGAGCCGTCGGGCTACCAGGCCCGGCAAGCCCTACAAGTCGTTTCCTCTCACCCCGCATCGCAATGGGCAATTTTGCAAGAAGATCCGTGGAAAGATTTACTACTTTGGGCCAATCAGCGACCCTCCGGCGGCCCTCAAGCGATACCACGAGCATTGCGACCGACTGCATACAGGCAAGCTCGATCACGTGCCGCGTTCGGACGCCCTGACGATCAGCGATTTGGCCAATAAGTTTCTGGCGGCGGCCGAGCAGCGCCGTGATGCCGGCTCGCTCGCCGCGCGTACGTTCGTCGACTACTTCCGCGACTGTGAAAGACTCGTCACGTTCTTTGGAAAAGATCGCGCCGTTGAATCGATTGGAAAAGACGACTTTATCGCGTTCAAGGCGTTCCTTCAGAAGGACGTGAAACCCAGCACGTTGAAAGGGCGAATAGGCGTCACGCGTAGCATTTTCAAATTTGCGTTCGACGAAGAATTGATCCCGACGATGGTCCGATTCGGCCGGGAGTTTAGACGACCGGAGCAGCGGGTGCTTCGCCTGTCGCGAGCACAAGGAGGGCGACGGCACCTCCTGCCGGCCGAGATTCGTCAACTGTTGGCACCGGCGTCGCTTCAGCTCAAGGCGATGATCTTGCTCGGAGTGAACTGCGGGTTCGGAAACAAGGATTGCGCTGAACTCCAGTTGTCCAACATCGACCTCGATCACGGATGGGTCTATTTTCCGCGAGTGAAAACCGGGGTCGATCGGCGGTGTCCACTGTGGCCAGAAACGATTGCAGCGATCCGCGCCGTGCTTGCGGACCCTCAGCTCAACGCGATACGACGGCGTCCCGAAGCTGCCGACCGCCTCTTCGTCACCAAGAAGGGGCATCAGTTCGTGCGGAGTATTCCTGCATCTGGCGAAGATGGCCGGCCTCGGCTCGTAGAGCATGACGTGATCGCGACGGCGATAAAGCGGCTCATGCACAAGCAAGGCATCAACCTCAAGCGAGTCGGTTTCTATGGACTTCGGCACACGTTTGAAACGCTTGGAGCGGAGACTGGCAACCAGGTCGCGGTGAACTTCATCATGGGCCATGCTCCCCCATCCTCGGACATGGGTGACGTATATCGCGGTGGCGTCGCCGAGGCTGCGCTCCGCCAAGTGACCGACCATGTGCGGGCGTCGGTGTTGGGCAGTCCAGCCAAGACCAAGAGCCGTGGCGAAATCAAAAGTACTTCTGACCGGCGGGTAGATCAGACCTCGAAGACCGAGAGCGTGGTGCAGACGGTGGCTTCGAGCGCGAAGGGTCGCGGCCGGAGCGGCGCTGCTCAAAAGCCTTCACGGCGGTGATCGGTATCTTGAACTGCGGCCGCGCCGATCCTGTCGATGCGACATTGAACGCGTCCAGTTCACCAGCCTTGATGAACTTCAACACCTTGTCGTGGGAGATGCCCCACATCGCCGCGACCTGAGCAGGATTCAGGTACGAGAGCTCCTCCGCTTGTGCCGCAGGGGTGGCCGGTATGCCGCGTGGCTTTCGTTGCGGCGGGAGCGATGGCTCCGCGGGCGTGGGCACCAAGCCGACATCGGACGACGAGACAGAGTCGTCGTCACCTTCGTCGGGAATGTTGCTGGCACGAATCATGGGTCGTTCTGGCTTAGCCCCTTTCGGGAGCGAGTCTGCGTGTCCTTCTGGGCACACGGCCCACGTCCACAATACGGTGGCAGGCGTTCGTAAGCCATGCGTAAGCAGATGCGGAGACGCAATCAACTCCTAAGCGCTGGTGTCGCCGAGGTCCGTTTAGCCCGCTGTTGGGCAAAGCGCGTTGACAGGGGTTCTCGCGCGCGGTGACGCTGGTGGCCTCCCCGGATGACATCGCCACCCCCCGCCCAAGCGTGATTCACCATGTCGCGAGATCCAAAACTCAATCTGGGCTATATCGGTGTGCCACCAAAGGGATCCAGCTCGCCGCATAAGGGTCTATTGTGGATTCATAACCTTCGTTCGAAACGCACTCGCAACAAACTTATGGATGTTGCAAGCGGTTTTGTGGAATGGGCAGACTCCCGTTTCTTTCGTGACGATCCATCGGTGTTCTTGTCTGCGGCGGTTGTCTCTCATGGCGACCTTCAGCAGGTGCTTCAGCAGGTTGTGAGCGAACTGACGAAGATTGCTCCGCGACTGCCAGCAGACGAGGACAAGGAGGTAGGGCGCTCTCTTATTGAGCGAATCACTGAGGAGTTGTCGTGGATTCTCGAAGGTGCCGAAAGCTTGGCCATGGCTTGGATGAGCAGTGTCTATGGAGATGTGTTCGACGAGGAAGACGATGATGGTTTGCTCCAGGCGGATGTGGGACCATTCGCTAAGGCATATTTGCGGCATGTGGTAGGGGACACTGCGGCTAATAACCGCAGGGCATGGTGGAAATTGTGCACGCAGCGCGGCGAGCAGGCGACGGTGGGAGTTGTGAAGCTGCTTTCAGGTTCACAACGTAGTGCTATATCCCGGCGTGCATGGCACCTAGCACTTGAAGATGCGATCCGGGTGGCTGTAACGGATCTGCACGAATTTGTCGTGAAAAAGCGATTTCTTCGCGTCTTGCCCCAGAGTACCGGAGTACAGAAAAAGTTCGCTGCGTCATGCCGCATGCTGCGGAAGGCATCGGCTACGAAGCGATCGATTCGGGCGGCGAGCTGGACGAAGGCGTCGCGAGTCCTCCACGCAAACGTGATGGCGTGGATGACTTCGGAGATGCAGAACCATGTGACGCGCAATAAAAAAACGGCAAGTAAGATCGCGCTTAATCGGAAACTCGCGAATATTCTCCAGTACTCGACGTTAATGCAGGGCAACTGGGGGGGCGGAGAGGTCACGATGCAAGTGCGGCACCTGCGAGATATCTGCGCAGCAATCGTGGGCACATTGCGGGGGGCGCCGTCACCCAAAACAGGCGCTGAAAAGAAACGAGTTGTGAAGAAGAAGCAAGGAGGGAGCTCAAGTGTTTCAAGGCGGCTGAAAATGTTGGACAACGAGGTCCTCGGCAAGGATCAGGTTGACCGCTGGCGGCAATTTCTGGGCGACGATGCGATCGCGATCGGAAAGGTGGTGGCCGAGATTGTCCACCCAAGGGGTGGAACCAAGCCTCAGGCGGCCCCGTGGTGGAAGCGCGAATACATCGGAGTGTTTCGCAAGTTCTGGCCCACGGGGGAGAACAACAACGATGACAGTCTTGACGATGCCTTCGTGAACAAGTGCCTTACGCCGCTCCAGGGACTTGGTCTTGCTGCCCAGGTGCCTGAGGATTTGTGGCGACGGGCGAACGAGTTGGAGGGCGTGATGCGAGCGAAGGGCGATCTGCAAAAGGTCAAGCCGCTCAAGACCCACATCGGCAAGAAGTGGATCGTCAATCCGTTCGGCTTAGTGCTTGCCACCGATGCATGACTTCGGTCGCGCTTAGGACCTAGAGCATCCTCCCGCAAGCTCCAGTCGTTGCTTTGGCCGGGGTTGCCCCGAAACTGAAGGTGCATGGCGATCTCTCGTCATGCACGGCAGACCTGCGTAATGCAGGGCGGCGTTCAGCGAGAGCGTCGATATTGGCTGCCGTCATTCGGTTTTCGAGGGGAATGCAATGAACACGGCAAATGACTTGGATCGGGACATGCTCGTTGAATGTGCAAGGCGTTGGTTTGAAGCTGGTTTTGCGGTGGTGCCTGTGAAGGCTGATGGCAGTAAGCGGCCGGACCTCGCCGCCTGGGCGAGCATTGCGAAAGGAGAGACTGCACCTCCGAACATTGACTGGATCGCCTCACAGATCTACTCGGGTGTGATCGACGGTATCGGTCTGTTGATGGGCTTGGCGAGCGGTAACGCGGAGATGCTTGAGTTGGAGGGCAGGGTCGTATCCCGCTACGGCGACCTTGCCACACACGCGCAGCAAACGGGCGTGTTTCACCTCCTGGACAAGCTGATGCGCGGATGCGTAGAGCGAACACCGGGTGGCGGAATCCATGCCTACCTGCGTGTCTCTGACGGTCCAGCGCTTGGCAATACGGTTTTCGCGAAGCGCCCTCGAAGTCCGGGCGAAGACAACGATCCCCTTCTCGCCGAGTCTCGTGGTCAGGGTGGTTTCTCTGTCTGCGCGCCGAGCGGAGGGCGGACACACAAGTCGGGGCTCCCATACACATTGCTGATGGGAATGCCGGAAACCGTTCCGACGTTCACATCAGAAGAGCGTGACCAGCTCCACGACCTGCTTCGCTTTCTCGATGAGATGCCTCCGCAAGTCGAGCAGCCCGCGCCGTGCGGGCCCGCCGGCACCGGCGGTAGCTCCGAATCCAGGAGCGATACGGATCTTCGCCCCGGTGACGACTTCAACCGTAGGGCGAGTTGGGAAGAAATTCTCGTCGGTTGGACCAAGGTCTATACCCAAGGACAGGGCACGGACCACGAGCGGACGCATTGGCGGCGCCCCGGAAAAACCACCGGCACCTCTGCGACAACCGGCGGTGAGGGTGATTGGCTCTATGTGTTCTCGACAAGCACGGAGCTGCCCGCTGGAAGGGCGATGACGAAGTTCACCGTCTACACGCATTTGCATCACGGCGGAGACTACACGGCCGCTGCGGCGGAACTGGCCAGGCAGGGATATGGAAAACAGGTGGTTGGTTTCCATACGGGGGCTGCGCCAAGCATTCCCGAGTATGTCCCATTCCCCACCGATGCCTTGGTGGACCCATTGCGAACGTTCGTTGAGGCTACCGCTGCGGCTACCCACTGTGATCCAGCATTCATCGCGCTCCCAGCACTTGCGGCTCTTGCCTCAGCGATCGGAAACAGTCGTCGGCTGCTCGTGACGGACTCGTGGGAAGTGCCACCGATCGTTTGGACGCTCGCGATTGGGGAGAGCGGGAGTCAAAAAAGCACGGGCTTCAAAAAGGCGCTGGAACCAATCAAAGAACGCCAAAACCAAGCTTTCAGGCGGCATAAAGAGGCTTACCAGGAATACGAGCGGCAATTGGACTTCTGGAAGAAGGCGAAGAGTGAGCGATCAGCAACGTTTATTGAAAAACCAGAGCCGCCCGTAGCAGAGAGGTACATGGTCAGTGATACCACAGTTGAAGCCCTGGCCACGCTCCTCCAGAACGGCCCGCGGGGGCTGTTGGCGGCCCGCGATGAGCTCAAGGGTTGGTTCGGCAGCTTTGACCGTTACGCAGCCAACAGCAAGTCAGAAAGTGACGAGGCCCACTGGCTTTCGATGTATGACGGTACCTCGATGATCGTGGATCGCAAAACAGGCGACCAGAAGTTGATCTACGTACCGTCCGCGTCTGTTTGCATCACCGGCGGGATACAGCCGGGTGTGCTGCGCAGGGCCTTGGATGCGCCTCGTCGCGAGGGCGGTCTCGCGGCCCGGATCCTCATGGCGTATCCGCCCCGTCGCAAAAAGCAGTGGACCGACGCGACCATCCCATTTGAGATCACGCACGCGTACTCACGACTCTTCGATCGGCTCTATTCCCTAAATCTGATAATCGGGGATAGCGGTGATCCTCGGCCAGTCCGTATCGGCATGACCGCGGAAGCTAGGGAACTTTTCATCACCTACTTCAATAAGCACAACGACGAGCAGGTTGAGTTGGTCGGTGATATGGCGGCTGTGTGGTCAAAACTGGAGGAGACCGTCGCTCGACTTGCCCTGGTGACGCACTACGTACGTGTGGCGGGTGGCGAAGCCGGGGTCCAGAAAGATACCGTCGACGAGGGCGATATCGCTTACGGAATATTGCTCGTGATGTGGTTCAAAAACGAGGCCCACCGCATATACGCAATGTTGGGGAGCAGCGAACAAGGTGATGAGACCTTGAAGCTGATCGAGTGGCTGAAGAAACGGGGGGGTACTGCGACCGTCCGGGAGGTTCAGCAGGGGTATCGCCGGCTCAAGGCTCCGGGGCAAGCTGATGCC
>JBGTKO010000026.1:0-2955 GCA_041744595.1 Pirellulales bacterium
AACGACCGCCGCAGCGGCCGAACGCCGCCGTGACTGGCGGCAGCGCCGGGACGCAATCGTGCCGCCAGGTTCCGCGGCAGTGTCCTTGGACGGAACCGCGGGGGCACGCGACGTCGATGAGGTCCTCGCGCGGGCCCTGGATCTCATCGCGGCCGAGTGACGCCAACCGCCTCGCGAATCTCCCCGGCCAGAAAGAAACTCCCTGCGACAACGATCGCGCCATGACGCCCCGCCAATCGACGCGCGATCTGGAGCGCGGAGAGCGGTTCTGCTGCCCGGCGTGGTGCCGGCATTCCTGCCTGACGGCAGGCGGTGACCATCGCGTCGAACGTGGCCGCCCGTGGGCTGCTCGTGTACCTCGTGATCACCACATGATCGAACAGCCCTCGGGCAGCCGCGAGCATCTCGGCAAGCTGTTTGTCACGTGACGCGGCAAAGAGAAGCACCCGCGGTCGCTTGGCTTCGATCGCATCCCTCACGGTCTCGACGAGCGACTTCATCGAGGCCACGTTGTGGGCGGCATCGACAACGACGAGTGGATTCGCCGCGACGACCTCGATTCGGGCAGGCAGACAGGCTCGACTGAGGCCACGGGCGATCGCGTCACCCGGCACGGCGAAGCCCATGGATGGGAGAAGCATGGCCGCCACGACCGCCACCGCCGCGTTCGCCGCTTGATGAGAGCCCGCCATGCCGAGCGAGAACCGCAGAGATTCGCCCTGGCCAAGCCGTTTCGGCGGTCCGAAAACGAGCGAACCCGGGATAAGCGGTTCACGAGCCGGCTCGTATCGAACATCAAAATCCAGGCCAACCTGAAAAAGCCTCGATCGGCGACGACGAGCGACGTCCGCGATCACGCGTCGGGCCGAGCGGTGCTCGGCTCCGGATACGACCGGTCGGCCTCGCTTGATGATGCCGGCCTTCTCACCGGCGATCTTGGCGACGGTCCGCCCAAGGATCTCGACATGGTCAAGGCTGATGCTCGTGATCACCGAGACGAGCGGCCACACGACGTTCGTGGCATCGAGACGTCCACCGAGTCCTGTCTCGAGGACGGCGATCTCGACCCTGGCCCGCGCGAAGTGGACAAACGCCAGCGCGGTAACGATTTCAAACCACGTCGGACCAAAACCGCCACGGCTGGCTGCTTGTCGATCGAGCGATTCGACCGCGGGCCGCACGGTCCGGGCCGCTGCGGCGAGGTCGCTCGCTGACACATGCCGCCCACCAACACAGATCCGCTCCTCGAGTGACTCAACGTGGGGCGACGTGTAGCGACCCGTACAGTGGCCGGCCTCCTCGAGGATCGCCGCGAGCATGGCGACCGTGGACCCCTTCCCCTTGGTGCCCGCGACATGGATGACCGGTATCGCACCCTGCGGGTTTCCAAGCTCCGTAAGCAGTCGCCTCATCCCATGAAGGCCGTAAGCGGCCTTCGCTCGCGGGGGGCTCCGCTCATAGTCGATGCGGGTTTCGAGCCAGGCGTGGACGTCAGTGTCAGGGCTTCCCATTTGCCGCAGTTTTCCAGCGCGGTCGCCTGAGAAAAAGGGGCTTGACCCCAAGGCCGTCTGCAAAGACCTTCCCGCTCCCGTCCTTTGGCCACCGGACCGTAGTTTGGCATGCGGCTTTGCATTCCCTCGTCACAGCGTTGTCGGCGTGCCACGGTAGTGGCTTTGGTGATCGCGTGCTGCCTGGGCGGCGGACCGCTCCTCGCCTTCGAGCCGCTGCCCGCCCCCGATGGCCTGGAGCCACCGCCGCTCTACCTTGCCGAACCATTCGGCGACATTACCTTCACCGGCATGCCACCCCCGATCGATCCATGCGACGAACGGTGCTGGCCGCGGTGGTTCGCCGGCGCGACCGGCCTCGTGATGACCCGCACACTCCCTAGCGGCACCGCCACGATGCAGCCGAACGCCGCTGGACAACTCACGACAACCGATGCCGGCTTCGGATGGCCTGGCGGTGTCGATCTTCACATCGGCCGCTGGTTCGGCCCGCAGCAGCACCACGCGGTCGAGATGATCTACTGGGGCGTCTACCAGATGGGTAACTCCGCAATGCTGACCACGCCCGGCATCAATGCCATCCCGCAGGCACCGACGGCCAGTGTCGGCGGCAACCCGGCGAGCGATTTTTTGCTCGATGCCGCGCAGCAACAAATCGTGCGGGCCGACGTCATCAACGACGTCGAGATCAACTGGGTCTATTCCCCGGGTGATCGGCCTGAGTTCTTGCCGCGAGAACAGACGGTACACCTCATGTGGCTCGCCGGCTTTCGGTTCTTCCAGGTCAATGACCAACTCACGCTCACCACCGGATCCGGTGACCCTTTGATCGGCGCGATCGACCTCGGCGTCGCCACCAACAACAACATCTACGGCGGCCAGGTCGGTGCGAAATTCGACTGGCGATTCCTGCCGACGGTGCGACTGAACATCGTGCCGAAGATCATGATCGGCGGCAACGCGGTCACGAACACGTCTTCTCTCGCCGGTGCGGACGGCACGCAGGCAACCTTCCCCGACGGTGCTCCGGCGCGTGCCTTCTCCGAACTGGGCGTCCTTTCCTGGCTGGGGTCGGTCGATACTGGCGTGACGTGGGACATCACCGATCAATGGAGCCTCTGGATGGGCTACCGGGTCGTCGGTGTCGGGAACATCGCCCAGGCGGACGGTCAGTGGCCAGCCCTCATCACCTCCCCCGCCTCGCTCAGTGGCATCGCCGCCGGAAGTGAAACCATTATCCACGGCGGCTTCGCCGGTTTTCAGAGCAGATACTGACTACACGGATTCGCGGCCTTCTGCTTCACGCGGCGCGGGCCATCCATGGCCCCGCTTCGCTTGCCCGGCCTCCGGCCGGAGGGGGCGACGCTTCCGGCGTCGCAGCGGTTTGGTTGGTGACGTTTCACGGGTGGCATCCATGGCCCCGCTTCGCTTGCCGGGCCTCCGGCGG
>JBGTKO010000027.1:0-14616 GCA_041744595.1 Pirellulales bacterium
CACGCGGCAAGCCCGCGGACGCGAGGCGGCGGCGGCCCAGCGGCTCGAGGCGCTTGCCATTTACGCCCGTCGCTACAGCACGACCTGGATCGTGGGCCTCGATCGGCAGCGGATCACACCGACAGTTCCCTCCGGCTACCAGTCTTTCAATGCCGCGTTGATTCTCGACTCAAACGGCAAGCCGCTTGGCTGCTACGACAAAATGTATCCCGTCATGTTCGGAGAGTATGTGCCGCTGGCGAATCGCTTTCCGATTCTCTACCGGCTCACGCCCCTCCCTGGGGGCCTCACGGCCGGCACCGAGCCGGTCGTGACCGTGGTCGCAGGCTACGGCGTGGCCCCGACGATCTGTTACGAGACGGCGCTGCCGGGCGCCATCCGGTCGATCGTCCGTCGCCTCGCCGACTCAGGCCACCGCCCCGACGTGATCGTCAATCTCACCAACGACGGCTGGTTCTGGGGGTCGAGCGAGCTCGACATGCACCTCGTGGCGGCCATCTTCCGGGCAGTGGAAGTCCGGACGCCGGTCCTTGTGGCCGCGAACACCGGTTTTTCGGCCGCAATTGATGGTTCCGGCCGGCTTCTGGCCCGTGGCCCAAGGCGACACACGGCCACGCTGCGGGTGGCCGTCAGTCCCGATGGCCGGCAGAGTCCGTGGCTGACCGCGGGAACCCTGCCGCTCTGGCCGACCTTGGCGATCGTGGCGATGCTCGCGTTGGAATGGCTCGTCGGGACGCCGCTTGCCCTGAGGTGGCCATCGGACCGACAATAGTCGAATGAGGGAGAGAAACAGGGGCCCTGAGGCAGTCGCAACGGGCTCGACGAGGAACGCACCATGAACGTCATCGGCAAAATTTTTCTCTTTGCGGTGTTCATCATGAGCCTCGTGCTCATGACGCTCGCCGGTGCGATTGCGATCTCCCACCGGGACTGGAGGGCAGAGATCCTTCGCAAGCCCGACGAAGTGCTTCCGGGGCAGGAGGTCGGCTACAAGTTCCAGCTCGAGGATGCCCTCAACAAACGAAAAGCGCTCGAGGCGGAGATTTCACGGCTCCAGACGCGGGTGGCCGAGTCCGAGAAAGCCCGCGATCAGGTGTTGGCGAAGGTTCAGTCTGCAATCATCGAGAAGAACAAGGAGCTCCTCGAGCTTCAAGATGCTCGCGACAAGCTCGAAGAGGAGACGAAGCAGCACACCGCTCGTGTCGACAAGATGCAGGAGGATCTTCGCGCCGCTCGCAAGGAGGTTGAAGAACTTGCGACCGTGGTGAAAGACCAGCAGTCCAAGGTCGATGCCCAGGTGAACCGGTCGGCTGAGCTCTCGGCACAGCTCGCGGAGTCAAAGTCGTTTCTCGTGATCGCCGAAGAGCGAAAGTCGCAGCTCGAGCGGCAGCTCGTGAACGCCCGGCTCCTTCTCCAGCAAAGCGGACTCGACATCGACAATCTTCCGAGGGACAGGGTGCCAACGCTCGATGGCCAGGTCATGGCCGTGGCGACAGGCTCCATCGAAGTGTCGCTCGGCAGTGATGACGGCCTTCAGGTCGATCATGTGCTCGAGGTCTATCGTCAAGGGCAGTATGTTGGCCGTGCGGTCGTCACGAGCGTGCGTCCTGATCGGGCGGTGGCTCGGATCGTCAAGGAGTATTCCCGCGGCATCGTGCAGCGGGGCGATCGGGTGACGACGCGACTGAAGGCCTGAACCGCGAGTACGACGCATGTCTGATGATGATTCCAGAAGCGGCCGACGCTCCCCAATGAACGTGGACACGGCCATGCTTCTGCTCTCGTTCGCGGCGCTCGCGATCGGCTGCCTGATCCTGGCCATCGACCTGTTCCAGCGACGGCTGCCGCTCGGGCTTCCGCCGTCGCCCTAGGCACGGGCTCCATGTTCGTATGGCTGCGGTCGCGACGACGTCGGTCGATCTTGGAGCGGCCCTTTCCCGCGGTCTGGGAAGACATTCTTCGCCAGAGTGTCCGCCAGATGGCTTGGCTCAGCGAAGACGAGGCCGAGCGGCTCCGTGGTTGGATCGCCGTTTTCGCTGAGGAGAAACGGTTCGAGGGCTGCGGGGGATTCGAGATTACCGACGAGGTTCGCGTCTTGATTGCCGCGCAGGCCGGGCTGGTTGTCCTCGGCATGCCGGGCCAGTGGCTCGATGGGCTCCGGTCCGTGCTGGTCTATCCGGGCGACTATCTTGGACCACGGACTACGGCACTGGCAGGCGGGGGTGAGCTCGAGTGGCAGGAGGCACGCGCCGGCGAGACCTGGAGCGGTGGCAGCATGGTGCTCTCCTGGTCCGGGGTGCGGGACGGGGCAAGAATGCGGGACGGCCAACGGAGCGTCGTGATCCACGAAGTGGCGCACCTGGTGGACCTGCTCAGCGGTGAGATCGATGGGGT
This sequence comes from Pirellulales bacterium, assembly GCA_041744595.1. GTDB lineage: Bacteria > Planctomycetota > Planctomycetia > Pirellulales > UBA1268 > QWPN01. The sequence continues at coordinate 2,395 of JBGTKO010000027.1, forward strand.
GCCACCGCTCGGCTCCGTAGCAGCAGGCCGCCGCTGGCAGAAGGAGATCGTGGCCTGTCGGGAACGGTTCGATACGCTCGTCGATGAAGGACGAAACCTTCCCTTCGATGACTACGCTGCCGAGAGCCCCGCCGAGTTCTTTGCCGTCGCGAGCGAGTGTTTCTTTCAGGATCCGCATCGCCTCGCCCGCCACGATGAGGTGCTCTACGAGCTCCTCGCCGAAGCGTACCGACAGGATCCGCGGCGGCGGGTCCCCGTGCGGACCATGCGAGGGTGAGTGATGGCCGTTCAGGTGTCGTCGGCGTCACCGACCTCATCCGCGGCGGGATCGGCAGCCGGTTCCGGCAGGTCTGCTGCGGGAGGCGGCACCACGGGAGTCGCGGACAAAAGCCGTCGGGGAGCGAGCGAGACGACCAGGCCGCGAGGGCTCGCCAGCACGAGCCGTTCGGAAACCGTGTTGACCACGGGGATCGTGAAGCTGCCGAGGCAGAGTCGATCACGCCTTCCCCCGCTCATGAGATCACGGGCCACCAGGAAGCCAGTCTCATCGAGAGACCAGACCCGCGTGTCCGTGATCGCCAGCAGTCGACCGACGTCAGGCACGTGCCAGCGAATTTCACCGTTGGCGGCATCAAAGCCGGCGATCCCCCAGGGCCCGAGTGAGACCACCACGGTGTTGCCACCAACCACCGGGCTCCCATCGGGAACGGCTTCGACGATCGTATGCCAACCGACGTAAGCCGGTACCTTTTGCCCACGCGCATCCAGTCGTTCGATACCGGCGTTTGCGGTGAGCCCTGTCGGGCCATGGGCGAGGCGAACAATATCGCCAGCGCGGGTCGCTACGAAAATGTCGCTCCCACGAACGACCGGCGGACCACTGGCCGGACCCCCGAGGTCAAACTCGAGCCGACGTGCCCGTTCACCCATGCCGACGAGCGCCGTGATGATCCCATCGGCTGAACACCAGAGCACGCCGTCCTCGTAGGCGAGTGGCCGAAAATCGACCTCTCCCTTGCTGTCGAGCACGAAACGCTCGGCGGACTCTCCCACCGGAGCAGTCTCCGAAGTCCGAGCAGGAAAGGCCGGCTGACCCCAAATGTCTTCCGGAAGGCGGTCAACGCCACTGCCGTCGAGTGGCACGAAGACCATGCCACCCGCAGCCATGCCACCCGCAGCCATGCCACCGGCCGACGCGACACCGGCGAGCCGTTGCTCCCAGGCGATGCGGCCGCTGTCGGCAACGATGGCGGTGACACCGTGGCCACGTGCCACGATGACCGTTTTCTCACCGATGCCGGCTTCCTCGATCGTTCCCGTACCACCGATCCGCTGCGACCATGCCACGGTGCCGCGGCGTGGACCACCTGGTCGCGTGTCGGTGCGAATGGCAGCAAGCACGCCGTCGCCCCCCTGGGCCACGACGAGACGGTCACCGACCACGACATGCACGAGCCGCCAGGCGTCCGAATCAAAAGGCACCTGCACGACCCACTCGCGATCCAGGCCGACCCGGGCCGCGACAAGCTCGTCCGCTGCGGTGCCACAAAGGCCCGATTGACCCTGGGTGGGGGCGGTCCAGAGCCCCGCCGTCGCAATGACAGCAGTGGCAAGGGGCCGCGTGACAGTCCAGAAGGAGGGCATGGTGAAACGTCCCGTGCGAACCAGTGCGAATAGAGGCCGCGGGATCGCCGGTTCTTCGCCCCGCACGGTAAGCCTAGTTCGCAGTACTTGGCCGGGCAAAAATGCTACGCTGACTGGTTTTCCAGGGGCCCGGTCAAGGCCCCAGACCACGGCGGACGATGAACCGAAACGACCCGACTCCACGCCCGAGCGACCCTGCGGCCGTGGTCGCCGGCTACCTCAACTTCTCGTCAGGGGCCTATGACCCGGCGGCCTGGCAGGCGATGAGCGATCTCTTTGCGTCGCTCGAACCAGGCAGCAGCGCCGGCATCGAGGAAGCGACCGACACGGCTCGCCGGGTGGCCGCGTCGCTCAACCGCCGTCTCACGGAACTCGAAGCAAGCCAGCCTGCGTTCCGAGATGCCAGCCAGGCGCGTCGAACGCTCACGGCCGTGTTCGATGAGGCCCTGCCCGCCTACCGTCGCTACCATGCCGACCTTCTCGAACACCAGCCCCAGGGAGCGATCGAGCGGCCCTACTTCGTGATGGCGGCTGCCGCAGCCCTGCTGGCTGAGGTTGCCGCTGGCGAAGCGGCCTCGGGCGAAATCGATGCGGCGATCACGACCCGCGTCATCGAGCGACTCAATGATTACGTCGGGTGGCGGCCTGTTGCCGTGCTCGAGAACGGCCGCCTCTCTGCACCGTATCCGCACGAACGCGTGCGGCCGTTGCCCCTTTTCGTTGCCGGTGCCGGGCCCGCCCATGGCCGGTACCGTGACCTCGTGGCCGGGGCCATCGACATTCTCTCGGTCACTCCACCGGAACTCTTGCGGCAGGCCGACTTCGACCTCGACGCCCTCGAGGAGCTCGCGGTTGACCCCCGCGCATTCGATTTCATGCATCCAGCAGCCAGTCGCCCCAACTATCTCTTCGGCCTCTGGGATCCCTCGCGGATCGACGAGCAGGGTCGCTTCCGCCGGCTGGTCGTGCAGCAGGCCACGCTCGACGGCATTCTTTCGTGGCCACGTGAGGCGACGAGCGGCAGCGCCGACACCTCGCTCGACGACGAGCGAAGGTGGGAATCGTCTGCGGTCCTGGCCGGTGTCATTCTCATGGCAGCAGGCCTCTCGGGGCATGGTCCTGGCGCGGTGCATGCGACGCTCGGCCTCGGCGACCTCCTTCCCCGCATCGCCGGCTATCGCGACGAGTTTTACCGCTGGCTCCTGTCGCAGGCTCCCGCGTCCCATCGCAAGCGGCTCGAAGAGGAAGCCTCGCGCCTGCGGCAGCCGTTTGGCGGCGTACGGCGGCACATCAACGCCACGCTCGCCCGTCGCCGCGCCCGCCAGGTGGAGCATGTCGCGCTCTCGGCGATCATGGCGCGGCTCGCGAGGGAGAAGTCGGCCGAGTCTCTCGCGTCCGAAGTGCCCGCGGCATCGGCACGTCTCTTTGCGCGGATCACTGGCCGCGTCGTGGCAGCGCGGCAATCCCTCTGTAGAGGGGTGAACCCACGCGACGCGGTCAGGGCACTCGAAGAAGCGGTTGATCTCCTCTTCCGCGCTGTCGGCTGCGGGGCCGCCGTCGATCCTTGGAACATTCTCGGCCTGGCCGGGCAGTTTCCGTTGCACGAACCGAGCGGCGAGAGTCTTCACGATCCTCGTGTTGACGACCTCGTCCACGTGACTGGAACGATCCTCGATGGCTATGCGGCCGCATGGCGAAAGTCGGCACTCGCCGGCGACCCCACGCTTGCCGCGTCGGCTCACGGAGCACTCGAAAGGCTCGCCGGTTGGTGGGACCGTCATGCCACCACGTCTGTCTCGGGCGTGCCCCATCTCTCGGGCCGTGAGTGCATCGATTCGGCCAGCGAAGTGATCGAGGCTCTCTCCCAGCGACGGTCGTTGGCCCCGGCTGCTCCCTCCCCTGGCTTCTGGCGAAAGGCGGTCGCTGGGTTCAGCTCACCTCGCAGCCATGCCCAGGCCGCCGAGGCCCTCCTCGAAGAAGGCGATCTCGATGGGGCTGCCGGCCTGCTTGTCCACTGGGCCTCGCTCCTCGAAGGCCCGGCTGTCGAACAGACGGGGCCAGTATGGCTGTCGGCCGCGACCCGGTGGCTTGCCCGCGCGACAGCCGAAGGTTCCTCGACTGACCGCGGACGAATCCGGCGTTTCCTCGAGCTCGTCGAGGCCAACACGAGTGGTGTGGTCGATCTCCTGGAGGCAGCGGCAGCAGGCCGGGAGCCACGGAGTGGTGAGCATGACGACCTGCTCCCGAACGATGACGACGAACTGGATGACGCCGAGGAGCGCGTGGCTGCGGCGTATGAATCGATGGTGTGGCAGGACTCGACCGACGATGGCGTGGACGGTGGCATGCTCGATGTCGATCTCCCGGGAGCATCGGGCACGTCTGGAGTTGCCGCGATCGAGAATGCCGCCGAGTTTCTCACCGGCATCCTGCGTCTCTACCGAACGAGCATCACGGCATGGTGTCGCGAGGATGCACGAAATCGGCATGCAGTCACCCGCGAGGCGATCGATGCCGTCGTGGGCTGGCGGCACTCGATTCGACGGCTGTCGCGGATGTTCGTGCGAGCGGCCCTTGCCGTCTCGGGCCGTGATGCGGAGCCGCCGCCAGGCATGTCGCCACTTGAGTTCGACAAGCTCCGGTGGCAACGAGACGCAGCCGCCGAGCGGCTCATCGATGCGGCGGTGCAGGCAGACGAGACTCGCCAGGTTCTCTCCACATGGCTCCATGTGGTCCGTCCCGCGAGAAAGTCTCGACGGCCATCGCCCCGTGGTGCGGTCGCCAAACTCCTCGCAGCCGCCGTGCGAAGCGACACCGCGACCGTCAAAGCTTTGCTGCCGGCGGTACGAGAGCGACTCTCCGGGAAACCCGTGCTCTATGTTCCGTTGTCGCGTGGTGGTCGACCTGATCGAATCGTGCGGGCGCGCTGCCGCGAACGGCTGCTCGAACGGCTCGGGACGGTGCTGCCGCGGCTCGGGCTCGTCGAAGAGACAATCGAGATCGTTCGGCTCGCCAAGTCGCTCGAGAGCCGCAGGCCCGCGGGAGCAGCGAGCGTGAGTGAGTTTGATCGGGTCTTCGAGGCGGCCACGACGGCGCTCGTGGAGCGGATCGTGGAGAGTGCCGTCGGCGAGGACGAGGACACGGTCGCGGCGACCTCGCGGATCCTCGATGGGCTTTCGCAGCTCGTGCCGAGGTTACTCGAAACCTGGCTCACGCATGCCCGGCAACTCCGGCTCTCCGTGCTCGAACGGATGCGCGACGAGAAAGCGTTCGCGGCCACGCGGGAGTTCATCGAGCACTATGGCACCGGGCTCTTCACCCAGCATCTGCTCGCGCCGATGTCGCTGCGGGGTATTCTTCGCGGAGGCGTGCGGTCCTATCTCGAACGTCTCGTTGACCGCCTCGAGACCGAGCCCGACGACGGCACAGGCCGCGACAAATGGCCGGGACGGCTTGCCGCCGATCTGGCATCGGGCGGCCTGCCTCTCAAGCAGGCTGCCTCGCGGCTTCGGCTCATCCTCGAGAGCATCGCCGAAAACCATGCGGAATACCGGGATTGGAACTCGACGACCACGCAGTCGGACCGCGGCGAGCACCTTCATATCTTGCTGGATCACCTCCGGCTGAAGGCGGAGTATGACCGCATCGCCTGGACACTCCGGCCGGTCGACATGGCCCACCGCGTGCTGGCACGGCGGGGCGCGGTCGATGCGGCCGCTGCCTGGCGGGGTCGGATGCGTGAGGAGACACAGGGCACCGCCGACAGCCTCATCTCGCGGCTTGACTGGCTCGAAAAGCAGTGGGGCGTGAAACTCGCGAGCGTCGCTGACCGCGTGCGGCGGCCGTTTACAGTCGCGCTCGAACAGGACGAACTCGAGGCGCTCGTGCCTGCCGCGGTCTCGGAAGTGGTGTCGGGTGAGCCTCCGGGCGCCACTGAAGCACTCGAGCGAAAGGCACGGGCGTTCCTGGGAGTGGCTAGCGGCTCGGGTGTCGAGGTCCCGGAGTGGCTCGAACATCTCTCGGCCGCGGTGGATACGGCCATCGAGCATGCCGACGTCACCGCGGGCTCATCGGCGGCCACTCAGGGCGATGCCGCCCCTGACTCGATCGCCGACGCCGTCCCCTGGCTCCCTCTCGACTGGCCTCGCCTTCGCACCGCCCTCGGCGGGTAGCCGCTATCGCCAGTTCCGGAACGGCTCGTAGATCCTCACGGCGATCAGGAATTCACTCGCGCTGAAGGCAGACGAGAAGTTGCCCAGCGGGAGCGAGACATTGATCGGACCGACGGCGGCATTCGCAGCGACGGGCACGTCACCATCAACCATCGCGAAGAACCGGTAGCCGGCATCAAATTCGATGCGGTCGTTGAGCCTGTACACCCCGCCCACGCCCACCTGCCACGCGAAGGTGGTGATCGTGTTTTGCCCCTCGATCGAGGCGAGACCAGGAATGATCGCAGCCGATGTCTGGTACTGGTAGCCCCCAGCACCGAAACCACCGCCGCCGTAGATTCCAAACTTGTCCGTGATGTCAACGTCCCGCCAGAAATTCGTCATCGCTGACCAGCCCGTTCCGAGCCGAAAATCGAGCGGGGCGGAGAAGAGGGGATCGCCGTTGACCGCCACGAAACCCGTGGCGGTGCCATACATCGGGTCACGCCACCGGCCTTCAACCTCCATCCGAAGCTGACCCATCGGCCGGTCGATTGCCAAGCCGAGCGCACCACCGCCCGTGAAGAGCGTTTGATTCGACGAGCCGTCCTGCCCGACGGAGAATGAATCGGGGCCGATCGCAAGCAGCGTGTTCGTCCCACCAGCATTCGCCGTCGCGAAAGATGTGCCCAAGATGCCGGAGAGGTAGAACCGAGTCGCCGGTGAACCACCACCGTACGCAATGTCGTGAAAGGGAGCGGCCGCGGTCGTATCGTCGGCCAGGTACGTGGAGCCAACCTCCGACAAGCTGGCCAGGTCGATCGACGTTCCAAGTTCGTCGCCCCGAACACTGACGGCCGCCACCGTCGCAAGCAAAGCAGCCCCAAACATGGTCGCACGACGCATGATCCCTCCTTGGATGAAAAACGCGGGAATCCGTTCCCCTTCATCCTTCATCGTGGAGGCACGAGGCGGCTCATCGCCAAGCCTCACGAGGGGCCTACGACCGTCACGCCGTGCATGACCGGCCCCGCAGAGTCGCGAGCAATCGGCAGAGCCGCTGGGCTAGCGAGTCATCGAATCGAGAAACCGCCGGGCAGCCACCGCCGGCTCGGGTGCCGATGTGATGGCCGCCGCGACTGCAATCCGCTCGATCCCGAGCGATCGAACCGCACTGAGCCGGTCGAGCGTGATGCCGCCAATTGCAAAAACCGGAAGCGGCAACCTTGCCGCCTGGGCGAGAAAATCAGGTGAAGCATGGCTGGCAAACTCCTTCGTCGTGGATGGAAAACACGGCCCCACGCCAAGGTAGTCTGCTCCGGATGCGAGGGCTTCACGTGCCTCGACGAGGGTGTGCGCCGTACGGCCGATGATGGACGTATCGCCAAAGAGGGTGCGAGCTTCGGCCACCGGCATGTCGAGTGCGCCCACATGAGCTCCGTCGGCGCCAGCGCTCGCCGCCACATGGACGCGGTCGTTCACGATCACGAGCGGCGGCAACGCCGGGTCGACCTTTCGGCCAATTGCCATCGCGGCTCGCACTCGCGAAAAAAAGACGTCGTCTGAAAGTTCCTTGTCGCGGATCTGGAGCATCCGCACGCCAGCATCGAACAGACTCGTGACGAGGTGATCGAAGGCCCGAGCGTCGGCGGCACCCGTGACAAGCACGCAGAGCGAGATGCCAAGAAAGCGAGTCTTCTCCATGGCCTCACCTTAAGACATTCTGCGGTTCCGTGCTCGAGTGACGGCAGTCACGACTCAGGCCATTTCATACAAGCCCCTCGCGCGAGCGTGGGGACGGCGGGTCATTGGGCGAGCCCGCTCACGATAGCAAGCGGGAAGGCGTGGCACACGCGGTCCCCCCCTGCTCGCGCAGGAGGGCTTTTATGGCGAATTACGAGCCGCCATTGGCAGGACTCCCGAGAAATCCGCCGCCAAAACCAGCTTGGCTGGGGGGCTCTCGTTCCCTATCCTCCCCGGCCCGGTCAGATTCCGACTTCCGCATGGCTGGTTGCCCCATGACCGCGCTTCGTTATTTGACGCTCGCCTGGCCTGGGCTGCCATGGGTTTGGCTGCGGGGCAGTCGGGCTGGCCTCGTGCTGGCACTGGCCTTCGCTGTGTCACTCGACGTGGGCATCGTGACGACCTTTATCTGGCCCGATCTTGTCGAGTTGCCAGTCACCGTAGCGGTCTGGGCCGGCGTTGCGGTCATCTGGCTGGCCAGTACCGTCTCGGCGGCAGCCGCGTTTCCCCCAGCCCTGGCCAGGCCAGCACCGGCTGATGTCGATCCCCACTTCGTCAAAGCCCGCGACGCCTACTTGGCCCGCGACTGGGTGGCCGCTGAAAATCGGCTCCGAGAGCTCTTGAAGCTGTCACCGACCGATGGCGAGGCGCAGCTCCTATTGGCCACGCTCCTGCGGCGAGTCGGCCGCCTGGCCGAGGCTCGCGACGCACTCGACAAACTGTCGTCGAGCGATGCTGGCGCCCGTTGGCTCGCGGCCATCGCCACGGAACGGCAGCGAATCTCTAACTCTCGGCAGGGTGACGAGCAAACCGAAGAGCCCGTGACTCTGCCCCTGCCCGACACCGTTTCGGCTGTTTCACAGCATGCCCCCGCCCGATCCGCGGCGGCCTGATCCAGTCTTCCACCGCATCAAGCAACGGTCGCCGACCGCGGAAAACCTCGGCTTTTTGGTCGATCGACCTGGGTCAAGAAAAGCCATGAAGAGCCTCTTCTTTTGGGTAGCGAGCGAGGAAATCGCAGGTTGACGGGGACGTCTTGGCCCACGATCCCTACAATACTTCAGGTCATTTGGCGTACGGTTTGCACCGTCAATATTTTTCAGGTCTGGCCTGCCGTTTCGGCAACTTGCCAGCCTGAGTGATTCCGTGGGAAGGATGAACCCGACATGTACGAACGATTCACAGACCGAGCCCGGAAGGTGATGCAGCTGGCGAATCAAGAGGCCCAGCGGTTCAACCACGAATACATCGGCACCGAGCACGTCCTCCTTGGCCTCATCAAGGAGGGCAGCGGTGTCGCGGCCAACGTCCTCAAGAATCTCGATATCGACCTGCGGAAGATCCGCATGGAGGTCGAGAAGCTCGTCCAGAGCGGCCCCGACATGGTGACGATGGGCAAGCTCCCGCAAACACCTCGGGCCAAAAAGGTCATCGAATACTCGATGGAGGAAGCCCGGAACCTCAACCATAATTACGTAGGCACCGAGCACATTCTCCTGGGACTCCTTCGCGAGCAGGAAGGCGTGGCCGCGCAGGTGCTGATGAACCTCGGCCTCAAGCTCGAGGATGTCCGCGAGGAGGTGCTCAATCTCCTCGGACACGGCATGGAAGAGGGTGGGGAGCGAGCCGGGATGGGTGGCCGTCAGCCCGCAGGCGCCGGTGGTGGTGGTGGCGGCGAGGGCAGCCCAAAGGGGGGCAAGAGCAAGACCCCCGCGCTCGACAGTTTTGGCCGCGACCTCACGGAGCTCGCGCGGCAGGGCAAGCTCGATCCGGTGATCGGTCGTGAGAATGAGATCGAACGAGCCATCCAGATCCTCTGCCGCCGCACGAAGAACAACCCCGTGCTGCTCGGCGAGGCAGGCGTGGGCAAGACAGCGATCGTCGAAGGATTTGCCCAGCGGGTTGTTGATGGCAACGTGCCGGAGCTCCTTGCTGACCGGCGTATCGTCGTGCTCGATTTAGCCATGATGGTCGCCGGCACAAAGTACCGCGGACAGTTCGAGGAGCGGATCAAGGCGGTGATGAACGAAGTCCGCCGGGCCAAGAACACGATCCTCTTCATCGACGAGCTCCACACGCTCGTGGGAGCGGGTGGCGCCGAAGGCGCGATCGACGCCTCAAATGTGCTCAAGCCGGCGCTTGCCCGGGGTGAGATCCAGTGCATCGGTGCCACGACACTCGACGAATACCGCAAGTACATCGAGAAGGATTCAGCCCTCGACCGGCGGTTCCAGATCATCATGATCGAGCCGGCCACGAAGGACGAAGCCGTCGAGATTTTGAAGGGCCTTCGCGACCGCTACGAGAGCCATCATCGGGTGACCATCTCCGATGCTGCGATCGCGGCAGCGGTGGATCTCTCGAGCCGCTACATCACCGGCCGCTGCCTCCCTGACAAGGCGATCGACGTGATCGACGAGGCCGGCGCCCGGGTCCGGCTCAAGGCGATGACCAAGCCGCCAGATCTCAAAGAGATTGACGAAGAAGTCGAGAAGCTCAACAAGGAAAAGGAAGAGGCAGTCGCCAACCAGGATTTCGAGAAGGCGGCTGCGCTCCGTGACCAGGCCGACAAGCTCAAGAAGAAAAAGCAGCAAATGACCCGCGACTGGCGGGACAAGAGCCGAGAGGCCGACGGCGTGGTTGATGAGGAGGTGATCGCCGAGGTGGTCTCGAAGATGACCGGCATCCCGCTGACCCGGATGAGCACCGAAGACCAGCAGCGGCTCATGGGCATGGAGAACGAGCTCCACAAGCGGGTCATCGGCCAAGACGCTGCCATCAAGAGTATCTCGAAGGCGGTCCGCCGCAGCCGCTCCGGGCTGAAGGACCCGAAGCGACCGATCGGGTCATTCGTGTTCGCAGGCCCCACGGGTGTCGGCAAGACGCTCCTCGCCAAGGCACTCGCCCAATTCATGTTCGGCGATGCCGACGCGCTCATCCAGATCGACATGAGCGAATACATGGAGAAGCACAACGTCAGCCGGCTCATCGGTGCGCCGCCGGGCTACGTCGGCTTCGAGGAGGGTGGCCAGCTCACCGAGAAAATCCGCCGCCGTCCCTATGCGGTCGTGTTGCTCGACGAGATCGAGAAGGCCCATCCCGATGTGTTCAACATGCTGCTCCAGGTGATGGAAGAGGGGCGACTCACCGACTCGTTTGGCCGAAACGTCGACTTCCGCAACACGATCCTCATCATGACGACGAACGCCGGCGCCGAGGCGATCAAGAACGAGGCCGCCTTCGGCTTCCAGAAGCCCGACGGCGATGCGTCGTACGACAGCATGAAGGGCCGCGTGAACGAGCGGATCGAGAAGGTCTTCAGGCCGGAGTTCTTGAATCGGCTCGACGACGTCATCGTGTTCCACCACCTCACGATCGACAACCTGAAGCTCGTCATCGACATCGAGCTCGAGAAGGTCCGCGAGCGGCTCGAAGAGCGTGGTCTCGCGCTCGAGCTCACCGACGAGGCGAAGCAGTTCCTCATCAAAAAGGGTTCCGACACCGATTTCGGTGCTCGGCCACTGCGTCGGGCGCTCGAGAACTTCATCGAGGATCCCGTCAGCGAAGAGCTCCTCAAGGGCGAGTTCGAGGGCAAGGATACGATCCGCGTGGACTGCAAGGAGGTTGCCGGCAAGAAGCAGCTCACCTTCCTCGGCGTCGCCACCGTGGAACCTGTCGCTGCGGCGCCTGCTGAGGGGGCGTCGTAACGCTGAGGGCATCCGAACGTGGGCCCGCTGCGTGGGCTCGAGGTTGCCCGAGCGAAGGCGACCCATCTTTGGGCAGGGTTTTCGGAGGTCAGGGCCGGGGTTGGCTCGGGGTTTCTTGATCGCTACCCTCTCGCCGTTTTTCCTCCGGGACTGCGGCGCGATGTGGAATCGTTCAAAAATTTGGTGGAGCGTTCATTGCCTCGTGGCCGTGTGGTCGATCGCGACCATGGGCCACGGGCTGGCCGACGACGGTTCGGCGGAGGCCCCTGCTCCTCCGGCCGACGCGGTTCCAGCCGCGGCGATCGTCGAGCCGGCACGGGGCGTCGTGACGGCCGCCGAGATCGAACGGCGACGGGCTGAGCTCGATGATGTGCAAGGGCTCTCGCCCGAGGTCCGTGCGGAGATCACCGAGCAGTACACGAAGGCGATCGAACGGATCGAAACGGTCGCCCAACTCACGGCCCAGCTTCAGGCGCTCGAAGCCGAGGCATCGCGGGCTCCAGACGACATCGCCCGTCTCGAACAACTTGCCTCCGCACCGGCCGAGCCGCGGGCTGAAGCATCTGCGATTCCGGATGAGCCAGAGCCGCTTCGGGCTGCGCACCGTGACGCCGAGGCTGCTTCTGCCGAAGCCCGTCGGCGGCTGACCACGGTGACCACCGAGATCGAGCGGCGAACCGTGCGGTCTCGTGAGCTGCCCGACTTGATCGCCGAAATTCGTGGACGACTCGACCACATCGGTGAGCTGCTCGCCGTACCACCAGCGTCAGGAGAACCGCCCGAGCTTGTCGCCGCCCGTCGATTGCGACTCCAGGCCGCCCGGCAGCACCGAGTGGCCGAGCTAGCCTCTCTCGAACAGGAAGGGCGGACATACGCCGCAACCGAACGCGTGCTGGCGCTCGAGCGGGAACGGGCCGAGCGTGTCTCCAATGACACAACCCGCCGACTGGCCCTGCTCGCCCGGGCGGTTGCTGAAC
>JBGTKO010000028.1:0-13286 GCA_041744595.1 Pirellulales bacterium
CGATCTCGCACCGCCGACGCTCGAAGGCGTGCCCTCGCTTCCAGCCGAGCCCATCGTGCCCCCGAAGACCAGAGGAATAGCCTTCCCTCCGGCAGCGGCGGTCATCGATCCTGCGGCGAGGCCGATCGACACGGCTCGCGAGGAGCGGTCACCGTCACTCGTCCGGGCTGGCTACGAGGAGCCGGCCGGCAGTGAGCCGGTGCGGCTCGTGATCAAGCCGCTTGGCGACTCAGTCGACCGCGTCGGAATCGGGTTCGCCGTCGAGCCACGTGATTCAAATGAACGGCTCGTGTTAGGGCTCACGAGCGACATCGTCGTGACCGCCTATGATGCCGCCGTCCCGCCGGGCCGTCCGCCGATCGCCCAGTGGACGATATCAGTTGCCGATGCCGCGGCCCGATTCCGGCCCACCGGCCGTGACCGCGGCATCGCGATCAATCTCCCGTGGCAGGGCACATCGCCGACAGGCGACCATGTCCGCCTCCACGTCCAAGCCACCACCGCCACGGGACATCTTGAAACCGAGTCCCTCCTCCCGGTTCAGTGATGCCTGCGACTACAGACCCTGGTCTTCGAGGAAGTTGAGCAGGTCGGCAATGCGGCAGGAGTAGCCCCACTCGTTGTCGTACCAGCTCACCACCTTCACGAAATTGCCAAGGCCCACGGTATCGACCGCCGAAAAGATCGAGCTGTGTGGATCGTTCTTGAGATCCGTCGATACAAGCTCCTCGTCGGTGTACCGCAGAATCCCCTTCAGGGGGCCTTCGGCGGCCTTCTTCATCGCGGCATTGATCTCGGCCGGCGGTGCGTCCTTCTTCAATAGCGCCGTGAAATCGACGACACTCACGGTCGGAACCGGCACGCGGAAGGCCATGCCGGTGAACTTCCCCTGAAGCTCGGGGATCACGAGGCCGACGGCCCGTGCGGCACCTGTGCTCGACGGGACGATATTCAGCGCGGCAGCCCGGGCATCGCGAAGATCCTTGGCCGCCGTATCGACCGTCTTCTGTGAGTTCGTGTAGGCGTGGACCGTCGTGAGAAGCCCCTTTTCGATGCCATAGGTCTCGTGGAGCACCTTCGCCACGGGCGCCAGCCCATTGGTCGTGCAGGAAGCATTTGAGATGATGTGGTGCTTCTTCGGGTCGTACATCTCATTGTTCACGCCGAGCACGATCGTGAGGTCTTCGTTCTTGGCCGGGGCCGAGATGACCACCTTCTTGACGCTGTCCCGCTTGTGGGCGACGGCCTTGGTGGCATCGGTAAAGAAGCCCGTGCTCTCGACGACGATCTGAACGTCTTCGCTCCCCCACGGGATCGACCCTGGATCACGCTCGGCAAAGACCTTGATCTTCTGGCCATCGACGAAGATGTCGTTGCCCTCGTGGCTTACCTTCCCGGCGAAGGGACCGTAGTTGGAGTCGTAGGCGAGGAGGTGGGCATTGGTCTTGGCGTCGGTAAGGTCGTTGATCGCCACCACCTGGACATCGCCGTCGAGGCCGTACTTCTCATAGATGGCGCGGTACGTGAGGCGACCGATGCGGCCGAAGCCATTGATACCAACGCGGATAGGCACGGCGAATCTCCTGGGAGCTGGAAGGGGTGGGCCCGCGACGCCGCGGGGAACCATCATGGTGTGCGGCGAAAATATACCCGCGCCGTGCCGTGGTTCTCAATCGGCAGCGATGGCGGCCGTTGCGTAGCGCGTTTGGGAGTGGTCCGCCGGGCTCGGGGCCGTTTCTTTTTTGCGGACTGCCGGAATCGTGCCGGCAAGGGGTTGGCCGTGCCCGGTCGCCGGACGTTCGCTACGGGCATCGTGCCCTTCGCTCACTCGATGGAGCCCTCGCTTCGCCATCCGGGCTGCGCTCGGCCTCCAACGCCTGCTCCCGGGCACGGCCGAACCCTCGTCTCCCTCGGTGTGAACATCTCGCGGTGTTCCCTTTCCGACGTTTCTGCATTCCAGGATTCAACTTTGGTCCAAGCCGACGGACCGCGGTAGGCTCTCTGCGTCATGCCTGACCCCGTCATCCGTCTCGAGAACGTCCGAAAGAGCTTCGCCATGCCCGGTGGCGAACGGATCGACGTGCTCGATGTGCCTGGTTTTGAGCTGGCCGCTGGTGAACAGGCGGCTCTCGAAGGGACGAGTGGCTCTGGGAAATCGACGCTTTTGCACGTGATCTCGGGAATCATGCGGCCCGATGCAGGCCGCGTGGAGGTGGCTGGAACGGATATCACGCGGCTTCCAGAGAGCCGTCGTGATCGCCTCAGGGCCGACACGCTCGGTCTCGTTTTTCAGCAATTCAACCTGCTTCCCGGTTTCACCGCGCTCGAGAACGTGCTCGTGGCGATGTCGTTTGGAACAGGCCGATCCGACCGCGGGCGAGCGACCTCGCTTCTGGAGGCCGTCGGGCTCGGCAACCGCCTTCATCACAAGCCGGCTGAGCTCTCCATCGGGCAGCAGCAGCGAGTGGCCGTGGCCCGGGCGCTTGCGAATCGGCCGGTCGTCATCCTGGCTGATGAGCCGACGGCCAGTGTTGACGCAGCGAACCAGCAGCAGGTGGTCGATCTGCTCAAAAACACATGCACCGCGCATGGCGTGGCGCTGCTTGTGGTTACGCATGATCCCGACGTTGCCCGCCAATTCCCTCGCCGGCTCGCGCTTGCGGAATTCAACCGAGCAGGTCGAGGATGATGCCGCTTCTGTAGGTCGCTCCAACCATGTCTCTTCTCGGTATTGCCTGGCGCAGCATTCGACAGCGGCTCCTCACGAGCGGCCTGACGGCCTTGTCGCTCGCGCTCGGCGTGGCGCTCGTGGTCGCGACGCTTGTCATCGGGGGCGTCGTCCGCGATGCCTTCGCCTCGGGGCAAGGGCTTGGCTACAACCTCATCGTCGGAGCGAAGGGCAGTCCACTTCAGCTCGTTCTCAACAGCGTCTACCTCGTCAGCAAACCGGTCGAGAACATCGCCTGGGATTTTTACGAGGATTTTCTACCGGCGGCGAATCGGCGCGATGGCAAGGACGGTCGGTTTGCCGGGAGTGTGGCCCTCGCCGTGCCGATCTGCATGGGGGACTATTTTCGGAGTTTTCGTGTGGTCGGAACAAACGCCGCCTACTTCGACACGCTCACGGTCGGTGATGGTCGCAACTTTACATTCGCCACCGGCCGCAATTTTCGAGACGACGAATTCTTTGGGGCTGTCATCGGTATCACGGTCGCCAAGAAGCTCGACCTCTCCGTCGGCGACACCATCGCTCCAACCCACGGCGCCGACGACGGCCTCGTCCATGATCCCTTTACCATCACCGGCATCCTCGCCCGCACCGACACGCCCGTCGATCGCGGTGTGTATGTCAACATGGAAGGTTTTTTTCTTCAGGAAGGGCATGCCAGGCCGGTGCCACAAGACGACGCGGAAGTTGCAGGTCGAGAGGAGGAACTGGAGAACAAGAGTGACGATGACGAAGCGTTCGTCGTCGCAGGGCAGCCGAAGCCGCTGCCCTATGCCCAGCGGGAAGTCACGGCGATCCTGGTCCAGACCGCCTCGCCAGGGGGCATGCCGCCCGAGCTTCTGGCAAT
Source organism: Pirellulales bacterium (assembly GCA_041744595.1). GTDB lineage: Bacteria > Planctomycetota > Planctomycetia > Pirellulales > UBA1268 > QWPN01. The sequence continues at coordinate 3,576 of JBGTKO010000028.1, forward strand.
GGGGCTCATGAACACGATCAACGAAGGCCGTGACGGCCAGGCCGCGACGCCCGTCCGTGAGATTCGCACGCTCCTCGACCTGTTCGTGCGGCCGATCGAGTTGATCCTCCTGCTTGTCACGACGCTCGTCGTGATTGTCTCGGCGATTGGAATCCTGGTGAGCATGGTCGGCTCGGCGCTCGAACGCAGCCGTGACGTCGCCGTCATGCGGGCGCTCGGAGCGAGGCGCAGCCATGTGCTTGCCATCGTGCTCTTGGAAGCGATTCTGCTCGCCGTCGGGGGCGGCCTCGTGGGCTGGGTACTCGGCCACGGCATCGTCGCGGCAATCGGACCACTCATCACGACCAATGCCGGCGTCTCAGCAGGATTCTTCTCGTCCGCGGCCTTCGGCGAGCTTCTACTTGTGCCGTTCCTCGTCGTGCTGGCAATCCTCGCGGCCCTTCTGCCGGCCCTGGCGGCCTACCGCACCGACGTCGCCAAGTGGCTGTGACACCTCGGACGAGCCATTTCCCGGTCGTGAATTGACCGGGCTTCCGTCGTTTGGAAACGCTACAATGCAACCATGATGCGTTTTCATCGTCTTATGGCGGCCACCTGCATTGTCGGGCTGGCCGTCGCCTCCGTATCGATCGAAGCCCCGGCATGTCCCTTCTGCACGGCCGTCTCTCTGACGTTTGCCCAGGAGATCGACCAGAGCGATGCCGCGGTGATCGTCCGGCTTGTCAAGGCGCCACCGGCTGCCGCGCTCGCGCCTCGGGCCGAGGGGCCGTTGCCAAAAGGAAAATTCGAGGTCGTCGAGGTGCTCAAGGGGGGTGACCTCGTGGCTGCCGCCGGGCATACCGGCGGCCAGGGCAAACCAATCGAGGCAATCGTCCTCGAAGACAAGCCTGTCGGCACGCTTTTTTTACTAATGGCGTACAAGGCCGATCGCGGGAATTCGTACTTCAACACCATGAGCACTTTTCAGTGTTCGCTCTTCATGCTCGTGGCGATGGAGCCTGAGCGGCTGCTCTGGAGCAGTCCCATCCGGCTCAGCGAACGGGGGGTGGACTACATCAAGGCGCTCGGTGCCTTGCCGGAGAAGGGGCCCGACCGCTTGGCCTTCTTCATGCAGCATCTCGAAGACGAGGACGACTCCCTGGCTCGAGACTCCTACGATGAGTTTGCCGTCTCGCCCTACGAAGAACTGAAGGGACTCTCCGACCGAATGAATGCGGCGCAGCTCCTGGCCTGGATCGAAGACCCGAAGGTGCAGGCCAACCGTCGGCGACTCTACGCCACGATGCTCGGCGTGTGCGGCTCGAAGGACGACGCGGCCCGAATCGCCGATATCATCGCTGGCAAGGGTTCGGCCGCCGAACAGCCGGAGATTCGCGCCGGCCTCGATGCGATGATCGCCTGCTATGTCGCACTCAGGGGCGCTGAGGCGCTTGACCTCGTCGATGAGCTCTTTCTCGAACGGAAAGGCAGCGACAAGGACATCCCGTTCACCGAAACCTATCAGGCGGTGATGGCGCTGCGGTTTCTCGGGGAAGAATCGGACCTCGTGCCGCGGGAGCGGGTGCTCGAGTCGCTCCGTCACCTGCTCGACGAACCCAAGCTCGCCGACCTCGTCATCGCCGACTTGGCCCGTTGGGAAGACTGGTCGGTGATCGATCGGCTCGTGGCCATCTTCAAGGATGCCAAGCAAGACAACATCTTCGTCCGCGAACCGATCGTGAACTACCTGCGGGCCTGCCCGCTGCCAGAGGCGGCAGAAGCGGTCAAGGAGCTCCAGAAAATCGACCCGGAGGCGGTCCGCCGCGCCGCCACGCTTGCCGGGTTGGCCGGCATCACGGCTGCCGCTGCGACGGGCGACGAAATCACGCCTGCCCCGGCTGGCTCGGCTCTCGTTGGCGTGATCGCCGATGTGCAGGGAGACGAAGACCCGAACGAGGAGCATCCTGCCCTGCCGGCGGTCGCCGAAAAGGGGCCGACATCTGCCACACCTTCCCCACCACCTGGCCGCGGCTGGCAATGGGCACTCTGGGCCGCCATCGTGATCGCGGTGGCCGTATTCGCGCGGGCCGCGCTCAGGCCCACCAAGGCACCTCGCTAGTTCATCGAGCCATGAGTACCGGACTCTTCGACTCACCACCGATGCCGCTCGTCCGCGAAGAGCGGCCTGTCATCGAGACCGAGGTCTATCGGTCCCTGTCAGGCACGGCCATTGCAGCAGTATGCGTTGCGATTCTCTCGCCGCTGGCGTTCCTCGCCTGGTCACTGGTCACCGTGCCGGCAATGGGGGTCATCCTCGCCACGGTGGCCATTCGAGACGTCGCGAGGCGAAGTGAGGCGGTCACTGGTCGCGGGCTCGCGATCGGCGCGCTCGTAGGTTCGTCTGTCATTTTCTTGGCCTCCCTCACGTATCAAACCATCGTCTACGTCAACGAGCTCCCCGAGGGTTTCGAGCGAATTCACTACGGACTTCTCCAGCCGTTGCCGGGTGACCCACCGACGGCGATCCCGGAAACGGCCGTCGCGCTGCATGGCCAGGATGTTCTCCTCAAGGGCTTTATCTATCCGGACTCGCAACACAAGGGGATCAAGCAGTTCGTGCTTTGCCGCGATCAAGGGGACTGCTGCTTCGGTGGTGATCCCAAGCTCACCGATCGTGTCCTCGTGCGACTCTCAGATCCGGCCGGCATCGCGTACACCCAGCGGCTCGTCAAAATCGCCGGTCGGTTCCGCGTCGAGCCCATGGGACTTGCCGAAATGGGTGGCGGCGTGCTCTATCACATTGACGACGGGTTCTTGAGGTAGCGGCGTTTCAAGCCCGGCCTCGAAGCCGGGGCAGGCACTCTGGCAGCTTTCGAGGCTGCGGGCCTGTTTGATGGTGGCTGGGAGCCAGTCCCTGGGAGCCAATCCCAATGTTGGAGAACATCACGATGATCCGCGGGGTGTGTCTTTGCTGCGTCGTCGTGGCGGTCGCTGCCATGGGCTGCGGTGAGTCACCCGGCCGCAGCACCGCGTTGCCTGAAACCCTTGTGACTCACGACGTCTCGACCGCTGGTTCGAGCCCGGTCGCCGATGAGACTCCCGATCCACCGCGGCGGTCGTCGCGCGGGCCGCGCGAGGTGACGTTCGACGACATCAAGCTCGACATGGAGAAGGGGACGCCCTTTACCCGCGACCTGCTCCCGAAGGGGGTGACAACGCTGGCCGGTGAACGCATCCGGATTCGGGGCTACATCCTTCCGAGCTTCCAGCAGCGGGGGCTCACGCAGTTTGTCCTCGTCCGCGACAACCAGGAGTGCTGCTTCGGCCCCGGAGCGGCGCTCCACGACTGCATCGTCGTACGGATGCAGCAGGGAAGGACCGCCAGTTTTTCAATCCGGCCGGTCGCCGTCGCGGGAACCTTTCGGATCGACGAGCTGCGAGGCCCGGACGGCATGCATCTGGCCATCTACGCGATGGATGGCGAAGAGGTGAAGTAGAACCGCCGGTTGCCGGAAATGGCGAACGCATCCCGCGTCAGGCTACCGTGACATTCGGGAACGTTTCCTCGTTTGAGATCAGAACTCGCCGACGACGAGGACGACTAACGCTTCTCAATCACCCTGAACGGAAGCGTGCTGGCCGAGCCACCTCCCTTGCCGTCGATGGCATAGACCATCAGGAGGTATTCACCCGGCGCGTCGGGGGCGGGAATGGCAGCTTTGTCCAGTAACGTGGCGGCAAACGGCCCGGCGACTCGCTTCGACTTTTTCGAGGTCGAGTCGAGAATCCAGGAGACAACCTCAACGGAATCGCCATTCGGATCGTCGGCGACAAAGACCACCTCCATCGACTCTCTCGGGGCTACCTCCCGCTCACGCTTTCCCCCGGCGAATTCCAGTCTCGAGAGGACGGGCGCCCGGTTGCCACGCGGAGGCTTGCCGGTGAACCGCTCCACCATGACCTCGGCCTGGGGAGTTATGAGGAGGCCCGCGAAGGAGTCCTTGTCTCGGGGCCCGTTCGGATCGGGATCGAGCAGCAGACTGAAATAAGTCGGGCGAAATTCGTTCGTGTGCCCCCAGACAAAAATCGTCGATCCGAGACACAGCGACGACGCGTCGATCGCGTCGTAGCACGCGTTCAGATCCTGCACCTTCTGCGTGACCGACTCGTCGAGGGCCGCTCCCCAGGGCGTTTTGCCAAAATTCCACGGGCCCTTGCCATTGAACTCCGACATGTAGAAGGGCTTCCCCCAGTGCTCCTCGGTGCTCTTGATGGCTCCTCGCACCGCGCCCGGGCTGTAGCTTTGCACCCCGAGCACGTCGATATCGGGGGCGAATTTCTTGACGGCCGCAATCGCCTCGGGCTTCGCATTCACCATCGTCAGGCTCGTGAGATGGTTCGGGAATCGCTTGTGAATCCCGCGCGACATCCGGTTCACAACCCGCAGGTAGGGCTCATCGAGATGCACCTCGTTGCCAAGTCCCCACATGAGGATCGCCGGGTGATCACCGATCGCCTCGACCTTCGCGATGAATTTCTCGAGCATCTCTTCGCCGCGGGCTCCGTAGTCAAACTTCCATGTGCTGCCTCCCGACCCCTTGTTCTCGCCCTGGTTCGGCATCCATTCGCTCACGACCATTTTCATGCCGAGGCGATGGGCTTTGTCGAGGGTGGCCCGCATCGACTCGGGATCGGGAATTGAGTAGCCACGAACCGTGTTGACGCCGAGGGTGGCCAGCCGTTCGAGATCGTGCTCGCCGCCGCATACGCCACGAATTCTGAACGACTTCAAGCGTTCGAGCCGAGCCTGGCCGGTCTGGGCGAGGATGAAATCGACCAGCTCCTGGCACTGAAAAAAGGGGGGCGAGACTTCGTGTCCGCGGCCCGGGATCACCTTCACTTCGATCGAGCCGCCGCCGGCTCGGTAGCGTTCGGCGAGCAGTCCGGTGTTGTCTTCGATGGGGACCGTCTTGTCTGCATCACCATGCACGATGAACATCGGCACCTTGGCGGCAATGAGCCCTGCGAGGTTTTCAATCGGATTGAATTCGGCAAGCCTCGACCGCAGCGCCTCTTCCATGAGCCCGTAATCCGCGAGCGTCTCGGCCTTGGAAAACCGCAGCGGCCAGCTCGCGAGGTTGCACACTGGATAGATGCCCGCGAAGGCTTTGACTTTGTCGGGGTTACGCATGCCCCAGGCGAGCAGCATGAGCCCGCCACGGCTCTGACCGAGGAGGATCGGCTTGGGCGACCAGCCACGATTGACCATCTCGTCGTAGAACTTGGAAAACTTCGCGGAGCTCGCGGGCGCCCCTCGCACCTCACCCAGATCAACGCCGGCGATTCCGACTCCGGCCTTCATGAGGCTGTCCACATACAGCCTGTGCTTCATGATGAGCACATGCTTGATGGTCGGCGCATACCAGACCCAGGGTTTTCCTGGCGCGGGCTTGGGCGGGGCGTAGAGAAAAGCCTTGTGGCCGTCGACTTCGAAGGTTTCGACAGAGGGCCACGTCGTGTCTTCGGCCACGAGCGGCGATGCCGTAACAACGGCGATGAAGAAGGGGATGCACGCCGAAAGAAAGAGTTTCATGGGAGCCATTATGCCTGCGGCACGGATCGGGTGTTGCGATAGTCCGACGGGCTCACGCCCACTTCCCTCCGGAAGACCGCGCACAACTGGATGTTTGTGGCGAAGCCCGCGCGGACGGCGATCTCGGCAATGGGCAGGTCGGTTGACGAGAGCTCCCGCTTGGCCGCCTCGATCCTGACGCGGCGGATCTCCTGGGCGACCGAGCGCTTGAGGACGGCAGAAAACCGGTTTTGGAGTGTCTTGGTGCAGACGTCGATGTGCCGGGCGATATCGCCCACTCCCAACGGCTCATGAAAATGCTCGGCGATGTAGGCCTGCGCCGTGTTGATCATCGAGTCATCGCTCGCGAAGAAATCGGTCGATTCTCGCACGATGATTCCGACTGGTGGCAGGATGACGTGCTTGGGATGGGTGCCCGCGTGCTTAGAACCGGGGCGGGTTCTCGCCGATCCCTTGCCGTGGGATGGCTTCGGGTTGCCCATGAGCGACTCCAGAAGCCTCGCTGCCTCGTAGCCGATCCGCTCATACCCCAGTTCGACGGCTGTGAGCGACGGATGGGGTCGCTCACAGAAATTCTCTTCGTTGGCTCCGGACACGATCGCGACATCCTGCGGCACCTTCCATCCACGTTCGTGGCAGAGCTCGGCAAGTCGCCGCGCGAATGGTGCGCCGCCAGTGGCGACGCCGATCGGCAAATCCCAGCGATCGAGCCAGGCCCGGATGCGTGCCGTGGTGCGACGATACTCGGCGAGGCTCTCGTCGTCGTCGTCGGGCATGGCGAGCCGGGTGATCGAGTGGCCTGCGGCCGCGACGGTCGCGGCAAAAGCCGCTCCCAACTCGGTGTACGGGGGCTTGCCAGGCGCTGCATGAGCAAAGTGCCGAAAGCCACGCGACATGAGATGCTCGGCCTCCATCCGTCCAACCTGCTTGAAGTCGGGAAACACGCCGGGCAGTCGATCAACAACCGGCGACATCGCCCGCACGTTCACAAGCGGAATTCCCGCCTTGGCGGTCGCCTCGACGATCTTGAGTCGCCGCCCGCCCACCCGCGCGATGACACCGTCATAGGGCGCCGGTCCTGGCCCCGCGTCCTCAATCGTCGCCTCCACCCACTCATCGAGAACCGGAATCCAGCCTCGCTCGTCGGCGTAGCGGTGGACCCCCGCCACGATCCCCGCGTGATGTTTGAAGGGCAGATGAAACTCGACGGAGATGCCGATGCGGCGCGGTGATCGCATGTGAATTTCTTGAAACCTGAAGGTTGTTTCTCGTTTGCATAAGTTACCGACAAGACTTGTGCCTTTGATAGTACATTTTCAACGCATGACGAACGAGTGATGGCATGGATGAGTTCTTCTTTTCTTAAAGATTTTTCCTGAAACCACAATGGGTTTGACCCATTCTCTAGCGGTATCATTCGGGTCAGAACTTCTGTCGTGCCGGGGGTGCCCCGCAGCGACAGCACCCGAACCGCGCTTGGAGTTTTCGTTATGGTCCGGTCTTCCGTGGCTCGTTTTGTCATGCTCGCCCTTTCTGGCTGGGCCGTGCTCGTGCCCACGATGGCGAATGCTGCTGACCTCTACTGGGATACCGACGGCCCCACGCCGGGATTTGGCACCGCGAGCGGAACCTGGGGCACGAGCGCCTTCTGGAACACCGACAGCGTTGGTGGCAGCGGCACATTCAGCACCACAATCACCACGTCTGACATCGGCAACTTCGGTACGGGCAGCGCTGGCTTGGGTACCGGCACGGTGTCGGTGACCACCACTCAGGTGGCCAACGGCCTCGCGTTCGGATCGTTATCAGGGAACATCACCCTTTCGGGCGGCACGATCTCGCTTGGCGGCACGACGCCGACCATCACCGTGAACAACGCCTCGAACACGATCAGTTCGGTGCTCGCTGGAACCGCCGGGATGATCAAGAACGGCACGGGATCATTGACTCTCTCGCCTTCTGCCGCCAATACCTTTACCGGCGGCCTGACCATCAACGCCGGCTCGGTAAACGCCGGCACCCTGGGCCTTGGTTCCAACGCGATTCTTCTTGGCAACACCTCCGGAAGCACGTCCGCCACCCTTTTGCACATTGGTGGCGACATGACGATTCCGAACGCCATCACCGTCCAGTCCGGGAGCAGTGGCGTCAAAACCATCTCACAAACCGCGACGGGTTCCTCCACGTATTCCGGCAACTGGACTCTCGAGGGAAATCTGACGTTTTCCCGCGACGTGGTCGGCACAACCGTGAAAACCACCGGCGTCGTCAGCGGGGCCGGGGCCATGACGTTCAACGGAAGTGGCCCGCTCGGTACGATTGGGTTCGGTGGTGCCAACACCTACTCGGGTGGCACCACAATCAACCCGGGGGTTATTGTCGCGGTGACGGCGGATTCAACCGGCACGGCTGGCAACCCCATCAATGGCTCTTTCGGAGCGGGCACCGCTGCCGTGGTGCTCAACGGTGGCCAGATGCGTTCCTCGAACTTTGCCGGCCGAACGGTCGGCAACGTGGTGACGCTGGCTGCCGATACGACCTTCGCGACAGTTGTCACTGAAAAGACCTTGACGTTCTCTGGTCCAGTCACGATGACCGCATCGCGCACCCTGACCGTCGATGTCGGAACCACGGTTGTCGGGCAGGGAGTGACGTTTTCCGGCGCGATCGGGGACGGCGGCAATGGTTTTGGTCTCACGAAAACTGGCGCCGCCAGCGGCCTCTTGACGCTGTCGGGCGCCAACACCTTCACCGGTGCGACCGTTGTCTCGGGGGGCATTCTGAGCCTCGGCAACAGCCTCGCCCTCCAGAACAGCCCGCTGGACACCGCCACGACTGTTTCTGGCAACACCACGGCCGGTCTTCGCACGACGGTGACCACACTCACGCTGGGTGGTCTCACAGGCAATAAGAACTTTGCCTCTGTCTTCACCACCACGACCGGTGGCTACGGGTCCGTCACCGCCCTCACCCTCAACCCCGGCACTGGTGCCACGCCTTCGTACGCGGGCGTGATCGCCAACGGGGCGGCGGGCATGAATCTCATCAAGTCGGGCGATGGCACCCAGACGCTCACCGGCGCGAGCACCTACACCGGCACCACCACGGTCAGCGGCGGCGCGCTGGCCCTCGGTGCCAGTGGCAGCATCAACAATACGAGCGGCGTCGTGCTGGCCAGCGGCACGTTCGACGTATCCGCCAAAGGCGGAGGTGGCTACTCGACCGCCAATCTCTCCGGCAACGGCAACGTCGTGGGCTCGCTCACCGTCACCAACCAGCTTGCAATCGGCTCGTCTCCCGGCACGATCAATTTCGGGAGCCTCACGCTCGGGGGCTCGTCCACGTATCTCTACGAGGTCACTGGCGGTGGCTCCACGGCCGACCTCGGCAACGTCTCGGACACGCTCAACCTCGGAAGCGCCACGCTCAACATGGTGCAACTGAACACCTACACGCTCGGCGACAAGTTCACGCTGTTTGGGTATGGCACCGGCAACCTGACGGGCACCTTCAACGGCCTGGCTGACGGCGCTGAATTCACCGACGCCGATGGCCTATGGAAGATCAACTATGCCGACACTTCGGCAGGCTTGAACGGCGGAACGGGCAACCTGTTCGTAACCGTCATGGCCGTGCCTGAACCGGCGACGCTCGTCCTACTCGCCACCGGTGCCGGAATCATGGGCTTCGGTGCTATCCGCCGATTCCGTTGTCGTCAGGAAATGGCCAGTCGGTAAGGCTCGACGTGACGATCCGCAAGCCCCCCGGGTCCGAATACCATATGGGGTGTGATCGTCCCGAAGATAGCCGTCGTCACCGTATGCGCCGCGTTCGCGACGGTTGCCACCGCATGCCCGTTCTGCGATGTCGTGGGGCGACCGCTGGCAGCGAGGCGGGATGCCGCGAGCGTCGTGGCCATCGGCGAGGCTGCGGGCAGAGCGGCAGATGACGCGGGTATCATCCGCCAGCCGTTCGTCGTGCGGAGCGTCATCCGGGGCAAGGGCGTCACGGTAGACGAGACCGTGACGGCCCGCGTTGCCGGACGCGTCGTCGGCACGGCGATTCTTTTGGGGATCGACGACAAACCCGATGCAGACCGCTTCGAGGCGGTTGCTGCCGATGAAATGCTCCTCGGCTAC
>JBGTKO010000029.1:0-21315 GCA_041744595.1 Pirellulales bacterium
CCCAGACATTGCCTGCCCGATCGAATACGCCGCAGGCATGTGCTGGAGAACTGCCTGGCGGTGAGTTCTCGATGGGCTGTGCCGACCCGCGAGGCAAGCCCTTTGGCGGCCCCGACCCGATGGCGGATGCCCGGCCCATCCACCGCGTGAAGCTCGATGGATATTGGATCGACACCCGGCCGGTGACAAACACGGAGTTTGCTCGTTTCGTCGAGGCCACTGGGTACACGACCGTGGCAGAGCGCGTCCCGAAGGCGGAGGATTTTCCGGGAGTGCCGCCGGAGGCGCTCGTGGCGGGTTCGATCGTGTTCACGCCACCCCCCGAGGCGGTGCCGCTTCGAGACATTGCTCAGGCACATCTCCGCTGGTGGGCCTATGTGCCCGGTGCCTGCTGGAAACATCCGCTCGGTCCCGGCAGTTCGATCGAGGGCCACGACCGTGACCCCGTCGTGCATGTCGCGTATGAAGACGCCGAGGCATACGCCCGCTGGGCCGAGAAGCGGTTGCCTCGGGAGGCCGAGTGGGAGTTTGCGGCTCGCGGCGGCTTGGCCGGCGGCCGGTACCCATGGGGCAACGAGTTTCGCCCCGATGGGGCATGGATGGCCAACACCTGGCAGGGAAAGTTTCCGATCGAGAACACCGCCGCCGACGGGTTTGCCGGGATTTCACCGACGGGCAGTTTTCCCGCAAATGACTACGGTGTCTTCGATATGGCAGGCAATGTGTGGGAATGGTGTAGCGACTGGTATCGCCCCGACACCTACGCTCGGGCGGCCCGCCGCGGCATCGCCGAGAATCCCCGCGGGCCAGGTGAAAGTTTCGATCCGCACGAGCCTGGTGCGCCCAAGCGGGTGCAGCGTGGCGGCTCTTTTCTCTGTAGCGATCAGTACTGTGCCCGGTACATCGTGGGCAGCCGCGGCAAGGGGGAAGTCTCGAGCGGCACCAACCACCTCGGCTTCCGCTGTGTGAAAGATCCTTGAAGCTGCCCGTGCTGGTAGCTCGGCGTCGCACATGTCATGTCGCAGGACGTAACCGCCGGGCATCGTGCCCGTCGGTCACTCGCGGACCAGTCAGCGAGGCTTCATGAGCACGCGGAGATCGGCGAGGGAGCGGGTGTTGGCGATGTCGGCGGCTTCGAGACCCGCGCGGCGGGCTTGGAGGATGCCGCATCGCATCACGTCGAGGCCCTTGGTTGAGTGCGCGTCGGTTGAAATGACGAGCTTCACGCCGGCTGCCTTCGCGGCGGCGGCATGGCGGTCGTTGAGATCGAGCCGCCAGGGATTCGCGTTGATCTCGAGGAAGGTGCCGGTGCGCGCGGCGGCTTGAATCATCGCTTCGATGTCGACGTCATACGGGGGCCGACGGTTGATGAGCCGGCCGGTCGGATGGCCGATCACCGACACGTGTGGGTTCTCGATCGCTTCGAGAATGCGGGCGGTGATCTTTGCCCGAGGCTGGCTCTGTCCGTAGTGGAGGCTCGCCACAACCCAGTCGGCCTGCACCAGCACGTCGTCGGGAAGGTCGAGGCCACCTTTCTCCAACATGTCGATCTCGATGCCTTTGAGAACCACGAGCGGTGGATCACCATCCGCGGCGAGTGATGCATTGAATCGATCGATCTCGGCCCACTGCTTCAGGAGTCGCTCGCGATCGAGGCCGCGGGCCATCGTCACTCGCTGGCCGTGGTCGGTGATCGCGATGTAGGCCAGTCCTCGGGCAATCGCGGCACGGGCCATCTCGGCGAGGGTGTCTTCGCCGTCGGTCGCGGTCGTGTGCATGTGGAGGTCGCCGCGGATGTCGGCAAGCTCGACAAGCACGGGGAGGTCACCGCGCGCGGCACGCTCGATCTCGTCGTGGCCTTCACGCAACTCGGGCGGAATCCACGGGAGGTTGACGGCGGCGTAGACATCGGCCTCGGTGCGACCCGCGATGGACGGACCTTTCGGTGATGTGCGTCCCGGCGGACCGTCGGGTTTCTCGTTCACCCTGAAGACGCCGTACTCGTTGATGGTGAGGCCATGATCGCGGGCACGGCCACGGAGTTTGACGTTGTGTTCCTTTGATCCCGTGAAGTACTGAAGGGCCGCGCCAAACGACTCGAACGGCACGACGCGAAGATCAATCTGGAGTTTTTGTGGGCCACGAATGCTGGTCTTCGTATCGCCGCGGAGGAGCACATCCACGGTTTCCTGCCACGCCACGAACCGATCCATCACCTCGGTCGGCGTATCGCTCTCCACGAGAATGTCGAGATCTCCCACCGTCTCGCAGCCACGGCGGAGGCTGCCGGCTGCCTCCGCCTGATGCACGGCCGGGCAGTCTCGCATCCAGGTTACGAGGGCATCCGCGATCGTATCGGCGTCACTCCAGAGCATCCGCGAGCGGTCTGGGTCGCGGGCGAAGGCGAGGTTTTCGAGGATTGTGGCTTCGGTCTTTGGCCCAAAGCCCTTGATCGCCCTCACGCGGCCCTGCTGACAGGCCTCTTCGAGCGCGGCGAGGGAATCGATGCCGAGCGTATCGACCAGCGACTTGACCTTCTTGGGGCCGAGCCCCGGCACCCGCATGAGCTCGAAGACGGACGCGGGCACTTCACGCTCGAGCTCCTCGAGTTGAGGCAGCCGGCCGGTGTCAAGAAGCGTCTCGATTTTGCCAGCGAGGTCATTGCCGATGCCGTCGAGGTCGGTGAGCGATCGGTTGGGATCGTTGCGGACACTCGCCACGGGCTCAACGAGGCCATCGATCGTGCGGGCAGCGTTGCGGTAGGCCCGCACACGAAAGACGTTGTCGCCGCGATACTCCAAGAGGTCGGCGACATGCTCGAAGGCACCGGCAATTTGAGCGTTGGTCACGGGGTGGTTCTCGGGTCGGAGTGGCAAACCCAGGATATTGGACCCAGGGAACACCGCCATCGAAAAGGCCTTATGGAATCGATCATTCGAGCAGCCAAGGGCACGAGATGCCGCAGTGTGGGCCAGGAGGGGTGCGACTGCTAAAGTAGGGCTATCGGTAGAACCGTTTTTCCGTGATCGATGCCCCTCCGTGGTAGACCGCATGATTGCACCCATGGCCGCTGGTCGGCGAGTTTGCGTCGTCGGCGCGGGGCCGGTGGGTAGCCTCATGGCGGTCTTGTGGGCTCGCCGGGGGGCGACGGTGTACCTCCTCGAGGCCCGGTCAGATCACCGGCGGCGTCTCGGGGGTGAGTGGCTGCACCCGGCAGCGGTCGATCTGCTCGATACGCTCGGCGTCGTGCCGGACATTGTCAGGCCGGGACACGCGACCGGTCGCGGCTTTGTGGTGTTGCCAGAGGACGGCAGCCCACCGATCGAACTGCCCTACCCCGGCGGTCGGTTCGGGACGAGTGTCGAACACGGGTTGCTGGTCGCGGGGGTGCGACAGGCGGCGATTGCCACCCCAGGCGTCACGTATCTCCCGAACACCCACCCGACCGCGATCAATGGCCACACGGTCGAATTCGCCCAGGCGTCGGGTGACACGGGAAGCCTGTCCGTCGATTTGATCATCGGAGCCGATGGCCGCGGGTCGCGAGTTCGGCAGTGGTTGTTCGGTCAGCGTCGCCGTCGGTTGCTTTCGTGCATGGCGGGCGTGCTGCTCGAAGGCGTGACGTTGCCGCATGAGGGATTCGGGCATGTTCTCGTCGGCGGGCCAGGGCCGATGTTGGCCTACCGCCTGGATGAAAGGACGACTCGTGTGTGCGTCGATCTTCCCGCCGCGCTCTGCAAACAGGACGATCTCAACGGGTTTCTGTCTGACCACTACACACCGTTTCTGCCGGTGACGTGGCGTGAGCCCTTCGTCGAAGCCTGTGCCAGCGGTCAGTTGGTATGGGCGCGAAATGAGTCGGAACCCCGCGCGGCGTATGGAGAGGGGCCGGTGCGTCTGGTGGGCGATGCCGTCGGCTGCCACCATCCGATTACCGCCTCGGGAATGACGCTCGGCTTCGGTGATGCGGCGACGCTGGTAGAACACCCGAAGCTGCACGATTACCAGGCGCGGCGACGGGCGGCGTGTGACGTCCCACAGGCACTGGCGTCGTCGTTGTATGCGGCGCTGGCGGGCCGCGACGAACCGGCCATGGTGATCCGCCGGGCCATCTACCACTGTTGGCGAAGCAGCCCTGTGCATCGCAGAGACACGGTGCGGCTGCTCTGTTGCGAGGACGCCAGCGTCTGGGCCTATCGCCGAATGTTCTTGCAAATTGGCGCCATGGGTTTGGGCGGCCTGCTGCGGGAGATCGTCGCATCCCACGGCTGGCGACAGCCGACGGCCGCTTTCGGTCGTATCGGCCGACAACTGCGGTGGTTCGACGATCGCTTGGTCGCCTCCGGCGAGGGCGACACCGAAGCGATCCGAGTCCATGACGTCCGATCGGATGACCTTGATCGTCCCGGCGTTGTCGCGATGCCGCGTCGTCACGGGCGGTTGGTCGGCTGACCTGAGTCCGGTGGACGGAACGTGTCACACAGGAGGGCGACGGTGTCAGGCACGCGTCCCGAGGTTTCCGAGGCCCGCGTGCGGGCCGCCATCGACGCCGGGGTCGCGCGGCTGGTCTCGATTCAAGGAGCCGACGGCAGTTGGCGGGGAGACTACGGCGGACCGCGGTTCTTGTTGCCGATGTACGTCGCGGCAACGGCCTTTGCCCGCCGTGAGATTTCTCCCGACCTCCGCGACGCGATGATCCGTCACCTGCGGAGCGTGGCGCTGGCCGACGGTGGTGTCCCGCTGCACGCCGACGGTGAGAGCGGCATGATGTTCACGACGGCCCTCACCTACGTCGCCCTGAGAGTCCTCGGCGTCACACCCGAGGATCAATGTGCCGCGTCAATGCGGGCGTGGATCCGCGGCCACGGCACACCCCTCGGATCAGCGGCCTGGGGCAAATGGATTCTCGCCCTCCTGAATCTCTACGACTATCACGGCCTGATGCCGGTGTTGCCCGAGCTCTTCACGTTGCCTCGGACTCTCCCCTTCCACCCGTCGCGGTTCTGGTGTCATGCACGACAGGTTTACCTGCCGGCGGCCCATCTCTACGGCACGCGGGCAGCCCTGCCTGAGAACGACTTGATCCGCCAACTTCGCTGTGAACTCTACGAATGCCCGTACGAGGAGATCCCGTTCGCGCGATACCGGCGACACATTGCCCCGAGCGATCTCCTGCAACCCGAGAGCTGGCTCGTCACCCTGGTCTCGCCGCTTCTTGACGGCTTCGAGCGGCTGCATCCGGCAGGTTGGCGGCGGCGCTCCCTGGGGCGGCTGCTCGAGCATATCGACTACGAGGATCGCACCACCGGGTACTACCGGATCGGCCCGGTCAACGCCGTGCTCAACACCGTTGTCCATGTGGCCCGCGGTGCACCAGACGATGTACTCGAGCGGAGTTGGGCGGGACTCGATGCCTACCTCCACCACTCGCCGAATGGCACCAGCATGAACGGCTATCTCTCGACGTCTCTCTGGGACACTGCCTTTGCCGTGCAGGCCCTGTCACGAGCTCCCGATCCGTTGGTCTGCCGAGACGCCCTCGATCACGCCGCCGACTATCTCCGTGACAACCAGATTCGTGAAGAGCTCGTCGATGGACGCGGCTTCCACCGCGACCCCGTCCGAGGCGGCTGGCCCTTTTGCGACGTCGTCCACGGCTGGCCCATCACCGACTGCACCGCTGAGGGACTGAAGGCCACGCTGGCAGTGCATTCGTCCGTCGGCCGTGCTCCGCACGTTCCTGATCTCGTGGCGGCGCGTGACTTCCTGCTCCGGTATCAGAATCGCGACGGGGGTTGGTCCACGTACGAACGCCGTCGCGGCGGCGCGTGGCTCGAGCTCCTCAACGTCTCGCATGCCTTCTGCGACATCATGGTTGACTATCCGTACGTCGAATGCACCTCTGCATGCATTCAGGCGCTCTGCGACCTCGCCCGCGTCTTCCCGGCACTCGACAACTCCAATCTCCGCGCCGCGATTCGCCGCGGGGTGGCCTTCCTTCACAAACGCCAGCGAAACGACGGCTCGTGGGAAGGGGCGTGGGGCATCTGCTTTACCTATGGAACCTGGTTCGGCGTGAGGGGGCTACGGTCTGCTGGCCTCGACGCCTATGATCCGTCGCTCCGCCGAGCGGCTCGGTTCCTGCTCGACCGCCAACAGCGTGACGGCGGCTGGGGCGAACACTACTCGAGTTGCCGCGCGGGCCACTACGTGCCCAGGGAGCCTGGCCTCGTGGTCAACACGGCTTGGGCCCTGATGACGCTCATCGACTGCGGTCTCGCCCACACTCCCGAGGCCGCCCGCGCCGTCGAATTCCTCGTCTCGAGGCAACTGCCTGACGGCGACTGGCCACCCGAGCCGCTCACTGGCATCTTCAACCGCACCACCTGCATCCACTACGAAAACTACCGCCGCTATTTCCCTGTCCAGGCCTTGGCCGAGTACGCCCGCGCTCCATGACGTCATGACCTCCGGGCCTCATGACCTCATGACCTCCGACGCGATCATCGCTTCGGGAGCCGTCACGCTAGAGGCTCAGGCTTTGGCCGACTCATAGCCGCCGGGCAGCGTTACTGTCCCTGCCGCCTGCTCGGAAGGGCGGCCGTCGGGTAGTGCACACGGCCAGCACCGCCGTCGGAAGGGCCCCACGAGGTCGTGTGGCTCGTCGGCTCGAGTAGCCGTGGAAACGCGCCGGTCGCAGGGCCGGGGCCGTTGCCAGGGACGACCGGCATACCAGGCTGAGCGGCTGGAGCCGGAGCCACAGGTGTGTGCGAGTTGCCATCGCCTGGCCAAGCGGGAGCACCATTGGGAACACCGCTGCCGCTCGTGCCGGTCGCGGCTGGAGCGCTGCCGCTGGTATCGATCCGACCGTTGCGGGGAAGCTCAGGAATCGGCCTGAGCGAGGGAGCAGGGCTCAGGGCCGGCGGCGCGATCGATTGGAGTTGTTGGAGTTGTGGCTGTTGTTGTGGCTGGGCTTGCGGCTGCGGAGCTATGGAACCAGGTACTGCGTAGCTCGGCGTGGTGTAGCTCGGGGCCGCGTAGTTCGGCATGGTGGTGCCAGGGGGAGCATAAGTACCAGGCTGATACGTTCCCGACTGCGGGGCAATCGGCTGCATGGGCGGAGCCGATTGTGGGTAGTAGGTGTAGGTGTTCCCCGGTGTGATCGCCGGAGACGGCTGGGTTCCTGGCGGCAGGGCGGGAGGTGCATAGGCAGGGGCTGGCTGCGGCACGACATCCGGACCGGCAGCACCCCATGCCTGAGGCGCCGCCTGAACGCCGCTGAACGGGCTTGCCGCCGGACCGGCAGCGGGGGCCATGCCCGGGGCCACTGCTGGATAGCCTTGAGCAGGCGGAGCCGCGTAGCCGGGCTGCATCTGAATGTATTGCGTCGTCGTCACCCTACGGTACTGCGTTACCGGCACGTTCACCGGCTGCTGGACATACTCGGTCACCTGCTGCATGCACCCGACCGAGCAGCCCGTGCAAGGATCGATTTCGCACGAGGGCTTGTACGTCGTGACGGGCACACACCGATACTCGGTGCGGTAGGTCGTCTCGGGCACAAAGCTCGTCTGCTGCATGGGCACCATCACGGGCGGTGGCGGAGCCGGGACGGGCGCGACAACCGGCGCCATGACAGGCGCCGCCACAGGAGCGACAGCGTAGAGCTGAGGCTGTGGCCGGCAGCAGGAGAAGCAGCCGGCGAAGAGTTCGGAAAGGCAGCACTGGGCCATCGCCCGGCCCTGTCCGGCAAGGCAAAGCCCTGCCACCAGGACGACTCCGAGCATGCGACGCGGGTTCATTCTTCTCTCCTCGCTTCCGGTCACCGACCACGGAGTCCGGCCAGGGCTCCACGGGGCAACATGCAAACCTAGGTCGCATGTCGCCGCGCACGCGTGGAAAAAAGGCGACGCGGAATCATGAACCTTCATCGAAGGGGCGGTGCAATCGGCACACCCCGCACACGCCTCACTATCTACTCATCCGGGCCCGGTGCTCGAACCGGTCGTAGAGATCGAGCAGGGCCTCACGGATGTTGCCTGGGTGTCGCGCCAAGGCGTCGGCGAGGTCGTCGGCGTCGATGAGTCCGCCGTGATCGGGAAGGCGTTTCACAATCGCGGCCAGAAGCGGAAGCGTCGCTGTTGTTCGGATGACGTACGGAAGCCCCGCGGGACCGTGGCTCGTGACGACAAGCCCCACGCCCCTTGACCATGCCAGGGATCGGGCCAGGATTCCCAGCGACCAGAACACATCCAGGCCGTCGAGGCAGACAAACGTGCCCACGGCCGCCCGGTGGATCCCTCGCAAGGCCGATGGAACATCATGACCGCTTTGGAGCCGAAAGATCCCGCCGAGCCTGTCTGCCCGGGCGAGTGATTGGGCGAGGGCCGCAAGGAGCGTCGACTTCCCCGTGCCATGCGGCCCCTCGATGCTCGCCCCTCCGTGCCGGAGAATCATCGCCGTGAGGCCGGCGACATCGACTGGCTGTCCGTCCGTGTCGAGCGGCGGAAGAACTCCGGGCCGAGTGTGCCGCGTGATGAACGGATTGCGAGGGATCGCATGCTGGATCATGGCTGCACGATCGATGCGACGGGAACGTGGCCCAACTCGAACACATGCTCGGAGACGAAGTCGCGGCCCTCTTCGAAAAACAGCCTCACCCGCACGCACCAGCGGATCTTGACGATCACGCCCTCGTAGGAGAGCGGGCTTGCGGGCAGTGGCGTCGCGATCGTGCCTCCCGTGGCCGCGGCCTTCACCGCGGCCGGGTCAGTGATCCGCTCAAAAAACCAGACGCCCAAATCCTCCTCCCCCTTGCCCTCGGTGTACCAGAGAACCGATCGTTCCACTGACAGCACCGACGTCCCGGGCTGCAACGCGACCGAGTATCGGACCTCGAGCGCATCGAGCGGCTCGTATTGCCGATCGGCTGGCGAGAAGTGCATGGTCACGGCGGGTGACCCTGAAGCCGAGTCCAGCCCGAGGCTCATGGACGCACCTCCGCGGGATGAACCACCACGGGAAAGCCACGTGAGAAGGCGGGCCACCGGCCTGGCCTGCCGCGGACCACCACCCGCCATGCGACGGTGTTGTGTTCCGACACGAACGAGTGCATTGCGGTCGCCGGGATCGTGAGGGTGGCCTCCGCTTCGAAGCGGGTTCCCGGGGCAACCTCGACATCCTTCCACGATCGGATGCCACCTCGCCAGACGACGAGCCGCTCGGTTCGCGTGTCGGTGCCCTGGCGGAAGGTTGCCTGCTCCTCGAGCTCGAGGGTGACCGAAATGTTGCGAAACATCCCTGCACCAGACTGCGCCAGATGCACGTCATAGCTGCCACCGGGCCGCAGGGGGTGATCGGAGATTTCGAGCTGGGTCGTCCCCACGGCAGACGTCAGGATGAGTTGCCGGACGAACACGACGATCCCGGCAATCCCGACGGCTGCAAACGGTACGAGGACCATCAAGAGCAGCCAATCCGTCCTTCCGCCCATGAGGTCAAGCCCGGCGGTCACGGACAAGACGACGAGTACTGCGTTCCAGAACACCGCAAAGAGCCCCAAGCCCATGAGCGTCCAGCCCTCCGTGCCCGATGTCGGGAGCCGGAATCGAAGGACGGTGCCTGGCGAGTTGACGAGGTCGTCACAGGATGGAATCGCCGGATGGGCATGCGATGACGCGGCTCGAGAGGCCGCAGCAGCCCGTCGCTCCTCGGACTTCCGCCAGGCTGTGAGTGTGCGAACGACCCCGGCGCCACCGAACACCAAGAGCGCTCCCGGCAGGAGGAGCGTCAGCGCCCACATCCACCAGTTGTAGCCACGGGCGAGAACGACACGCTCCGGGGCGTCTGGGTCGTACCAGCACGTGACGGTAGCGTTGAGGGGCACACTGTGGAGACTCGCGAGGGCTCGGCCCCGATCGGCGACCCGCCCGCCGCGAAACGCCCAGGCTTCGATCGGCCCCGCGGCCGTGTCATACCGAATGCGAAGGACGGGCTCCCATGTCCGCTCGCTGGCGGTCGTCCGGCGGGCAAGCCCCTTGCCCACGACTTCGGCCTGTGCCTCTCGGAAATCATGGTTGAGCCGCCATTCTGGCACGGCCACGCCGGTGACGAGGAGCCCGCCAAAGACGAGCCCCGCCATGACGAGCCCCGTATGAAACAGCCCCTCCGTGACCGATGCCCAGACCTCGGACACGGTCCGACGATGCCCTCGCTTCTTGGCGAAAAAACGGGGAAGCCTCACTCGCTCACGTCCTCGCCATCAGACCGTCACTCGGCTCGTCCCGCGGCGCACGCGGAAACGGGCAGTATGGCCGAGGCTCGGGCCGCGGGCTACGACGCCTTCGAAATCGGCTGGAGAGCCGGGGTGTCGCTGCTCCCAGCGGATCGGAAAAACCCGATCTTCTCGAGCGACTTATAGACCTCCTCGAGCGTCTTTTCACCGAAGTTCGAGATCGAGAGGAGGTCGGCCTTGGTGCAATTCAGCAGGTCGTGAACGGTGAAAATCCCCTTCTCTTCCAGGCAGTTGGTCGTGCGGACG
Source organism: Pirellulales bacterium (assembly GCA_041744595.1). Lineage (GTDB taxonomy): Bacteria > Planctomycetota > Planctomycetia > Pirellulales > UBA1268 > QWPN01. The sequence continues at coordinate 10,541 of JBGTKO010000029.1, forward strand.
GAAAGGCCTATCTCCGCCGTACTCATCTCGAGTTTCTCGGTCATCTCGTCAGACTGCATCAAATCCTTGAATGGGACGCGTGGCATGGGTTCCCTCCCCTGCAAAATGTTTCGATGGCCTCCCAGACGGCGCGTCACAAGGCGCCAGAGGCATGTGCATCTCAATATAATCGAGTTCTCATGATTGCGGCTATGCTCGGCGGGGCATTCCGGCAAGCCTCGTCTCTCGCCGTGAGCCGTCCGAGCCACGTTTTGGCCAGAAAAATGCCTGGTTCCCAAGCCTTTCTCACCTCGCTGAATGACGCCCAGCGGGCTGCGGCGGCACACGTCGAGGGACCGCTCCTCGTGCTTGCAGGGCCAGGCAGCGGCAAAACGCGAGTGGTGACACACCGGGTGGCCAACCTCATCGCCGAGGCCGTGCCGGCCCATGAAATCGTCGCCCTCACGTTCACAAACAAGGCCGCCGACGAGATGCGTCGACGGGTGACGGAGCTGGTCGGCCCGCAGCCGGTCGAGATGGGAACCTTCCATCGGTTCTCGGCCCGGCTCCTCCGCCGCTATGCCCGGCAGGTTGGCCTCTCCAGCGACTATTCGATCTTCGATCCTGACGATGCGAATTCCGTCCTCAAGCGAGCTGCCAAGAAGCTCGGGCTCTCGCTCTCGCACACGCCGATCGACCGCGTGGCAGGCGTAATCTCCCGAGCCAAGAATGACCTGCTCACGCCGGAGGTTTTTGAGCCCCGCTGGGGCAGGCCGGTCGACGACATCGCCCGCCGCCTCTGGCCGGTCTATCAGGAGATGCTCCTTCTTGCCAACGCGGTCGACTTTGATGATCTCTTGGTGCATGTCGCCCGGCTCATGGCCGACGATCCCGAGCTCCGGGCCATGCTCGACGCCCGGCATCGGTTTGTGCTCGTTGACGAATACCAAGACACGAACGCCGCCCAGTACGCAATCATCCGCGGTCTCTCGCTCGACAATCCCAACATCGCCGTGACAGGAGACCCCGACCAGGCGATTTACGGTTGGCGAGGCGCGAGTATCCGCAACATCCTCGAGTTTGAGCGGGACTATCCCTCGGCCAGGGTCGTGACGCTCGAACACAACTACCGCAGCACCGCCAATATCCTTGGCACGGCCGACCGCCTGATTGCTCACAACTCCCGCCGCAAGCCGAAGCGACTCGTGACCGAGGCTGAGCCTGGCGCGAAGGTGCGGATCGTGCTCGATGCATCGGGGCATGACGAGGCGGATCGGATCGCCGATGAGATTGCTTCCGACGTGGCCGCCGGCCATCGCACCCCGCGAGACTTTGCGATTCTCTTTCGGACCGCCGCGCTCTCGCGGTCGCTCGAACTGGCGCTGCGAACGGCGAGTGTTCCCTATCAGCTCGTGCGTGGCCTCGAGTTCTTCAAGCGCCGTGAGATCAGAGACGTGGTCGCATGGCTGCGGCTGCTGCGAAACCCCAAGGACGACGAGGCCTTTTTGCGAGTGGTCAATGTGCCGCCGCGTGGCATCGGTCGCACATCGCTCGATCGGCTCTCTGCCTGGGCCGACGATCATGGAATTAGCAGGCTCGAAGCCGCCGCATCGGCCGATCAGATTCCTGGCTTTACTCGCAAAGCCGCAGGGGCACTGCTGGCGTTTGTGAGGTTGCACCGGGAACTTGGCGACACGGCCGGCCGCGAAGCCCGCGTGGGCGATCTTCTGGAGGCGGTTCTCGAACGAAGCGGCTACCGCAGGTACCTCGTGGAGGAGGCCGACGATCTCGAAGAAGACGACGACCGCCTGGCAAACGTCGAGGAGCTCGTCACCGCCGCGCGGCAGTTCGACGAAGAGTTTTTGGCCAGAACAGCCAAGGCAAACGATTTCTCAAGCGGCGCCGAGGATCAAGACGCCCTCGGCGGTTTCCTTGAAACGACAGCGCTCGTGGCCGACGCCGACGCCTGGGACACAGGTTCCGACCGCGTGGCCCTCATGACGTTTCATGCGGCGAAGGGGCTCGAGTTTCCTGTCGTCTACCTGGTCGCGATGGAAGACGGCATCTTGCCGCACGAGCGGAGCATCGATCGCCCGGATCAGCTTGAAGAGGAGCGACGCCTCGTGTTCGTGGGTATCACGCGTGCTCGCGAGCATCTCCATGCAAGCTGTGCCCGGATGCGCGACTACCGCGGCACTCGACGGGTCTCGGCACCGAGCATCTTTCTGGCGGAGATGACGGGTTCGGAGACAGAGGTCACCGGCGCCGAAGCCCCCCCGCGGCACTCATTCGACCCTTTTGGCGATGCCGCCCGTGGCCACGCCGACGATTTTGATGACGTGATTCACGAGTCGCCTGAGGCCGCGCGATCAGCACGAACAGCTACGACCCTTCGCCCCGACGGCCTCGCGTTTGACCCCGAGGACTCCCAGGACGAGGAAGCCATCGCAGCCCGCGCGACAAAACCTGCTCGCCAGCGGCCCGAGCCCAAAATCGGACGAGCGAGCGAACTTGTGGAGCGGCTGACCGGCGGCCCAAGGCAGGCCCACACGTTTGAAGCAGGCCAGCGCGTGCAGAATGCTGAGTACGGCATGGGCATCCTCGAAAAGATCAGCGGCGTCGGTCCCCGCTCAGTCGGCACCGTCGTCTTCGAAGGCCCCGCCGGGACACGAAAATTCATCCTCGGCCACGGCGCCCTTGAACCAGTGGATTGAGGTCGCAGTCGATATCCGCTTCGCGGGTAAAGTCTTCCTCCATGACATGCACGTCGTCTGCGCATCTTGTACAGGTATCTGTTCACCACCATGCCATGCCTCCCGTGGCGTACGCCACATGGGCTGCGGGCGAAGCCCGCGTTAGGGCAAACGTCACGATGGACGTGAAGGTAGCGTTTTGCTACCATGGCATCATGAGTCAGCCCGTCAAGCTCTCCACCGAGCTCGTGCTCGACGCCCGGCAGACCGGGGCCGTGGCCGAGCGGTCGATTGCCGGCCAGATCGAGTTTTGGGCGCGGCTTGGCCGGGCCGTTGAGCCGCTCGTGTCGGGCGACCGGGCGCTCGCGCTTCGCAGAGCGGGTGATGAGCAACCGCTCTCGAAACTCGTATCCTCGATCGACACGGCGGCCGGGCGACGGCGGGTGGCAGAGGTTCTGGCAACGCGGCCATTTCCGCATTATGAGGCTGCCACTGAGCAGCCCGGCTTGCTCGTCCGGATCGAAGAGAACGGAAAGCGAACACTCGGCCGATTTATCCGTGGAACGTTTCGCGCGATACCCGCGGGATCGCGGCCCGCTTCAGCCGTCAAACCTCGCCGGCGGCGGCCGTGAAAGCGGCGTGGCTCGACAGTCGGCCGATCGTCGTCGCCATCGCCGGTCCGAACGGAGCCGGCAAGACAACGTTCTTCCAGGCACACATCGCCCCGAGCGGTCTGCGGTTTGTAAACGCCGACATTCTGGCAGCAGAACTGGCGATCGATGCCTACACGGCTGCCGCGGTTGCAGATCGGATCCGGCGGGAACTGATGGCTGCCGGCGAAAGTTTTGCCTTTGAGACAGTCTTTTCTGATCCCGTCGGTGACAAGCTCGCGTTTCTCGAAGCGTGCGATGCTGTTGGGTACACGACGGCCCTCATCTTCGTGGGCGTTCCCTCGGCGGCGGTTTCGGCCGAGCGGGTAGCCATGCGAGTTTCGCAGGGTGGCCACGATGTCCCGCTCGCCAAGCTCCGCAGTCGATTTTCCAGAACACTCGCCAATCTGAAAGCATCGATCAGCAGGCTGCCGCACGTCATCGTCTACGACAACAGCGACCTTGCCGCTCCCTTTCGCCTCATCGCGTCGTTCGAGCACGGCGCGTGCGTGGATCGTGCGAACGACATGCCGCTGTGGTTTCGTCGCATCGAGAACCAGACTGGCTGATCGCTCTAGAGCGCATCCGGGTGATGTGTGGCGGCTGAGTATAGAAGCCCCTCGCGCCAGCGTGGGGACGGTGGGTGGTTGGGCGAGCCCGGTTGTGATGGCAAACGGGACGGCGCGTTACCCGCAGTCCCCCTGGCTCGCGCCGGGGGCTTTTATGTCGGTGTGTGGCGATACACCAAAGCTGGATGTGCTCGAGCGATACATCCGCAAGGGGTCGCCCCGCGGCGCGGCCTACGGGAGCGAAGGAGCGGCGGTCTGGTGGGACCGCCACCAGGCAACGGTGGCGGCGAGGCCCGCATCGAAATCCTGGCGGGGTTCCCAGCCGAGGAGGTCGCGGGCACGCGAAATGTCGAGACCACGCCGCGGCTGGCCGTCCGGTTTTGAAGTGTCCCAGACGATCGCGCCCTTGTAGTCGCAGGCCTTGGCAATCTTCACGACCAGGTCGCGGATCGCGATCTCCTGGCCACCCCCGAGGTTGATCGGCAACGGCTCATCCATGACCTCCGCCGCTCGCACGACACCCTCGGCCGCGTCGTCCACATGGAGAAATTCTCGCGTGGCCGCGCCGGTGCCCCAGCAGACCACTTCAGGCGACACGGCCAGCCTTGCCTCCTCGCACTTCCGGATGAGCGCGGGGATCACATGGCTCGACGCGGTGTCAAAATTGTCGCCTGGCCCGAAGAGATTCACCGGCACGACGACCGATGACTGGAGCCCATACTCTCGCCGATACCCGTCGAGCATCACGAAGATCGCCTTCTTCGCGACGCCATACGGGGCATTGGTCTCTTCTGGATAGCCGTTCCAGATGTCGGCCTCACTGAACGGGATCGGCGCATGCTTCGGGTACGCACACACGGTGCCTGTATGGACGAATTTCTCCACGCCGGCGCGGCGAGCGTGCTCGACGAGATGCAGCCCCATTGCCATGTTGGCGAAAAAAAAACGGCCCGGATGGGCCATGTTGGCACCGATGCCGCCCACTTCGGCTGCCAAGTGGATCACGATGTCCGGTCGGGCCGTGGCATAGAGCCGCTCTACGTTGGCTTCGACGGTGAGATCGAGATCCCGTCGCCTTGGCACCACGATTTGCTCGGGTGCCACGCCCCGCTTCGCGAGCACGCGGCAGACCGCCTTCCCGAGGAAGCCGGCTCCGCCGGTGATCACGATTCGTTTCGTCGTGATGTCGGTCATGCGGGAGCGAATTCAGTCATGTGGGAGGCCGGCGGCGTGGCCAGCTTCGCGAAGCACTTGCTCGCGGCGCGCCAGGTCCATGTCGTCATCCACCATCAGGGCCACGAGACCGTCGAACGAAAGCCTTGGCTTCCAGCCGAGGCGGGTCCGGGCCTTCTCCGAAGAGCCCAGGAGCAAATCGACCTCAGCAGGCCGGAAGTAGCGCGGATCGATCTCGACGAAATCCCGGTAGTCGAGGTCGAGTCGCCCGAAGGCCCGTTCACAAAATTCCCGTACCGAAAAGGTCTCGTCGGTGGAGATGACATAGTCGTCTGGCTCCTCCTGCTGGAGCATAAGCCACATCGCCTCGACGTAGTCACCGGCAAAGCCCCAGTCGCGGCGGGCATCGAGGTTGCCGAGGTAGAGCTTCTGTTGCAGGCCGAGCTTGATGCGGGTGGCGGCTCGGGTGATCTTTCGCGTCACGAACGTCTCGCCGCGGCGAGGACTCTCGTGGTTGAAAAGGATGCCGCAGGAAGCGTGGAGCCCGTAGCTCTCCCGGTAGTTCACGGTGATCCAGTGGGCGTATACCTTGGCGACGCCGTAGGGACTTCGGGGATGGAACGGCGTGGTCTCCCGCTGCGGCGTCTCGACGACCTTCCCGAACATCTCCGAGCTCGATGCCTGGTAGAAGCGGATCTGGTAGCCCACCGCATCCTGAAAATCACGGATCGCCTCGAGGAGCCGAAGCGCCCCGACCGCCGTCACGTCGGCGGTGTACGTCGGCTGATCGAAGCTCACCCGAACGTGGCTCTGGGCGGCGAGGTTGTAGACCTCGGTGGGGCGAATCTCGCGGATGAGCCGGGCGAGGCCGTTGCCATCGGCCATGTCGCCGTGGTGCAAATGCAGCGGCCGCTCGCCGTCGTGGATGTCACGGTAAAGATGCTCGATCCGTTGGGTACCGAAGCTGCTCGACCGCCGTACGAGGCCATGCACCTCGTAGCCCTTGTCGAGGAGGAGCTCGGCCAAATAGGAACCGTCTTGGCCGGTAATGCCGGTGACGAGGGCGCGTTTCGAGCGGGCTGCCATAGAAACTCCGAAGGCGACAGGATCTCAGTCGATCGCGGCAGCTTCGCTCACTGCCGGCGACTCGACCGCAGGCAGCGATGATTCACCGGCGCGGAGCGCCACGTCAAGTGCCGGCAGCAGCTCGGCGATGAACTGCTCACACTCCACCATCGACTGGGATGACCCGATCCGGGTCTCATCGACGATCGCATACAGCTTGTAGACAGCCGGGAAGGGGTTGAGAGAAATCCTGGCGATCTGCGGGGCGATCCAGTCGAGGCGGACATCCTTCTGGCTGGAGGGCACTCCGTAGGTCCAGAAGATGCGGAGGGACTGGCCAGCCTTCACGAACGTGCCTGTAAAGACCTCCGCCTTCCGCCCGTCAGCCATCGGGATCGTGAGGCGATGCTCGCTTTCGCCGACGGTGAACCCGGCTCCTGGATAGCAGCGGTCTGGTGTGTGACCCGAGGCATCATGAGGGAGCGCCGACACCACGAAAGCCGAAACCCTTGCCTTGGATCGCGTGTTGCGAAACAGGACCGAGACATGCCCGACGGCTCCAGCCCGCTCGAGCTCCCGCGGATCGCCCTCGATCTCCTGCTCCACCTCCCAGTCTCCGAAGCGTTTCGGAAACACCTCCTCGAGCAGGCGGCTGACCCGTACCACCTCATCCCGCGAGGCAGGCGCCCATCGTTCGGTCATGTTTCCTTGAACCACAGTCACACCCACGACGAGACAAGCCGCGACCACGACTGCCCAAAGACCGGACGGGATTGACGAGTTCGCCATGACTCAGGCTCATGTCTCGAGGATGAAAAAGGGTCTTGAAGAAGGAACAGTCTCAGGCCGGAATCGGCGTCGCGTACATCCGCCGCACCCGTGGCGGATCGACACCGTTGACGACCGCGCCGAGGACGGGAACATCCACTGACCGGAGTTTCTCGACGGCAGCCACGACCAGTGGTACACGGCTCCTGTCCCGCATCGTGGCCAGGATGGCCACATCGCTCATCTGCCCGAGCAGCAGCACGTCGGTAAAGGCGAGGACCGGCCCGGCGTCGATGACGACATGGTCGAATGACTCTCGGAGATCCTTGAAAGCCTTTCTGGTATCCGGCTTCGAGAGGGCGGTGATCGCGGTGTAGTCGCACGAACCGCCGGTGATGGCAAAGAGTCCTTCGACTCCCGTCGGCTGCACGGCCTCGTCGCTCGTGATCTCGCCCCGGAGCAGTTCTGGGAGGCCGGCCCGCAGGTCAATGCCGAGGGCAACGTGGACATTCGGGTGCCGCAGGTCACCATCCAGGAGGAGCGTTCGCTTGCCCGAGCGGGCGTAGCTCGCGGCGAGTTGCGACGCGAACGTCGTCTTCCCTTCGTGTTCGCCGGCGCTCGTCACGAGCACGATCTTTGGCGCCTCGCGGCCAGTCTGCGTGAGGACGGTCCGCACACCATCCACGCTCTCGGCCACCTGTCCGGGGTTTGTCCTTCGGGTGATCTTCGGCAGCGTGCCGACCACTCGGATGCCGATCCGCTGGGTGAGATCGCTGACCGTGCTGAGGCGGTCACGGATGTATTCGAAGGCCACGACCGAGCCGCCTCCCAGCACGAGGCCGGCCCCCGCCGCGAGGACCGTGAGCATCATGCGAAAGAGCTGGTCGCTTCCTTCGGGCACGCTCGCCTCTTCGATGAGCTCCACACGGTTTGGCATCTGGATGTCGAGCTCCGAGGTGCTGAGTTGCACGCCCATCTCGTTCGTCACTTTCATGAGCTGCTCGATCTCCTGCTTGCGGGCCATGAGATCGGCGTTGGCCTGACCGAGCATCGTGACTTGTTTTGCAATCTCGTCGAAGTTGTTGTTGGTCTCCTCGAGTTGGCGGGTCATCATCTCCCGCCGCATCCGCAGGACCGTCGGGCTTTCAGATGCAAGATGGTGCTGTGAGCGACGGTGGTGATTGTCCAGTGAGAGCTGCGCGACGACATGGGGCCGAAGCTCATCCCGGTATTCCGTCATCCGTGCAATCAAGCCATCTCGCATGCTAACCAGCTTTTTGACAGCCGGATCGTTTTGGCCGCGGGTACTTGCCCCCACCTGAAATGCGATGGCGCTTTCGATGTCAGCCACCCGGTTCCGGAGCTGAACAAACTGCGTATCCCGCATCATCATGGCATCGACCAGTTCATCGGGAACCGACTCCTCGAGTCGCAGTTCTCCCCGCTCTTTGGCCTCGAGGACAAGGAGCTCGGAATCGATGAGCGAGATGTCTCGCTGGAGCTGGGTCTTCTGAGCCCTCAAGGTGCCGAGATGGTCGAGGAGCAGTGCCCGCTCCGTGGAGACCTGCTGGCTATCGGTTGTCCCGAGCTGCTTGGCCAGACTGTTATAGGTGTCGAGCCGGGATCGCACCTCGGCCATGTTTTCCTTGTATTTCTTTTCTAGCATGTCGCGTCGCCGGAGCCGCTCTGCCCGTTCCTTGTTCACCACGTCGGTCAAGTAAGCATTGGTGACCGCGTTGACAACCTGCGTGATCTCGCGGGCGTCCTCGCCGCGGAGCCGCACCTGGAGCACTTCCGACTCCATCGGCGCCGAGACCGTGATGTTGCGGGTCAGCCAGCCGACCTTGTCCTCTTCATCCTTGAGGGTGGCAAGGGATTCGATACCGGGCCGGCGGAGCGCGGCCATCAAGACAAGCGGGCTCTTGATGAGCTGCACCTGCGTCTTGCGGTAGGCCTCATACTCAGCGTTGTCACGGCCGCCACCCCCCCAGAACATGCCTGCTTTGTCGCGAACCCGGAGCCAGGCCATGGCCTCGAATCCACGGGGCATGAAGACAAATGTCAGAGCGCCGGCAAGTGTGCCAAAGACCATGGCCAGCACGAGAGCCGGCACCCACCGGCGGCGGAAGGCATGCCATACCCGCTGGAAGTCGATGCCTCCGGCGAGTGGGTCTGATGGGGGAGGAAACCCCTGTGTCTGGCCTGGCAGGATTGGTACCAGGCTCGTCTCTCTGATCGGGGCGAGCATCCCGGTGCGGGGATCGACCGTTGCCGTTCCGGCTGAACTGTCCGTTGATGCGTGTGCGTCGCTCATGGTTTGCCGAAAGGAGGGTCAACCACGTCCGGACTCCGGCGTCTCGGACTCCTCCATCTTAGTTTACTGCGAGTGGCCAGTCCCGGATTTTGACTGTGCTCCTCCACCTGGAGCCCCAGCGAGGAGTGGAAAGCCGGAATTTTTCGATGGTGGAGCCACTTTTGGCACCAGTGCTGCCGGGGAATGGTCTTCCTTCACGATGAGATAGGACAGAAGCGTCATTTCCAGAAGGATGAAACCGACAGCCACGCCCATCATGAGTAAAGCGGCTGGAATACTGTCGTGAAAACCCTCCGCGATTGCCGGGGAGACTCCGTAAAGCATGCCGGCCGTGGTGATGCGGAGGGCGTTGGCCATGATGGCGATCGGGATCGCGCTGATGGCAATCACAAGATTTTCCCACCACTCGAGCCCCGCGACGACGATCACCAGGGCGCAGAGCCACACAAACAGCGTGAGCATTTTGAGCCCGGCACATGCATCGACCACGTTCATCACGTGTTCATGACCCAGCCGGATCAGATTGCCTTCTTGAATGGCGTCAAATCCGAGGGTCTGGAGGATGAACGTGGCTGCGGTGGTATTGAATGTCTGGAGCGGGCCGGTGATGTAACGCTGGGCCTCGTCTGGAAGCGGATACATGAAGATCGTCATCGCAATCGGTGCCCAGGCCCAGCGGAACATGCTCCAGCCACCGGCAAGAAGGAACACGCCTGCGAGCGCGGGTACGAACGTGTACATGTCAATCGTGACGATCCGGAAGTATGCCGCCACGACCCGCAGGCCGAGGCTTGCCGCCAGGAGTCCCAAGCCCGCGAGTCTTGCCGACGTGCTCACCGCCGAGATCGGCTGGCGACGCCCGAAGAGAAGGGCGAGGTTGATGACAGGCACGATCCAGCCGTGCTGGTATTGCGGGTTATCCCAACTGGATCGCGCGTTGAGCAGTCCAGGCCAGTAGCTATACATGAGCAGCGCCGATAGCACGCCGATCGTTGCCCAGACCATGGACTCTTGGGGCTTCTGAAGGTCTGCCGGCGTTCCTCCGTCGCCTGACGGCGAGGGTGCAGCCGTCGGGGCCGCAGACTTCACCCGAGCGCTCGGGGCGGCTGTTCCGGGACTGAGTGGCAGTATCGGAGTAGGAGCTGGCATTCGCGTACGTGAACCTTGCCTGACGCTTTCATCATACCGATTGCAGGAAGCCAATTCATGAGAAAGCTGCGAAATTGCTCGAGTCGCGATGGATCGCAGCCGCTACGACCCGACGATCCTGGCGACAAGCCCGCTCCCGAAAGCCATGGCCAGGGTGCCTGCTACCGCGAGGACAAGCCCCGACACCTCGCGAGAGCCAGCAATCGCCCTGCCCCCGGCGGAGAGCCCGGCCGTCACGATGGCGACAAGGGTCACTCCCTGCCACCCGACAACGCTGCCCAAGAGCGGAAGCCCCCACCGCACGCCCTGTGTGCGTGCCGCCATTCCGAAGAGGGCTCCTGTGGCCATCCCTGTGATAGCCGTCAGGAGGGCCGCGGCGGCTGCCGGTTCGATCGAGAGCCCTCTCCAGATCGCA
>JBGTKO010000030.1:0-10468 GCA_041744595.1 Pirellulales bacterium
TACCTGCGGCGGCGCCGGCAGCGGCAAACGGTGCAGCCGCGGCCCATTGGTCGGGAGGAGGTTGAGACGAAACGGCAAACGCTGAATCAGGGCCCCAACCGCTCGTCGGTGGACCCCAGCCACTCGGCGGCGGGCCGTAGACCGGCGCTCCTGTCGTTACCGGCTGAGTTGGAATTGATGGAATCGGCGCTGGTGCGGCAGCGAAGGCTTGTGGTGATGGCTGCGAGACTTGAGGCAAGGGGCCGGGAGGAACGAGTGGCGTGCCGGTGAGCGCCCGGGAGTCACCTGGGAACTGATAGACCGGCCGATACTGCGTGTATGCGCCCGGCTGGAGCGACATCGTGCCAGCAGGCGGAGTGGCGCCAGATGTAGAATAGTTCCATCCGCCGGCAGCCAGCTGTGGCTGCGGGGCAACGCCAGGGCGGTTGACGCCCGGCCGGACGATCCGCGGTCGGCTGGCTGCTGGAGCAGGAGCGACCGCCGCTGATACAGGCGGACCAGCCTGATAGGTGAAGACGTACGTCGGCGCGAAGTACATTGTGATCGGCTGACCATCAGGGCCGATGCCCTGATACGGCACCGCCTGCGGCTGCCAGCCAGGAGGAACCTGGCCTCCTTGAACCACGGCTGAAGGGAGAGCCGTACCCTGCCAGTAGGGAACGGTCTGTGGCGGTGGCTGACCGGTGGTGGCTGACGCCGGGGCGGGATCGGCAGCTTCTGCGCTACTGATCACAAAAACCGTCAGCAGCACGAGGACGGCAAAGGCCCTTGATGCAAGCTGCGCATACTGATCGTGCTGTCGGCGTCCTTGCCGCAATGCTGTTCCTCCAGGCGAAATCCCTTCGCCGACGGTTTCCAGACCACGTGGGTGTAGCGAATCAGGCTCGATTCGCACGAGGCCAAACCTGACTGCGGAGCAAGTTTTCCGCCGTGCGATCGAGTCCACACTGGCATCGGAATCTGCACGGCTGGTGGTCGAGTTGGCGACGCGGGCAACTCATCTCTTGTCGCCGAGTGAGATGCTGGGTGAACTAGGAGGCATGCGAAGCACTTTTATGGCGATTGCGACGCTCGCGGTGGCCTCGGTGGCGTGGCCTGCGGAACCCGTGCACCGCGATGCGCTCGGCGGGAACGGGCCGTTGGTGTCTGTTGGCCCAAGCGTTGCGGTCGCCCGCCGTGCGGGGCTGCGGGTGCTCGAGAGCAAGCATCTCGTGCTAGCAACCGATCGGCCGGAGCGAGCTGGCGATGGTGTGGCCGAACTGCCGGCCGTCTTCGATCAGGCTTTTGATGCGTGGTGCGATCACTACGGGATGAACCCGGCCGACCATGCCAACTGGCGATGTTTTGGTTGTCTCATGGTCGATCGCGAGCGGTTCCGCGCGGCGGGGCTTCTGCCCGACTGGCTGCCACCTTTCAAGAACGGGTTTTGCGATCGCAACCGATTTTGGCTTCTTGATCAATCCAACCCTGCCTACCGCCGACACCTTTTGCTGCACGAAGGTGTCCACGCCTTCACACTCACCCTCCGTGGGCTCGCCACACCCGTTTGGTACAACGAGGGCATCGCCGAATATCTCGCGACGCATCGACTGGAGCCGGATGCCAAAGGTGGTTTGCGATTCGCGTCGTCGCCGATCCCAGCGCGGCCCGAGGATGTCGAGCAGCTCGGCCGCATCGAAAAGATTCTGGAGCTGCGGGCGGCAAAGCAGGTTCCCTCGCTCGATGAAGTTCTCTCGCTGAGCGTTGCTGAGCATGGTGCGATCGCCGACTACGCGGCCAGTTGGGCAGTTGTGGCGATGCTTGCCAAGCATCCGGTATATGCCCGAGGTTTTGGTCTGCTCGAGCGTGGCCCGCTCGGACCCGACTTCAACAAACGTCTCGCGACCGTCCCCGGTTGGGATGCGTCCAAAGCCTCACGAGATTTCGATGCCTTCACCGCAGACGTTGACTATGGATTCGACTTCTCACGGATGGCGATTGATTGGTCGGCAGGTGTGCCACTTGCCGGTCCGTGGGGGGGCGCCGTCGATGCCGGTCGCGGCTGGCAGAACGCGGGCGTCGCGCTCGTCGCAGGCCGTCGCTATGCCTTCACCGCCTCGGGCCGTGTTGGCCTGGGCTCGGTGACCGACACGCGATCAGGCGCGGTCACGCCGCTTGAAAGCGAGGCCGATGGGATTTCTCTTGCCTGGTATCGCGGACGACCGACGGGCCGGCTGCTTGTTGGCCAATGGGTGGAGAAGGCACAGGGCGGCGGTCGGCCTCGGTTCGAGGTGCTTGCCGACGGTAGCGCTGGTGAATTTACCGCGGTCACCGATGGGCCACTCTTCATGCGGATCAACGGGAACCCCGCGCAACTCGCTGACCGCAAGGGTACGCTTTCGGTCACGGTCCGTCCGATGCGGTGATTTCCTTGGGGCTGCGAGGTGTTGTGATGGCGTTGGTGAACCGACTGGCGTTTGCATTCGTGCTGTTGCTTGGCATCACACCAGCATTTGCTGGAGACCAGGCCGATCACCCGTCGTATGGTGGCCGGTATCCGCATCTGGCCGTGTCGAACAGCATGAACGAATGTGGCATCGGTGCGGTGGTGCCGTGGGCCGGGAGGCTCTGGTTCATCACGTACGCACCGCATGCGCCGCTCGGAAGCGACGACGGGCTCTATGAGGTTGACGAGTCGCTGAATCTCGTACGCCGCAAGGAGAGTGTCGGCGGCACGCCGGCGGCGCGGCTCATTCACCGCGAGACAAACACGCTTGCCCTCGGGCCGTACCTGCTCGACGCGTCAGGCAAGGTTCACGCGATTCCGCCTGCGGACATGGAAGGGCGGATCTCGGCGCATGCGAGACACCTCACCGAACCAGCCCGCAAGATTTTCACCTACGACATGGAAGGGCTCCTCTACGAGCTCGACATCCCGACGCGAAAGGCCACGCGGCTCTTCGCTCGCGCCGTCCCCGGCTGGCACGGAAAGGGTGCGTATTCGGGGCAAGGGGTGCTCGTCGTGGCAAATAACGGTGAGCACGCCGCGGGGTCGGCCAACAAGTTTAAGCCGTTTCATTACGCGGTCCCGAATACCCGCAACGGCAATGAAGAGGCTGGCGTGCTTGCCGAGTGGGATGGCACAAACTGGAAACTCATCCGCCGCCGGCAGTTCACCGACGTGACGGGCCCGGGTGGCATCCATGGCCCGCCGTCAGACGACGCGCCGCTCTGGGCGATCGGCTGGGACGAAAAAAGCGTACTCTTGATGGTGCGAAGCGCCGCCGATGCCAAGGCAGGCCGCGAGCCGTGGCACACCTTCCGGCTGCCGATCGCCTGCGCGAGCTACACCGGCGACCACGGTTGGCACACGGAATGGCCGCGGATTCGCGAGGTCGCACCGGCCGCCGACGGCCAGCCTGCGAAGTACATCCTCACGATGCACGGTGGCTGGTATGAGCTGCCGGGCACGTTCAGTGCCGAGAATCCAACCGGGCTCCGTCCGATATGTTCTCACCTCAAGATCACCGGCGACGTGACTCCATGGCGGGTCAATGACCGGGACATGATCGTCTTCGGCTGTGACGACACTGCCAAGTCGGGGTTCAAGACCGCGCTCCAGAACACGCGGAACGATCTGAATGGTCGGTCCAACTCGAATCTCTGGTTCACGACATGGGACGGCCTGCGGGACCTGGGCCGACCGGGGGGCACGGCACATGTGTGGCGAAACGAAGCTGTGAAGGCTGGCGTGCCGAGTGATCCGCTGCTCCTGGCCGGTGGGCCAAAGAGTTACGACAGTCGCGTGGTTCACCTCTCGCATAGTGGTGATGAGCCCGTGACGTTCACGCTTGAAGCGGGGGCAGGCAACGGCTGGCACAAGATTGCGAAGGTGCGGGTTGCCGCGAGGGGGTATGCCTTCAAGGTGTTGCCGGCCGACGTTTCCGGCGATTGGATACGGGTTATCATCGACGGCGATGCCCCTGGTGTCACAGCCGTGTTTCGATATGGCACGCGTGGCGGCCTGATGCGTGTTCCCGAGTTACACGGCGGGATCGTCGCGCCACTTGCCAACGCCACGAGTGACTCCCCCTGGAATGCGGCGGTCGTTCGGAGCGGTGATGGCGAGGAGGTGCCGCTCGACTTTCTGGTAACCGAGGTCACCGAGCGTGGCGTGAGCCCGTCACGTGCCTGGCGGTTCGGCACGACGGATGGCCGCCTCGCACGGCCACTCGATGATGAGGACGCTGCTGCGAAGTTCCTGCGTGCAAAGGCAATCCCTGAATCACCGACCGTTGAGTTTGACGCGGCGAGTGTCATTCTCCGGGAGGGAGATCACATCTTCCGGCTGCCGAAGCCGCTCGATCTGGCCGTGGCCGCCGTCTATGAAAAGCCCTTCGTGACCGGCTGGCCGCGGGGACTTCGTGAGGTGGTCACGGAGCGGGCTCTTTTGAACGCGGCGGGCACCTTCTACGTGTTACCGCGGACGACAAGTGGCGGGGCCGCGAAGATGCAACCGGTGTGTAGCCACGGAAAGAAAATCACCGACTTTTGTTCGTGGCACGGCCTGCTGGTTCTCGGCGGTGTCCTGGACTCATGGCCGTGCAACCCGCGGGTGATCCGATTGCCGGGCACCGAGGATTCCTCTCGAGGCTTGGTCCTCTGCCTCGGCGACATCGACGAACTCTGGAAGTTTCCGAAGCCGACGGGGCGTGGTGGGCCATGGCACGAGTCGGCCGTCGCGGCCGGCGAGCCGGGTGATCCGTATTTGATGGCCGGCTACGATCGCAAGCGGCTCGACGTTTCGCATGATGACGTCGGGCCGGTGAATGTCACCGTGGAGGTTGATCCGGCTGGTGAGGGCAAGTGGTTCGCTTACGCCACGCTCGAGGTTCCGCCCGGCGAGGCGGTCAGTCACGAGTTTCCAGCAGGCTTTTCGGCCCACTGGGTGAGACTCGTCGCTGACAAGACGTGCACCGCCACGGCCACGTTCATCTATGAGTGACCAATGACGGCAGCCGATGACCGATGAACCGTCCTGTCCATCAGAGCTTTCGGATCGTGGGTATGGAGAAAAACATTCAGGCTTTCCTCGCCGATGGTGCTTGTCCAGCAGGGCGATCCGCCACTGGCTCACCGCGCCACCTTGTCAGCATGACGCTTCGCCGCTTTTCGCAGCCTCGCGTTTGGCACGGGCGGATTGTCGAGGGCGGCCAGGAAGGCGTCACGGTCGCGGTCGCTGAGCCGCAGTGTCCCGAATCGCTCCACGATCTCTTCCGCATGGCGGACGAGCGTGGCGACGGTGAAGGCACTGATCGTCTGCCCAAGAAACCCGGCGGCCTGTTCGATGATTTTTTTGTTCGTCGCCGAGGCGGACATCCAAGCGTGTGGTGTTTGATGCCGTTGCCATGACAACCTCCCGGAGTGCGTATCGAATGCCATCCGGCATTTTGCCACACAATTCCGTCAACGCCAGAAAAGGATGGGGGCGGCCACACCGCGACCCGTCAAAAGAACGCGAACCCGGAGGTGCGAGCGGCGGCCGGAGGGCCGCCAAGCTCGTCGGGGACAGGGATGGCCCGACGAGCGCTCAAGTAGCTTGCTCAAGCGTGAACGGCGAACTCACCCGCGGCGGTGCTTGGGAGGTTCGTCTGGCCCATGAGCCAGAGGTCAACCGATCTGGCACATTCGCGGCCTTCGTGGATCGCCCACACGACAAGTGATTGGCCACGCCGCATGTCGCCTGCGGCAAACACGCCATCTCTGCTCGTCATGTAGTCGGCCCCGGCCTTCACATTGCCACGCGGATCAAGCTCGAGGTTGAGGTCGGCTACCGGCCCCTGCTTTTCCGGGCCCACGAAGCCCATGGCAAGCAGCGCGAGCTGGCAGGGCCATTCCTCTTCCGTGCCGGCAACTTCGCGGAACTTGTGCTGGCCTGTCGCTTCATCCTGATACCACTCGATGCGAACGGTCTTCAGGGACTGCAGCTTCCCGTCGGCATCGCCCACAAACTCCTTTGTGAGAATGCCAAACTCGCGGCGACAGCCCTCTTCATGCGACGAGCTTGTCCGCAGCATCATCGGCCAGAGAGGCCACGGCGAAGCCGCGGGCCTCTCCGTGCGCCGCGGATACTTGCCGAGATCTGGCGGCTGCGGCAAAAGCTCAAACTGCGTGAGGCTTGCGCAGCCTTGGCGATTGCTCGTGCCTGTGCAGTCGGAGCCGGTGTCACCGCCACCAATCACGATCACGTGCTTGTCGGTAGCTGTGAGTTGGCCAGGCACGTCGTCGCCCGCGTTCCTCTTGTTTTGTTGAGGCAGAAACTCCATCGCGTAATGAACACCATCGAGCTCACGACCAGGAATCGGCAGGTCGCGGCCGAGCGTGGCACCGCCGGTGAGAACGATCGCGTCGTACTCTTCGGCCAGCGACTGCGTGCTGACATCGCCGCCAACATTGACGCCACAGCGAAACTCGACGCCTTCCTCTTCCATCTGCTTGACCCGCCGCCAGACCCGCCACTTCTCGAGCTTGAAGTCGGGGATGCCATACATGAGGAGCCCGCCGGGTCGGTCGGCCCGCTCAAAGAGCGTCACGAGATGCCCAGCCCGGTTGAGCTGCTGGGCCGCTGCGAGGCCCGCGGGGCCACTGCCCACCACCGCCACCCGTTTGCCCGTTCGCACAGCCGGCGGCTCGGCAACCACCCAGCCCTCATCGAAGGCGCGGTCGGCGATCGCCATTTCGATCTGCTTGATCGCCACTGGGTCTTCATTGATCCCGAGCACGCAGGCCGTCTCGCAGGGCGCGGGGCAGACCCGTCCGGTGAACTCCGGAAAATTGTTCGTGGCGTGGAGCCGCTGGCTGGCCTCGTGCCACTGATTACGAAACACCAGATCATTGAAGTCAGGGATGATGTTCCCGAGCGGACATCCGGTGTGGCAGAAGGGCACACCGCAGTCCATGCACCGGGCGCCCTGCTTCGTGAGCTCTTCCTCGGGCAGGATCGTGAGGAATTCGTTGTAGTTCGCGAGCCGCTCTGGCACGGGCGCATAGCCCGCGACCTTCCGCTCGTACTTCATGAAGCCGCGTACGTCACCCATGAACCGTCTCCTGCTTTCTGGCTTCAGCCTGTTCTTGTTCTGACAGCTTTCGTAACTCGTCGAGAGCCCGCTTGTAGTCGACGGGCATCACCTTCACGAAGCGAGCTGACTCGGCATCCCAGCGGCTCAAGATTTCCTGGCCGCGGGTGCTACCGGTGAATTCGACATGCCGAGTGATCATGCCCTTCACGTAGTCGAGATCCTGCTGGTCGAGCGGGTCGAGCTCCACCATCTCCTTGTTCACTTTGGGAGTGAACGTGCCATCGATGTCGTAGACAAACGCGATGCCGCCACTCATACCGGCCGCAAAGTTCCGGCCCGTCCTGCCGAGAATGATGGCCCGGCCGCCGGTCATGTATTCGCAGCCGTGGTCACCCGTGCCCTCGACGACTGCCTCGACGCCTGAGTTCCTCACGAGGAACCGCTCGCCGCACTTGCCGCGAATAAAAATCTCGCCGCCGGTCGCGCCGTAGGCCACGACGTTGCCGGCGATCACATGATCCTCGGCCTTGAACGTGGCAGCCCGGTCGGGCTTTACGATCACGCGGCCGCCTGAAAGGCCCTTGCCGCAGTAGTCGTTCACGTCGCCTTCGACGGTCACCTGCACGCCGGGCGACCCAAATGCCATGATGCTCTGGCCGGCCGTGCCCCGGAAGTGAATCTTGATCGTGCCGTCGGGAAGGCCGCCGGCCCCGTACCGCCTGGTCACCTCGCTCGAGAGGATCGTGCCGACGGTGCGGTGGATGTTGCGAATCGGAAGCTCGATCGAGACAGGCAGTCGTTCTTCGAGGGCTGGCTTGCAGAGCTTCAAGAGTGTCGTCATGTCGAGCGATTGCTCGATGCCGTGGTCCTGCGACTCCACGTGATGCGTCTTCACATGGGCTGGTACTTCGGGCCGATGAAGAATCGTCGAGAAGTCGAGCCCCTTGGCCTTCCAGTGGGCGATCGCCGCGCGGGTGTCGAGCCGGTCCACACGGCCCACCATCTCGTCAATCGTGCGAAAGCCGAGCTTCGCCATCACCTCGCGAACCTCCTCAGCGAGCATGAAGAAGTAGTTCACGACATGCTCAGGCTGGCCCGTGAACTTCTTTCTGAGCTCAGGGTCTTGTGTGGCGACGCCGACCGGGCAGGTGTTCAAATGACACTTTCGCATCATGATGCAGCCCATCACAACCAGCGACGCCGTGGCGATGCCAAACTCTTCCGCCCCAAGGAGTGTGGCGACGACAACATCTTTCGCCGTGCGGATCTGGCCGTCGGTCTGGACGACGATCCGGCTACGGAGGTTGTTCATCACGAGCACCTGATGTGCCTCGGCCAGACCCAGCTCCCATGGGAGGCCCGCATGCATGATCGAGGTCTGCGGGCTTGCACCCGTGCCACCGTCGTACCCCGAGATGAGCACGACATCCGCCTTGCCCTTGGAGACGCCCGCCGCAACCGTGCCCACGCCCACCTCGGCCACGAGCTTCACCGAGATGCGGGCGTGGTGATTCGCGTTCTTGAGGTCGTGGATGAGCTGGGCCAGATCTTCGATTGAATAAATGTCGTGGTGGGGCGGGGGTGAGATGAGCCCCACGCCCGGCGTGCTGTGACGAATCCGGGCGATCTCGCGATCGACCTTATGCCCTGGAAGCTGGCCACCCTCACCGGGCTTGGCTCCCTGGGCCATTTTGATTTGCAGTTCCTTGGCGTTCACGAGATACAGGCTCGTGACACCAAACCGGCCGCTGGCCACCTGCTTGATCTTCGAGTTTTTGTTGTCGCCGTTGGGCTCGAGTTGGTAGCGAACTGGGTCTTCGCCACCCTCGCCGGTGTTGCTCCAGCCGCCGAGCCGATTCATCGCGACGGCAAGCGTCTCGTGGGCTTCCTTCGAGATGGAGCCGTACGACATCGCGCCGGTGGCGAACCGCCGAACGATCTCCTTGGCCGGCTCAACCTCATCGAGCGGAATCGGCGTGGCTCCCGTCTTGAACTCGAGAAGGCCGCGCAATGTCAAAAGCCTCACCTGCTGCTCGTCGATGAGCCGCTGAAATTTCTTGAACTCGTCGCGGCTGTTGACTTGAGTAGCACGCTGAAGTGAAGCGACTACATCTGGATTGAAAATGTGGGCCTCACCCTTGCGACGCCATGCGTAGCGACCGCCCACGTCGAGCTCGAGCGTCTGCGGCACCTGGGTTGCAGGCCAGGCATGTTCATGTCGACGAAGCGTTTCCACGGCAACTTCGGCAAGCCCGATGCCACCGATCCGGCTGGCGGTGCGCGTGAAAAACTCGTCGATGAACGGTCGCTCAAGGCCGACCGCCTCAAAAATCTGGGCGCCGCGGTAGCTCTGCTGCGTGGAGATACCCATCTTGCTCATCACCTTGAGCAGTCCCTTGGTCGCAGCCTTCACGAAGTTGGCGTGGAGTTTTTCGCGGGGGATGTCGGTATCGAGCATCCGCTCGGCCTGCATCTGGTCGAGCGTGGCAAAGACGACATACGGATTGACCGCGCCGGCTCCGTAACCGGTGAGCGTTGCAAAATGGTGGACCTCGCGGGCCTCGCCTGTCTCGATCACGAGGCCGCAGCGGGTGCGGGTGCCTTCGCGAACAAGATGGTGGTGGACGCCCGCAGTGGCGAGCAGACTGGGCACGGCCGCCATATCGGCGGAGACACCGCGGTCCGACAGCACAAGGATCGTCACACCATCGGCAATCGCCGCGCTCGCTTCGGCCCGCAGTTCGTCGAGCCGCTTGCGAATCCCTTCGGCACCGTTGGCCGCGGGAAACAGGATCGAGAGCGTGCGCGCGACGAGGCCGGCGTGCTCGGCGACAGTGCCGGAGCCGAGACTTTTGATCCGGGCACACTGGGCGTTGGTGATGACGGGCGATTCGAGCCGCAGAAGCCTCGCCTGTTCGGGCGTCGCGGCCAGCAGATTCCCCTCGCAGCCGATCGTGGTGATCATCGACGTGATGATCTCTTCCCGGATCGCGTCAAGTGGGGGATTGGTCACCTGCGCGAAGAGCTGCTTGAAGTAGTTTGCCAGCATCTGCGGCCGGTCGGAAAGAACGGCCAGCGGTGTGTCGTTTCCCATCGAACCGATTGGCTCGGCGCCGGCGGTGGCCATGGGAGCAAGGATCACGCGAAGGTCTTCGAGTGTGTAGCCGAAGGCACGCTGGAGCTCGAGGAGGCTCGAGCGTTCGCCCGCGACGCCGGCGGCCCGCCAGGGATCGGCGGCCGACGGCGCTGCACTGCCGTTGGTATGGTTCAGATCATCCGGGCGCACGGCCCGCGAGTGCGTCACCTCAGCAAGGCCGGGTGGATCGGCGAGCGCATCGAGCCGCACCTGATTGCCGCTTACCCAAGCACGCCAAGGCTTGCCATTGGCGAGCTTCTTTTTGATCTCATCG
>JBGTKO010000031.1:0-4653 GCA_041744595.1 Pirellulales bacterium
CATGTCGTGGTCCGGGGCCGCGCGGCCCACGCGGGTCGGCATATCGCCGACGGACGCAATGCCGTCGTTGCCGCGGCGGAGATTGCCACCAGCTTAGCCCGTCTCGGTGCCTCGAGGACCGGCGTCACAGTGAACGTCGCAGCACTCCACGGTGGTGAGGCTCTCAATGTCGTGCCCGACCTCGCTGTGCTGCGAGTCAACGCGCGGGCCGCGTCTGAGGCCGACGCCGTCTGGTTAACCGCTCAGGTAACCGACGCCGTCGCCGCGATCAATGCCCGCGAAGGTTTTGAAGCGACGCTCACCGGTGGGTTTCACTGCCCGCCAAAACTCCTTGATGGCCCGACACAGCTCCTCATTGACCATGTGGCCACCTGCGGCCGCGACCTTGGCCTGGCGATCACCGCGAAGCCCACCGGCGGCGTCTGTGACGGAAACAAGTTGGCCGCAGCCGGCCTGCCCACGCTCGATACGCTGGGTGTCCGTGGTGGCGGAATCCATAGTCCGGAGGAATACCTCATGGTTGAAAGCCTCACAGAGCGGGCGGCGCTCGTTGCGATTCTGCTTGCCCGCCTGGCTGACGGCTCGCTCGAATGGCCACGGCGAAACGAGGAGCCACGGCCATGCTCGTGATACGACCGATCAAACCTGGCGATCTCGGGCAGCTCGTCGAGCTGGCGGGGCTCGCCTCTTTCGGCCTGACCACGCTCCCGAAAGACCCAGAATTCCTCCGCCGTCGCATCCGCGACTCCGAGCGGGGTTTTGAACGGATCACGGATGAAGAGCCCCGCGGCGAGTCCTATCTCTTCGTGATGGAAGAGACACGAACCGGCCGTGTCCTTGGTACCTCCGGCATCGTTTCAAAGGTGGGTGGCTTCGAGCCCTTTTATGCGTTTCGAATCGAGACCGAACATTTCGAGTCTGAAATGCTTGGGGTCCGGCGGGAGATCGCCACGCTCCACTTTGTCCGCGAACATGACGGGCCATGCGAGATCGGCAGCATGTTTATTCACCCCGATGCCCGTGGACACGGCGCGGGGCGGGCGTTGTCGCTGGCGAGGTTTCTCTTCATCGCGGAACATCCGAAGAGTTTTGATGCGACGGTCATCGCCGAAATGCGAGGCGTGATCGACGACCGTGGCACAAGCGGATTCTGGGACGCCGTCGGCCACCACTTCTACGAGATAGACTTCCCGAAGGCCGACTACCTGAGCATCCTCAACAAGCGGTTCATCGCCGACTTGATGCCACGCCACCCGATCTATGTCACGCTCCTGCCACCAGAGGCACAGGCAGTGATCGGCCAGGTCCACAAAGATACGAAGCCGGCGTTATCAATTCTCGAGGCCGAAGGTTTTCGAGCGACGGGCATGGTCGACATTTTTGAAGCCGGGCCCGTCGTGAGCTGTCGCCGTGACGACCTGCGGCTCGTACGCGAAAGCAGAAGAGCAACTGTGGACAGCGTGAATGATGCCGCGATCGATGTACCACCATGGCTTATCGGGACGACCGTGCCTGCCTTCCGTGCCTGCGCGGCCCCGGTCGAAACACGTCCCGATGGCGGTATCGTGCTGCCTCGCGAAGCGGCCGAAGCCCTCGGTGTCGTTCCAGGTGACACCGTCCGCATCGGAACGCTCAGGCCCGAACGAGGCACATGACGATGAGCGACGTCAGAAGCCCGAAGAGACCGATGCACGGCGGCGCCGCATTCGTTTCAACGAGTCCAGCCACGGGCGAAACGGTCTGGCACGGATACGCGGCTGACAACTACGACGTCGAACGAGCGATCACCGCGGCGCGAACTGCCCAGCCTGCCTGGGAAGCGACAGACGTTGCCGATCGCATTGCCATTCTCGAAGCCTGCCAGGGTGAACTCGAATCCTCTGGGGCCAGTCTCGCCGAAGCGATCTCGGCTGAAACGAGCAAACCCCACTGGGAATCGAAGGCCGAGGTAGCCGCGATGATTTCAAAAATCCCAATCACGATCGATGCGTGGCGGGCTCGACGGCAAGACGACGTTGCCAGCCGTGAGGGCGAAGTGACGGCCACGCGGTATCGAGCCCACGGTGTCCTCGCCGTCCCTGGCCCCTTCAACTTCCCTGGGCACATTCCCCACGGCCACATCGTGCCGGCGCTGCTTGCCGGCAACACGGTCGTCTTCAAACCGAGTGAGAAGACGCCGCTCGTGGGCGAGCGGACCCTCGATCTCTGGCACCGCGCCGGCCTGCCGCCGGGCGCGTTGAACCTCGTGCAGGGAGGACGAGACACTGGGATCGCTCTCACATCGCACCCTGCCATCGACGGCATTCTCTTCACCGGCAGTTTTGATGTCGGCATGTCCCTCCGTAGGACGCTTGCTGACACGCCATCAAAAATCCTCGCGCTCGAAATGGGGGGCAACAATCCGCTCGTCGTCCACGACGTCGCTGACCTCGACGCGGCCGTCACGCTCACGATCCTCTCGGCATTTCTTTCGGCGGGCCAACGGTGTACCTGCGCTCGGCGACTCATCGTCACCGACTGGGCAGGCAGCCGAGACTTTCTCGAACGACTTGTCGATCGCACCGCCACGCTCCGCGTCGGCACTCCAGACGACACACCAGAACCTTTCATGGGGCCGGTCATCGACGAGGCGACCGCGGAGCGACTCTTGGCCTACCAAGAAGACCTCATCGCCCGCGGCGGAGTTTCGCTTGCCCGCATGAAGCCAGGCCGCGATCGCATCACGCTCCTATCCCCTGGCATCATCGACGTGACGGCCGTCACCGACCGAGCCGACACCGAATGGTTCGGGCCGCTCCTCCAGGTGATTCGCGTGAAGGACCTCGATGGAGCGATCACCGAAGCCAACCGCACCGCGTATGGCCTCGTCGCCGGGCTGCTTTGCGACGACGCGGCCACCTACGAAACGTTTCGTCACCGCGTGCGTGCGGGCCTCGTCAACTGGAACTGCCAGACGACGGGTGCTTCGAGCCGTCTTCCGTTTGGCGGGGTCGGCAAAAGCGGCAACCACAGGCCGAGTGGCTCTTACGCGATCGACTATTGTTCGTATCCCGTGGCTTCGCTCGAACGATCAGCGGTCACGCCACCCAAGCAGATTCCCCCGGGCCTGGCCAGTGCAGATCGCATTGACCCGGTCACGGAGTGACCGGGCTACGAATTCGAGGGACACGACTCCTGGCATGTCATCCGCTCGAGCGCATCCGGGTTATGTGTGGCGGCTGAGCATAGAAGCCCCTCGCGCCAGCGTGGGGACGGTGGGTGGTTGGGCGAGCCCGGTTGTGATGACAAACGGGACGGCGCGTTACCCGCAGTCCCCCCGGCTCGCGCCGGGGGGCTTTTATGTCGGTGTGTGGCGATACACCAAAGATGGATGCGCTCTAGCGAATACGGTTTCCGCGAGGGGTCGCCCGTGCTCCTCGCGAAGAACACCGACGAGCTTGCCGTTACGGTGCAGGCCGGAGGGCATTCCAGGCCTCCTCGGTCGTCGGGCCTTTTTGGTTTTCGCAGGTGACCTTCCAGCCATCAGCATGCTTCACGAGCACCGCTTCGAGATCGACGTACTCGACGGTCTCCTCCCCACCCACCGGCTGAAACGCGTATCGCAAGATTCCGACCTCGTAGGCGGTCGTCGCGTCGACGTAGCGGGTGGTCCAGCGGAACGAGGCGCTGGCTGTCATGCGTCCCTCGCGGGTGTCGTCAAATTCCTTCTCCCATCGTTTCAGGGCATGGGTGAGCGGCTCCGTGCGTTGCCGTTTCCCGCTGACAAGGACTCCATCTGGGTGGCACGTCTTGCGATACGTCTCGAAATCCCCCGTCTCCACCGCCGTTGAAATGGTTTCCCAGAACGTGTCGAGCTCAGCGAGCCTCGCGTGGTCGGCCTCGTCTGCCACGACAAACGAACTGCACACGCATACGATTGCGGCCATCAAAGTGCATCCGTTCGTCCATCGACCATGCATAATGGCACCCTCCGTGTGTCCGTTTCACCACGTGCAAGGATAGCCGTGCCACCGACGCGATTGCTACCGGCGGCCGTCGAGATGAACTTTGACGGCCTCGTCGGCCCCACGCATCACTACGCCGGTCTGGGTGTCGGCAACCTCGCGTCGCAGCGACACCGCCATGAGGCGAGCAATCCGCGGGCAGCGGCCCTCGAAGGCCTCGCGAAGATGCGGCTTCTCCATGACCTCGGCATTCCGCAGGGCGTCCTTCCGCCGCAGAAGCGGCCACTCATGCCGGCGCTCCGCTCGCTCGGCTTCGACGGCGACGACGCGACTGTCCTTGCCACGGCCCTCCGCGAGGCTCCCGACCTTCTCGCGGCATCGGCAAGCACGTCGAGCATGTGGGCAGCCAATGCGGCTACGGTCTCGCCTGCTGCTGACACCGCCGACGGCCGGGTTCATTTCACGCCGGCAAACCTCGTGAGCCAGTTTCACCGTTCGCTCGAAGCACCAGACACGACGGGAGTCCTGCGGCAGATCTTTGCCGATCCTGCAACGTTCGCCGTCCACGATCCACTCCCCTCCGTCGTGAGCTTGGCCGACGAGGGCGCCGCCAATCACATGCGGCTCACGCCATCCCACGGCCGCCCCGGCATCGAGATTTTTGTGTACGGCCGCGATGGCGATTCGGCCGCGGCGGGCTGCCGTTTTC
>JBGTKO010000032.1:0-1520 GCA_041744595.1 Pirellulales bacterium
CGCTTGCCGCGCGTGAGCAGGGGCTCGTGGCCGTCGCGGGCATCCATCCAAACGACACTGCCGAGGTCGAGCCCGACGAGTGGGACCGGATCGTGACGCTCGTCGAGAGCGGCCGCGTGGCGGCGATCGGGGAGACGGGCCTCGACTGGTATCGCACGACCGCGCCAGCCGGGACGCAGCGGGATTTTTTTGATCGTCACATGCGACTGGCGCAGGCGTCGGCGCTCCCGCTCGTGATCCACATGCGGGAGAGCGTTCGGGATTGCCTCGCGATGCTACGCGAGGCGGTCGCTCGCAGGCCGCTCACCGCAATCCTTCATTCGTTTACCGGCACGGCGAGCGAGGCAGCCGAGGCGATCGACCTGGGATTTTTCATCGGCTTCGCCGGCATGGTGACCTTCCGGTCCGCAGCCAACGTGCGGGACGTCGCGAAGGCCGTGCCTCTTGACCGGCTCCTCATCGAGACCGACAGCCCATTTCTCTCGCCCGAGCCACACCGCGGCAAGCGGAACGAGCCGGCCAACGTGGTCCACACCGCCGCCTGTCTTGCCCTTGCTCGCGGCGAGTCGCTCGCCACGTTCGCCGCCGCCACGACGGCCAACGCCCGCCGCGTGTATCGCTGCGGGACATGACCGGGCGGGGTCGGGCACGTGAAGCCGAAAGCGGGCTCCGAGGTGATGCGGTAGGCTGGAGCCACGAAGGAGTTTTGGACACCCATCAGGAGCTTTCAACCATGGTCCGCACACCGAGCACGATGCTGCCACTGGGCACCGTTGCCCCCGACTTCGAGCTGCCCAACGTAGACGGCCGCATGGTGGACTACGCCGGCGCCGCGGGCGTGAAGGGAACGGTGGTGATGTTTATCTGCAACCACTGCCCGTTCGTGAAGCATGTGGCCGACGAGCTTGCGGCGCTCGGCCACGAATACATGACCCGGGGAATCGGGTTTGCCGCCATCAGCTCCAACGATGTCTCAAACTTCCCGGCCGACTCACCGGAGCAAATGGTGGCCGAAGCCGAGCAGCGGGGGTATTCCTTTCCCTATCTCTACGACGACACGCAGGAGGTCGCGAAGGCCTACCACGCGGCCTGCACGCCAGACTTTTACCTCTTCGACGCCGATCGCAGGCTTGTCTACCGCGGCCAGCTCGACCCGAGCCGCCCGGGAAGCGACGTGCCCGTGACCGGCCACGACCTGCGTGCTGCGATCGATGCGCTCCTCGCAGGAAAGCCACCGCTCGATCCGCAGATTCCGAGCATGGGCTGCAACATCAAGTGGAAGGCCGGCAACGAGCCCGACTACTTCCCCACGTGACGTGGCCGTTGGCCAGAGCCATAGGCAAAAGCCGAAAGCTGGCCCCTACCGCGGGTCGTCGGGACGGCCTGGGCTCCGGTTCGCATACCGACCGATATCTTCGGTGTCACCTGGTTCGAGACGGGCGGCCCGAAGGTTCTCCCGCTGGATCGCCTCGTAGACTTCCTGGCGATGCACCGGAACTTCCGATGGTGCATTGATTCCG
>JBGTKO010000033.1:0-2171 GCA_041744595.1 Pirellulales bacterium
GCGACCGGTCTCGTGGCCGGCTGGTGCCTCCGCCGCCCACGTTTTCGCAACGGAGACCTGACAAGAAGGCGGGGCGAGCCGGCCCAGCACTATCTCGACAAGAATATCCTCGCGAGTGGGCGGATCGAGGAGCGCGACAAGCAGCCCCAGATCGTGGTCGGGAGCCCCGCCCAGATCGCCATCGTGCCGAATTGAGGCTGGGAGGGGCCTGTCTCTTCCACAGGAACAAGGCTGTTGGGACCGGGCTTTGGGACTGACACCGAAGCTGAGCTATCATTCATGATTGTTTGGATTGCGGCATTCTGCGTCTTGACCAGGGGAGTCTTCATGGTCGTCTCAGTAGACATTCGTGATCGCCGCAGCCGGGATGGCCTGTCGCTCGTCGAGCTTCTCGTCGCTGTCGCGGTGATCGCCGGCCTTGCCGGCCTCCTGTTCCCTGGTATCCAATCGGCGAGGGAGGCGGCCCGGGCGACGACATGTCGAAACAACCTGCGGCAAGTAACACTTGCGACAGGCCAGTTCGAGACGGCAATGCGGATGTTTCCACCGGCCCGTATCGCTCCCCGTATCGACGAGCCGATGGCCGCTGATGGCCCGACCTGGGTCTTTCGAATCCTGCCTTGGCTCGAAGAGACCGCGGCCGCCACCGCATGGGACCACGGCACGTCCTATGCGTTCCAGCCGGAGGTGGTTCGTCAACTTGTCATTCCTTCGCTTCTCTGCCCCACTCGCCGAACGCCTTCGACAGCACTCATGCCTGCGACGATGGTGCCGCCGATCACAAGTCCCTGCGGCTGCCGGACGCCTGGCTTGATGATGGAGGGAGGAGGTCTTACAGACTTCGGAGGCAATCATGGCGATCTGTCACCTGGTTTCGATTCGCAGCAAGGCGATTTCTCACAGGGAGGCAACGGCTCCGGCATCATCATTTCCAGCCGGCCCTTGCCGGGTACGCTCCGCTGGCGAGACCACGTCAAGGCCCGCGATGTGACCGACGGCTTTTCGCGAACGCTCCTCGCAGGTGAGATGCACGTCCGCCGGACCAATCTTCTCCTGCCGCCTGATTGCGGTCCCGCGTTCGAGGGAAGGAGGATGACTTCCATGAGCCGTGTCGGCGGCCCCGGGGGCCCGCTGGCCGACGGACCGGATGACGACGTGGCCGGCATGGCGACGTTCGTGTTTGGAAGCTGGCATCCAGGCACATGCCACTTCGCTTTCGCCGACGGCCGGGTCACGAACGTTTCGCCGACCATCGACCCGGACGTTCTCGGGCGGCTCTGTAATCGCCATGATGGTCATGCGGAATGAAGCAATGGCCATCGCCGGCCTCGGCCTTCTGGCCATCGCCTGTCTCACCGGCTGCGGCTCGGCGGACTGGGTTCCCAAGGCAACCGGAAACGTGGAATTTTCGGATGGCAGTCGGGTGACGTGGGGGATCGTCGAGTTTGTCCCTCTCATGCACGGGGATTTTCAGAGTTTTGCCGGTTTCGGTTCCCGCTCTGCCGTTGACCGACCTATCCCTTGTGCGGGATTCCCGTTAAAATCACTGCGGTTCGTGCTCTCCGCGGTCTGAATAACCAAAGGAGGCAGGCGAACTCACAGTGGCTGTGCAAGCCCCGCGGCCACGTGGACCGCACATATGGGGCCTGCGTTCAAGGCCGCTGGACCCGGTGCTCTTGCTCGGAGAACGCCCCCGAGCCACATAGAAACAATAATTTTGCTTTTGCGCTTGTGTCGGCATACAGTGTAGGCGGCCAATCGCATTAAAAACTCGGCGAGTCGGATAACTAGGTGAACGACACCCCGTAAGTTTAGGGAGGCCGGTTAACGAGTAAGCCGTCGTGGCCTGATACCCCGTGGCCTGATACCCCTTTGTTGGGTGTCGCACCACGGCGGCTTTTTTTTGCGCCCGCGAATGCCGGGCCGCGTTTGGAAATGTGTTCGAAACGATTGGGGGGGAATAGGCATTCGATGTTGTTCTCACGACGCCATGCGTGACATAAAAATTCAGTGATGACGCTGGAGGTCCACAAGTTTAGAAGCAATTTAACCATGGCGCCACAGGTCGCCACAGTTGTCCGTACGTTTCAGGAACAACGCACCGGCCATGCCCCCCAGGCGGTGACTGTGGTGCTCAGCGAAGGCACGCTGGTCATCACACTGCACGGCGC